>CAINDI010000044.1 GCA_903847335.1 uncultured Verrucomicrobiota bacterium | reverse complement strand
CATTGGTAAATGTAATACGGCCGGACGCGCATCATAATCAGCTTGTGCAACAATTCTTTCATCACCGTTGCATCGTCATTCACTCCGCGCAGCAAGACAGTCTGATTGCCCAGCGGAATCCCGGCGTCAGACAAACGCGCGCAAGCTTCCCGGACTTCGGCCGTCGCTTCACGCGGATGATTAGTGTGGATGTTCACCCACAACGGGTGAAATTGTTTCAACATCGCGCACAACGATGCCGTGATACGTTGCGGCAGAAATACCGGTATCCGCGAACCGATTCGCAGCAGTTCGATATGCGGAATTTCACGAAGCTGCCGGAGCAAACGTTCCAGCCGGTCGTCGTTAAACAGCAACGGATCGCCGCCGCTGAGCAACACGTCGCGGACTTCCCGGTGTTGCCGGAGATAATCCAGCGCCGCGCTGAAATCGGTTTCGAGATGTTGTTCCCCTACTCCGCTGACCACCCGGCTGCGCGTGCAATACCGGCAGTACGCCGCACACCGGTCCGTCACCAAAAACAAAACGCGGTCAGGGTACCGGTGCACTAAACCCGGCACCGGCATATGCGCATCCTCGCCGCACGGATCGGTCAATTCCCACGACGCGGTCGTCGTTTCTTCGATGCGCGGAATGACCTGCCGGCGAATTGGACAATTTGGGTCACCGGCATCAATCAGATTGAAAAAGTACGGCGTAATTGCCAGCGCCAAATGCTGACCAGCTAATTGCACACCGAGACGTTCTTCCTTCGTCAGCGGCAGAAGTTTTTCGAGCTGTTCGAGCGTGGTGACGCGATGCTGAAGTTGCCAACGCCAATCATTCCAATCCGAATCCGGCACAGTCGCCCAACTCCCGCGTCCGACCGACGGGAAGCGTTGATTCGTTCCTCCTCCAGGCTCCGTAGCTTGCATGGCGGAGCAACTATAGCCCCCACTGGCGACCTGTCAAGCACCGCACTAAAAATGTGGAAGAGCCGGACGGATAACCCGTTCCGCCGCCTCACTTTTAATCCAACCTTGCTGACCATCGGCGCGCTCGACGAACCACCATTGACCGCGATCTTCCCGGATCCAAACTTTCGTTCCCTCGCCCAACTGAAAATGCACCGTCGCATCTGCCAATGGCGCAAACCGCGCCTCAGTCTTCCCGGCTAGCACAATTACCTCCGGTGGCGACGCCACACGGTAAATCAAAATCGTCGAAGTAAAAATTAACCCGCCACCAGCAATCATTGCCAAAATCACAAATCCGGTCCGCAAACGCGGCCACCCAATCGCGCCGGCCACCAACATCACCGTTAACCACACGCTGGCAACCTCATACCGCGCCCACTGTGTAATCGTCCGACCGCCAGTCACCGATTCACAAAACCGCGTCACCGATTTCGCCGGCAAGTTCACCTCCGCCACACCGAGTCGTTCCTCGGCAAACCGCAAATTCGCCAAAATATCCGGATCCGTCGGCGCGAGTTGCCGGGCACGCTCAAAATCAAGCACCGCACGTCCCAGTTGTTCCAATCGGAAATGTGCATTGCCAAGATTGAAAAACACCGCCGCTGTTTTCGGCGTGACTCGTTCAAACGCCGCCGCCGCTTCCGCAAACTTACCGGCATCGAAAAGCGCATTCGCTGACTTGAATTCGTCGTTCGCCAGCACCGTCGTCGTGAAAAGAAGGCTAACGCCGATGGTTTTCCAATTCATCAATCACCTGCTCCACCTGTTGTTTCAACGCCGCCACATCCTGCGCCTGTCCGGCAAAACGCGCTGCGTCGCACGCCTCAAAAATT
>CAINDI010000043.1 GCA_903847335.1 uncultured Verrucomicrobiota bacterium | reverse complement strand
GTGCGCGGCGACACCGTGGAAATTTGTCCAAGCTATACCGAAGATGCGATTCGCATTGAGTTTTTCGGCGACCGGGTGGAGCATCTGGCCCGGTTCGATCCATTGACCGGCAAGCGGCTCGAAGAACTGCAACAAGTTTCTATTTACCCGGCTAAGCATTGGGCGATGCCGTATTCCAAAATCGTCCGCGCGCTCGACGGCATCAAGGCGGAAATGACCGACCGGGTGGCGTGGTTCGAGGAACATGGCAAGCTCCTCGAAGCGCAGCGCATTCATAGCCGCACGATGTATGATTTGGAAATGCTCAAGGAAATGGGCTTCTGCTCCGGTATCGAAAATTACTCGCGGCATCTCAGCGGACGCGCCGCCGGTGAGCGGCCATTCACGTTGATTGATTTCTTTCCGAAAGATTTTATCACCATCGTGGACGAGTCGCACGTGACCGTGCCGCAGCTCGGTGGAATGTATGCCGGTGATAAGTCGCGAAAAACTACTTTAGTTGAACACGGTTTCCGCCTGCCCAGCGCGCTCGACAACCGGCCGCTCAACTTCCCGGAGCTTGAAAGTCTCCTCAAACAATCTGTTTTCGTCAGCGCCACGCCGAGTGCGTATGAACTTCAACACAGTACCGTCGTCGCCGAGCAAATCATTCGCCCCACCGGATTGATTGATCCGACGATCACGATCAAGCCATTGACCAATCAGATTGATGATCTCATCGAACTTTGTCGTGCTCGCGCCGAAAAAGATGAGCGAGTTCTTGTTACCACGCTGACCAAACGCACTGCCGAAGATTTGAGCGATTATTTCAAGGAAGTCGGCCTGCGTGTGAAATATCTGCACAGCGAAATTGATACCATCGAACGCATCGAAATTCTGCGCGGACTGCGGAGCGCGGAGTTCGATGTGCTGATTGGGATTAATTTGCTCCGGGAAGGTCTCGACTTGCCGGAGGTTTCGCTCGTGGCGATTCTCGACGCCGATAAGGAAGGTTTTCTCCGGAGTGCGACGGCGTTGATTCAGACGGCCGGTCGTGCGGCTCGACACATCAACGCCGAGGTTGTGCTGTACGCCGACGTGATGACGGATTCGATTAAGAAATTCATCGCCACCACCGAATACCGACGCGCGAAGCAACTCGCCTACAACGTCGAACATCACATCACGCCGAAGTCGGTAAAGCGTGAATTGCAACTCAGTATCGCCAGTGTGACCGAGGCGCGTGAGGTGGAAGCGTCAGTCGTTCGGGAAGCTCCCGGTGGTTACCGGCAGGCGGAATTGCTCCGGGAACTCGAAGCGGAAATGATTGAGGCCGCTGAAAATTTACAATTTGAGAAAGCCGCGATTTTGCGTGACCAGATTACCGAGTTGGAAAAGGGAAAAGAAATCCCAGCCAAACGCGAAGTGAAATATGACCGCAAATTGAAAGTGAATGTGGTAAAACGCAAAAAATGACAACCTTACCAAGCACGCTGATTGAAAGCTTAGTGCGGACTGCGCTCGCCGAAGATGTCGGTGCCGGTGACATCACCACCGAGGTAAGCGTGCCGGTGGAGTTACTGGGTACGGCGACGATTATCGCGAAAGAACCGTGCGTCGTGGCTGGGCTAGTGCTTGTCGAAGCGGTGTTTCGAGAATTCGATGGTAAAACACAGCCGCTTGTTCACGATGGTGACGTTGTGGCAACCGGCCAGCGCGTTTGCGAGATTTCTGGACCGGCGCGCGCGATTTTGACAGGCGAACGAACGGCGTTGAATTTTCTCCAGCAACTTTCCGGGATTGCGACGTTGACTCGGCAATTTGTCGAAATCGTCGCCGGTACGAAAGCGCAGATTCTCGACACTCGCAAAACCACGCCGACGTTACGGGTGCTGGAGAAATACGCGGTGGCCGCCGGTGGCGGAACGAATCACCGGATGGGTTTATTCGACGTAGCGATGTTCAAAGATAATCACCGGGTGATTCTGGCGCGGCTGGGGCCGACCGCACTCGCGCAAGCGGTTGTCGAGGTGCGCCGCCGGCAAGCGAACATTCCGGTAGTCATTGAGGCGGACACGCTCGCGGATGTAGAAATGGCATTAGCCGCCGGTGCGAATCATATTTTGCTCGATAATATGTCGTTGGATGAACTTCGCGAAGCGGTGCGTCTGGTGGCCGGTCGTGCGAAGCTCGAAGCCAGCGGTGGTGTGCGTTTGGCGACGGTTCGTGCGATTGCAGAGACGGGTGTGGATTATATCAGCGTCGGAGCGCTGACACATTCGGCGCGCGCGGTGGATTTTTCATTGGAAATGAACAATGTGAGCGATGAGTAACGGATGATTGCAAAAATCGCAGCACTACACCGGAGTGCCGGTCAGTTTGTGCGGCTGGATTTACCGGCGGTGGAATTGGCGGAGTTGCAGACGCTCGGTTACGAGATTGAAACGCATCCGCATTTTGGCTACCGGCTTACCAATGGGCCAGAGCGGTTGATGGCGGATGATTTGCGGGCCCGGTTGGAAACGAAAGTAATTGGTCGTGAGATTTTGGTATTTGAGGAAACCACCTCGACGAATGACGCGATCATGCGGATGACTCAGGCGCGGGAAGGGCTGGTGGTGTTTGCCGAGTCGCAGACGAAAGGGCGCGGTCGGCACGGTCGAAGTTGGGCGTCGGCGCGCGGGAAGGGGTTGTGGTTTTCGGTGTTGCTGCGGCCAAAGTTTCCGTTGCCACGCCTGACGGTAGCGGCCAGTGTGGCGGTGGCGCGTGTCGCCGGTTTGGATGCAAAAATCAAATGGCCGAATGACGTGACGTTGGACGATCGGAAGCTCGCGGGTATTTTGACGGAGACGCGCAACGACGTTGCCATTCTCGGAATTGGATTGAATGTGAATTGCTGCGATGAAGATTTTCCAATCGAACTGCGCAAGGTGGCGACCGGATTAAGTTGTACCGATCGACCGGAGATGGCGGCGCGGTTGTTGATAGAATTAGATGTGGTGTACGCGCAGGCAGCGGATGATTTTTTAACTATCAGCGCCGAGTGGGCGCGGTTGTGTACGACGCTTGGTAAGCAAATCGTGGTGCGGATGGGAGAGCATCGCATTGAAGGTCACGCACAGGCGTTGGATGAAGATGGCGCGCTTTTGATTCGCCGGGACAACGGACAGATTGAACGCGTGTTAGGCGCAGATTTGGTGGTGGAACGAATATGAAACGGATTTTGTTGATTGATGCCGGCAATACAAACACCGACTTTGCCATCACAGACGGCCGGCGCATCGGACGAATCGTCAGCGTGCCAACGGCGCGGCTAGCTGGTATTCCGCGTGCGGTTGGAAAATACACGGCAGTTGTATTGGCGTCGGTCGTTCCGGCGGCGACGCGCAAGCTGCGATGTTGGTTATCGATGGTACCGCTAGAAGTGTCTGCGGATTGCAATTTAGGAATTGGAATCCGGTACCCAAATCAAAAACAAATCGGCGCAGATCGATTAGCGAACGCAGTCGGCGTGGTCAATCTTTACCGCGAGCCGGCAATCGTTGTGGACTTTGGCACAGCGGTGACATTCGATATCGTGAATTCACACCGGGAATATGTCGGCGGTGTGATTGCGCCGGGGTTGGCAGCGATGACGGATTATTTGCATGAACACACGGCGTTGCTGCCACAGATTGATTTGCGTGAACCGAAATCGGTTATTGGCAAAAGCACGGTGGCGGCGATGGAAGTCGGGGCAGTCGTCGGCTACCGGGGGTTGGTAAAAGAAATTTTAGCAGCGTTACGACGGGAGTCGGGACTCCATCGCGCAGTCGTAGTCGCCACCGGTGGCTATGGTAATTTGATTGCGCAGAAGATACCGGCGATTCAATATGTGAATCCGCAGTTGACCCTAGAAGGCTTGCGGTTTATTTACTTACACAACTCCTGTGAATCGAATTGACCTAAAATTTTGTGCGTTGCGTGCCGTGAAGCAAAAAGGCTTCATCGTCTACATCAGCGCCGGTGATCCGAATCTGAAAACGACGGCGAAACTGGCGCGTGATTTCGAGCGCATTGGCGTGGATGTGCTGGAGCTTGGTGTGCCGTTTAGCGATCCGCTTGCCGACGGGGTTGTAAATCAACTGGCGGCGGAGCGTTCCTTAAAAAGCGGCACGACCTTGACGCGAGTACTCAGCACGGTGGCCGGCTTGCGAAAAACCGGCTGCGAGATACCGGTGGTGTTTTACATTTATTACAATCTGATTCACCAGTACGGCGTCGCAAAATTTGCCAAGGCTGCTGCGGTCGCCGGTGTGGATGGCGTACTCGCATTGGATTTGCCACCGGAAGAAGCCGGTAATTATCAATCGGCTCTGCGCTCCGCCGGTGTGCATCCAATTTACTTGATTGCGCCGACGACACCGGAAGCGCGCATCGCGGAGATTTGCCGGCACGCCGGTGGATTTATTTACTACGTCTCCCGCGAAGGTGTGACCGGAATGCAGAAGACGATTTCCCATTCCATCGCGCCGATGATTGCCAAAATTCGGAAGCACACTGACTTGCCGGTGGCGGTTGGTTTTGGGATTTCGACACCGGCGCAAGCCCGCGCCGTTGCCGTGCAAGCCGACGCGTGCATTGTCGGTAGTGCCATCGTGAATCAGATTGCGAGAAAAGGTAATGTCGCGGCGTTTGTTGCGCCGATGGTCAAAGCGGTGAAGTCGCGCCGATGAGAATTCTCGGCGTGGATCATGGGCTGAAACGTGTCGGTCTGGCCATCAGCGACGAAACTGGAACGGTTGCACAATCCATCGGTTACGTTACCCCAAATATTTCGGAAGTTTTGCGCGTCGCGACCGAACGCAATGCCGGTAAGCTGCTGGTCGGTTTGCCGCGCCGGCTTGACGGCACGGCCAGCGCTCAAACGGAACAGACTCGCAAGTTCATCGCGGCACTGACAGCGGCGACGACATTACCGGTGGAGTGCTGGGACGAATGGCTGACCTCGGCGCAGGCAACGCGAGTTTTGATTGAAGGTAACGTGCGGCGAAAAGATCGGAAAGAAAAAGTCGATCAACTTGCCGCGCAACTAATGCTCCAGAGTTATCTCGATGCGCACGCCGCACAGTAATTACCGGTTCACCATCGCCTACGACGGCACGGCGTATGGCGGCTGGCAACGGCAACCGAACGCGATTTCCATCCAGCAAAAACTGGAGGAAGCGCTCGCGAAAATTGTCGGCGCGCCGGTGACGGTGCACGGTTCGGGGCGCACCGATGCCGGGGTTCACGCCCGGGCACAGGTGGCTCACGCGACATTGATCACCAGTCATCCGCCGTCGACGATTCTTCGGGCGCTGAATGCAAACTTACCGGAAGATATTCGCGTGACTGGCGTGAAGCGCGTGCCGACAAAGTTTCACGCGCGGTTTTCGGCAAAAGGCAAAGAGTACCGGTACCAGATTGATACCGGCGCGGTGCCGGATATTTTTTTGCGCCGGTATGTTTGGCATGTTTCGCGACCGCTGGACTTACCGGCGATGCGACGAGCGGCAAAGTTAATTGTGGGCCGGCACGACTTCACAGCGTTGTCGGCAAATCCGATGCGGGAGATTGAAACGCCGGTGCGAACGGTTACGAAACTGACAATCACTCGATGTGGGCAGTTGGTGACGATTACGGTTTCGGCGAATGGATTTCTTTATAAGATGGTGCGGAGTATTGCCGGCGCGTTGGTGAAGGTGGGCGAGGGGAAGTTGGCGGTCGCGCAACTGCGAGAATTGATTACCGGTAAGCGGCGGACGGCGTTGGTGGAGACGGCACCGGCGCGTGGGTTATTCCTGTGGCGCGTCCGGTATTGAGTTGCTGGTTGGCATCGGCTAAGTTTCGGCAAAATGATTGATCGCATTCAAAAATTAAAAAAGCAGCGCAACGCCGTGATTCTCGCTCATAATTACCAAGTGCCGGAGATTCAGGACGTGGCGGATTTTGTCGGCGACTCACTCGGTTTGGCGTATCACGCTCGTGATACGACGGCGGATGTGATTTTGTTTTGCGGCGTTCATTTCATGGCGGAAACGGCGAAGATTGTAAACCCCGGCAAGACGGTGTTGTTGCCGGATCTAACTGCCGGCTGCTCGTTGGCGGATTCCTGCGATGCGGTGGCGTTGGCGAAGTGGAAGACGGAGAATCCGGATGTGGTCGTAGTCGCTTACATCAATTGCACGGCGGCGGTGAAGGCGTTGACGGATGTGATTTGCACTTCTGGTAATGCGGTGAAGGTGGTGAATTCAATTCCGAAGGAGAAACGGATTCTATTTGTGCCGGACCAGAATCTCGGTCAGTGGGTGATGGCGCAGACGGGGCGGGAACTGATTCTTTGGCCGGGCGCGTGTCATGTGCATATGATGTTCACGCACAAGGCGATTTTTCAACTCCGGCAGCAGCATCCGGCAGCGAAAATTGTCGCGCATCCGGAATGTGTTGCCGCGGTGCGGATGTTGGCTGATGAAGTTTGCTCGACGGAACGGATGATTCGCTATTGCCGGACTTCACCGGCGAAGGAATTTATCATTGTCACCGAAGTCGGGATGCTTCACCGGTTGCGGAAAGAAGTTCCCGGCAAGATATTTATTCCGGGGCCGACGGATACTTGCAATTGTAGTGAGTGTCCGTACATGAAGAAAAACACTCTCGAAAATGCGGTGGCCGCGCTCGAAAATCTGACGCCGGAAATTGTACTCACGGAGGAGATTCGCCATCGGGCGTTGACGCCGATCGAGCGAATGTTGATGATTGGAAGATAGGAATGCCTTTATTTTCCCCGTTGACATTTTCGATTTGGCCGGTATGATACGCGCTCGCTTAAAGAAAAGGATTTAGCACCGATGCCCAATACACGTTCAGCCGCAAAACAAGCCCGCGCCAGTGTGCGCAAGCAAAGCCGTAACAAATCAATTAAGTCTCGTCTCCACACATTGGAGCGGAGTTTCGAGTCGTTCGTCGGCGAAAAGAAAGCCACGGAAGCGACTGCAACTTACCGGTTGTTGACCTCGGCGCTTGATAAGGCTGCTAAGGTGCAAGTCATCCATCCGAATACCGCCTCCCGGAAGAAATCCCGACTTGCTGCGCGCCTGAAACTTACAGCTGCGGCGTAAGATTTTACCAGCGTTCGGCTAACAGCGGGATAACGCGTTTTGCGAGATCGTCGGCAACCAACGGTAAAACCTGCTCGTCGGCACTCTGTAAATCTGTACCAATAAATGTATCGGCGCGGCCTTCGACTGTTACCGGTACAAACACTAACTCGCCGGTCGTCCGCAGCCGGGCTTCGATTCGCGCTTCGATAGTGACCCGGTATTCGCGTGGGACATCAGTATTTGTCTGAACCGACCGTAGTTCGCGACGGTAGAACTTCGTAATCTCTCCGGTAATGACAACGTCCGCATTCGCGACGGATTCAATTCGTAACGTACCGTCAGTCTGAAAACGTTTGATGATGGCGTTGGTGACTTGTGCTTCGAGTTGCGGTTTGAGCGTCTTATTTTTGAACATGGGCACTGCAATCGACCGGTAAGGGAGTGATTGTGCGGAACCGAGATGATAACCCGCGCAACCACCGGTCATGATTGCCAGCAAACCGATAAAGATGCAGCGCGTGGCGCAATTCATTTTGAAGCCGGTTGCCGCTTTGCCAGCGGAGCGAGAGCGGTAATCTTTTGCTGAGCTTGGTTGGCCCAGTCCGACCGGGGATTTTGCTCAATGACTTCATTGAAATAGATGAGTGCGGCCCGGTAATTTTTGTTCTTTTCGTAGTAATGACCGATTTGGAACAAGCCACGGGACTGTTCCTGTTTTAAGTCGGCGCATAACTGCCGGACTTGTTCAGCTTTCGCGCTATTTGGGTAGCGAACCAGAAAATCTTTAAATGCTGCGATAGCTTGATTGGCGTTGTTTTGATCGTACTCAGCGCGTTTTGCTTCAGAGCGATACGCCCAGCCAATTTGAAATTGCGCGTCTTCTGCCGTTGGATCCTTCGGATAGCGCTCTAATAGTTTTTCGTAGGCGTGTACCGCTGCCACGTTATCTTTTTCTTTTTCGTAAGCTAACCCAATCCGAAATTGTGAAGCCGGTCCGAATTTGCTGTAGGGGGCGTCTTTGATAATCTGCTCAAAAATTTCAATCGCCTTACCAAAGCCGCTGAAGAATCGTAGTCGCCAGATTTTGTGTTTTTCACCATTGAGAAACCGGCTGGCGATGTCGTATTGCCCTTGTAAGGCATCTTCAAAGTGCGGGCTGTTCGGATGCTTTTCAATCAGGTTTTGGTATTCCTTAGCGGCCTTATAAAGATAATTCATTTGCGTCAGACATTTGGCCAAACCCAGTCGGGCTTCTTGACAAGAGAATGAAGTTGGCCAACGGCGAATCACACGCCGGTAAGCCGTCGCCGCGTCATCATAATTTTTCTTTGCCTCTAAACCGCGCGCAATGTCGAGCTGGTCTTTTGGATTGTTAGCGACAGTCACGCCTTCACGTTCCCAGCTCCAGCCCTCGCCTTTATGCCAAACCAACGCCGCCGGACAATCATGCGGCAACACAAAGAAGATTCCGATGGCGCACAATAATAACAGTCTCGTGATTGATTTCATGAAGTTACTGGTAAGTTACTAAAATGCGCCGACTCGGTCAAGGATGACGGTGGTGATTATTGCGTGTCAATCGGTGTACAGGTGCAGATGAGATTCCGGTCGCCGTACACATTATCCACGCGACTGACTGCCGGCCAGAATTTATGAGCGCGCGTCCATGCCGTTGGAAAGGCCGCTTGCTCACGCGAGTAGGGGCGTTCCCACTTATCGGCAACCACGACACTCGCGGTGTGTGGCGCGTGTTTGAGGGGATTACTTTGCCGGTCAAACTGACCGGTTTCAACCGCTTTGATTTCACCGTGAATCGCAATCAGCGCATCGCAAAATCGGTCAAGTTCCGCCTTCGATTCGCTTTCCGTTGGTTCCACCATCAGCGTGCCGGCGACCGGCCACGACATCGTCGGCGCGTGGAAGCCATAATCCATTAAACGCTTTGCTACGTCTTCCACCTCGATACCGGTAGAGGTTTTGAATTGTCGGAAATCCAAAATACATTCGTGTGCAACCAAGCCACTTGGTCCGGTGTAGAGCGTTGGAAAATATTTACCGAGACGTCGCGCCACATAATTCGCATTCAAAATTGCAACCTTCGTCGCGTTGGCTAAACCGGTTGCGCCTAGTAGCCGGATGTACATCCACGAAATTACCAGAATACTTGCGCTGCCCCACGGCGCCGCCGAAACCGAAAGTCCCGGTAAAAATTCCGCAAGATGCTGGGCGACGCAGATTGGTCCCATACCGGGGCCGCCGCCGCCGTGCGGAATGGCAAATGTTTTGTGCAGATTCAAATGGCAAACGTCCGCGCCGATGTAGCCGGGACTGGTCAGGCCGACTTGCGCATTCATATTAGCGCCGTCCATGTAAACTTGTCCGCCATGCTGATGAATAAGCGCGCAAATTTCGCGGATGCTTTCCTCAAATACGCCGTGAGTGGAAGGATACGTCACCATTAATGCCGCAAGATTGGCGGTATGTTGTTCGGCTTTCACTCGTAAATCAGCGACATCAATGTTACCAGCGGCATCGCACGCCACCGGAATCACTTTCATGCCGGCCATTGCCGCGCTCGCTGGATTTGTTCCGTGCGCGGAAACTGGAATCAGGCAAACGTTCCGGTGGGCGTGACCGTGTTGCCGGTGAAATTCGCGAATGACAAGCAAGCCGGCGTATTCACCTTGTGAGCCGGCATTTGGTTGGAGCGATACCGCTGCAAAACCGGTAATTTCAGCGAGCCACATTTCCAGTTGCTGAAATAATGTCCGGTAGCCTTCTGCTTGTTCGCGCGGCACGAATGGATGTAGCTTGCCGACTTCCGGCCAAGTCACCGGTAGCATTTCTGCTGTCGCATTCAATTTCATCGTGCAGGAGCCGAGCGGAATCATCGCGTGGCACAACGACAAATCGCGAGCTTCGAGTCGCTTGATGTACCGGAGCATTTCGTGCTCGGTGTGATAGCTGTTGAAAACTTTGGCAGTAAGAAATTCGGATTTACGCACCGGTAGCGCTGGGGCGGTTTTTCCGGAACCGCTAAAAAGTCTGATGAGCTCATCCACGTCAGCTTCTGTGGTGGTTTCGTCGAGCGAAACACCGATTGTGCCGTCACTAAAATTGCGGACGTTAATCCCCGCCGGTGCTTTGGCGCGAATGTGTAGCGTGTCAAAAAACGGCTCGGTGCCGACGCGATTAACCTTTGCGGCAAGTCGTTGTGTGAGTTCATGAATGCGTGTGGCGATTCGTTTCAAAGCTGACGGGCCATGATAAACAGCGTACATCGAAGCCATGACGGCAAGGAGAACTTGCGCGGTGCAGATGTTGCTGGTGGCTTTGTCGCGGCGAATGTGTTGTTCGCGCGTTTGCAAGGCGAGGCGCAAAGCTGGTTGACCTTGCGCGTCTTTTGAAACACCGATAAGTCGGCCCGGCATGTGACGTTTGTAAGCATCGCGGGTCGCGAAGAAACCAGCGTGCGGGCCGCCATAGCCGAGAGGTACGCCAAACCGTTGCGCGCTGCCGACGACGACATCCGCGCCAAATTCGCCGGGCGGTTTCAAAAGTGTGAGCGCGAGTAAATCGGCGGCAACGACGACTAACGCAGAATGTTGATGAGCTGTGGCACACACGGCGGAATAGTCGTGGATTGCGCCGTTGGTCGCTGGGTATTGGACGAGAAGACCGAAAATGTTACCGGCAATCTGGAACCGCCGGTGGTCGCCGACGATGACTTCAATGCCGAGCGGGTTCGCACGGGTTTGGATGACGGCGATGGTTTGTGGATGGCAGGTTTCGGAAACAAAAAAAATGTTGGCAGCGTCGTTTTTGCGAACGGCGAAACAAAGGTGCATCGCTTCGGCGGCAGCAGTCGCTTCGTCGAGCGTTGAGGCGTTAGCGATGTCCATGGCGGTCAAATCCACAATCATCTGCTGGAAGTTGAGCAACGCTTCCATGCGACCTTGTGAAATCTCGGCTTGGTACGGCGTGTAGGCGGTGTACCAGCCGGGATTTTCCAAAATGTTGCGCTGGATCACCGGTGGCGTAATGCAATCGTAGTAACCCATGCCGATGTAGGAACGGCAGAGTTTGTTGGTGGACATGATGCGTTTTAATTCGGCAAGCGCTTCAGTTTCGGTGGCAGCCGCCGGTAATTGAAGCGGAGTCGGTCGGCGAATGTTTGCTGGAATGGCGGCATCCACCAGTGCGTCGAGCGACGAGAATCCTAGCTCCGCCAACATCGCGGCGTGGTCAGTCGGTGTGCCGAAGTGCCGGTGGGCAAACGAGTCAGGCGATTGCATGGCGAAACTAAGCGCCGATGTGCGCGGCGTAATCGTTTGGCGTCATTAGTTCGCCGAGCTCCGGTAGGTCGCTCATCTTCACTTTGAAAATCCAACCTTTCCCATACGGGTCTTGGTTCACCAATTCAGGAGTGCGCGAAAGTTCTTCGTTCACCGCAACGACATCACCGGTGACCGGCGAGTAAATATCGCTGGCGGCTTTAACGCTTTCGACGACGGCGCATTCTTTACTGGCTTCGATGCGGTCGCCGACCGGCGGCAATTCGACGTAAACGATGTCAGTCAACTCGCGTTGGGCGTGGTCGCTAATACCGACGACAGCGGTATCGCCTTCGACTCGCACCCATTCATGGGATTTCGCATATTTCAGATTTTTGGGAACGCTCATGTGCCTCGTTTGTATAATGGTTTTTTTGCAATGATTGCCGGGAATAATTTCCCGCGCACTTCGATTTCAATTTTAGTTCCGACTGCCGCACTGCCGGCTTCGACATATCCCAAACCAATTCCGCAACCGAGTGTCGGAGATTGTGTGCCGCTGGTGACTTCGCCGATTTTTCGTCCGGCGTCAAGGACTGGATAATGTTGCCGAGGTGGGGGACATTTCGCGGCGGTCATCTGGAATGCCACCAATTTACGCGCCGCGCCGTGGTCGCGTTGCTGGAGTAAAACGTCGCGACCGGTAAAATCGCCTTTGTCGAACGCAATAAACCGGTTCAGTCCGGCTTCGACCGGTGTGGTGTCACCGGTGATGTCGTGACCGTGCAATGGCAGGCAAGCTTCGAGGCGCAAGGTGTCGCGAGCACCGAGACCGCAAGGCGTCGCGCCGCGTTTGAGAAATTCGTTCCAAAGAAAAACCGCATCGGCGTTGTCGCAGAGAATTTCGTAGCCATCTTCACCGGTGTAACCGGTGCGAGCGACCCAGCAATTTTTACCGAATACCGCTTGCCGTACGACATGAAATGGCGCGAGACCGGGATCGAGAATTTGCCGGGCGTGCGGGCCTTGTAAGGCGAGCGCGGCGGTCTGGTCGCTTTGATTGTTGACGGTGATGTATTGACTGATCCACGCGAAGTCGGTGGCGATGTTACCGGCGTTGACGATGAGGAGAAATTCGTTCGGCGCGGTCCGGTAGAGAATTAAGTCGTCGATGATGCCACCGGTGGCGTTGCACATCAAAGTGTATTGCGCTTGACCGACGGCGACTTTGTGAACGTCATTGGTGAAAAGCCGGTTGAGCGTGGTTTCGGCTGTTGGTCCGGCGACGAGAAATTCGCCCATGTGCGAAATATCGAACAGGCCGACGTGTTGCCGGACGGCAAGATGTTCGGCGAGGATGCCGGCGTATTGCACCGGCATATCCCAACCGCCAAACGGAACCATTTTCGCGCCGAGCGCGACATGCGCGGCGTGTAAAGGAGTTTGTTGGAGTGACATTGCGCTGCCACCGTACCGGTGCCGGCTAGCCCTGTCAAGAATCCTCAACCGCGTGTCATGGATGGACGTAGTCGTGGTGCGGCCACATGGAGGAAATCAGTTTGATGGCGTTGGCCAATGCGACTGTGCTCGGTGGTTTTTTGCACAAATACTGGACTGTCGAGGCGGTCGGATGGCTTGCCAGTTTTAATCTCTTCCGTTAGATCGGCGACACTGTGTAGAATTCGCGTCGGTGTGTAGACGTAATTGCGAACGGCATCGAGTGGCGTGGAGCCGGTCATCACGAGAAAAGAATGGATACCGGATTCGATGGCACCACGAATATCCGTTTCCATTGTGTCGCCAATCATCACGACTTGATCCGGCGAACCGTGCGCGAGTTCAGTGAGCTTGCGGCGCGCGCGATGAAACATGTAGCCGTTCGGTTTACCAAGATAATAGGCGCGTTGACCGGTGCTGGCTTCGAGAAATGCGGCTGTGGCACCGGCGCCGGGGCGCGTGCGTTCTGGGTCGACGGGGCACCAGTTGTCAGGATTCGTGGCGAGAAGTCGTGCGCCACGTTCGATGCATTCGTGCGCTTTGGTGAGTTTCTCCATCCAAACGGAACCTTCGCCGACGACGACATAGTCTGGCTTAATTGCATCGCTGGCGATATTGCGTTGATGGAGTGCGGTGGTTAAGCCGCCTTCGCCAAGCGCCAGCACTGTGCAGCCGGGATGAGTTTCGCTCAGAAAATCAGCCGTATTCAGCGCCGAGGTATAGAAATATTTCGGGGCCAGCCGTGAAATGCCGAGATGCTTTAACCGGACGCTCAGGTCTTCCGGTGTCGGAGCCGAGTTATTCGTTAGGAATAAAAAAGGAATTCCAGCTTCATTCAAGGCGGTGATAAATTCGGCGGCGCCGGGAATCAGACGGTTCTCCCGGTAAATAACGCCATCCATGTCGATTAGATAACCTGTTTTCAATTCGATTAAACCTCGTTGCAGTCATGCTTTGTTTTCAGTTTGGTACGACACAAGTATGGTTAGCAGCTCGCATGCCACGCGAAACCACGAGGTAGAAACACCGTCGACGGTGTTGTAAACTAACCAGCTAGGTCAAGATGAAACAACTAACGGTTTTTAGATGTGCCGACTGTCTTCGGCGTCTTTTGTTTTGTAGCCGGAGGCTTGGCGGTCGAGATTGACTTGGTGTTTTTTGGCGTAGGCGGCGTAGAAATCCTCCGGCGTCATTTCGAGGACTTGGGCGATAGAAATAAGGAAGTGGAGGAGGTCGATGACTTCGACGCGGGCGTTTTGTTTGTCAAATTTTTGGTACTTGGCCCACCATTTCCACGGAACGCTGTCGGTGAGTTCGGCAATTTCTTGGGTCATGGCGCGGCAATAGTTGAGCACCCACTGAATGCGTTGCTCTTCGGTCATGTCGGCGGTGTTGACGCCGATTTTGAGATTGAGCGCTTCTTGCATCTGGAAAATTTCGTTGAGCTTGTCAGGTGGAATCATGCCGGTAGTATGCGCGAATTTAGATGGAAGTGCATCTTTTTTTTGTTATGTTATAAAACCTTGACCGCACCGGTATGAAAAACTTTGATAAAAATGCGCCCCCCACACCGGCGCGCAATTCGCGGCTGACGGCGATTAATTTTGTCGCGGACGCCATTAATCGCTCGTTGGACTTATACGAGATTGCCCGAAATGCACTAGACGCGATGGGCGCGATTACTCACATGGAAGCCGGGGTGGTTTATCTGTGGGACGATGACGAGCGGGTGTTGAAGCTCCATAGTTCGCACGGCCTGCCGGTGGACCTCGCGCAGCAATTATCTCGAATGCACCGGAAGAATGGTGAGTTGGTGGATGTGACGTTGACTGGACAGACGCAGATCATCAAGGATTTGACGACAATTGCGGTGGATGACCAATTGCAGGTTTTGACGCACGCTGGATTTCGATCGGCGATTTTATGTCCGATTAGCGCGCAAGGGTTTGTTGCTGGGATGTTGATTTTAGGCTCGACGAAAAACGAGCAGTTTGGTGACGAAGATGTGGACGTGATTGAAGTCGTCTGCAATCAGCTTGGTAATGCGTTGATTCATGCGCAATTGGAGGCCGGCGCACGAAAGAGCGAGGAGCATTACCGGTTGCTGGTTGAGAATTCGGACGATGCAATTTTTATTGCCGGTGCGAATATGCGCCCCCGGTATGCGAACACGGCATTTGAGCGCGTGCTGGGGTACCGGTCGGATGAGTTGGCAACCGTCGATCCGTACGAACGGATTCACGCCGCCGATGTGACGATGGTGCGAAGTGCCCACGAGTGGTTGGTGAAGGGGAAGGCGATTCATAATCTTGAATACCGGTTTTGCCGGAAGGACGGAAACTGGGTCGTCTTGCAATGC
>CAINDI010000042.1 GCA_903847335.1 uncultured Verrucomicrobiota bacterium | reverse complement strand
GTTTTGAAATCTAATTTTTGAACCGTGAAAATCGTTGCCGCAATCGCCAGCAATACGCCGACAACGATGAATGCCCACGGACGGCGAATGACGACATCGGCTAGTGCTGATAAAAAACGCTGCCGGCTCACGAGGTGCTTTGGCGATTACTCAGAGCCGCCTTCACGAGGTTCGCGCCGAGTGCCCACATCGGGCCAAGTGGGTTTTGGCATTCCGTTAGCACATCGTCGAGGGCGTTGACAAAATATTGGATGTCTTCATCAGTAATGACAAATGGCGGCAAGATGCGAATTACGTCGCCGTGATTACCGGAGACTTGCGTGATAATTCGATACTTCTGGAGCAACGGCATCACCACCATCTGCGCAAACAAGCCATCGTTAGCGGCGTGCACCATCTTCCACGCTAGTTTCAGCTTGAGACTTTTCGGCTCCTGAAATTCAATCCCAATCATCGAACCCTTGCCGCGCGCTTCTCGCAAAACTTCGTGCTTGCTGCGAAGTTGATTGATGCCATCCATCAATTGCTGACCTTGCGCTGCGCTGCGCTCGACAAGTTTGTCTTCGTCCAACACGTGTAATGTTGCCAGTCCAACCGCCATGCCGAGATTGTTCCGTCCAAAACTCGACGAGTGGACGAAGCAGCGATCCATCCGATGATAAACTTTCTGGTAAATTGTGCGCCGGGTAATCATCGCTCCTACCGGAACATAACCACCGCTCAATGCTTTGCTCGTGGAAATCAAATCCGGCTCCAAATCCCAGTGCTCAAAAGCAAAAAACTTACCGGTGCGACCGTAACCAGTCTGGACTTCGTCGCAGAAAAATAGCGTTCCGTATTTCCGGCAAAGCGCTTGCGCTGCTGGTAAAAAATCATCCGCCGGTACTCGCACACCTTTACCTTGAATACATTCAACCGCGAGAACCGCAACATCGCGTTTGCTTAGCGTTTTTTCGAGCGCGTCAAGATCACCGTACGGCACGCAGACACCTTCAAGCATTTCGCCAAAACCCTCACGAAATTCCGCATTTCCCATGATGGAAAGCGAACCGAGTGACAATCCGTGCCAGCCATGGTCAAGGTATGCGAGTTTGTTCCGTCCGGTCGCGGCGCGCGAAAATTTCAGACAAGCTTCGACGGCTTCAGTCCCAGAATTTGTGAAGAAAACAGAATTGAGGTGTGGCGGACAATGTTTGACGAGCGCTTCCGCCAGCAATCCGCTAAGGAATGAGCAATCCATCTGCACCATGTTCGGCAAATCAAGATCGAGCACGTCGCGAATCGCCTGCGCGACTTCGGGACGGTTACGTCCGATGGCGAACACGCCAAAACCACTGAGCATATCGAGGTAGCGGTTGTTATCTTTATCCCAGAGATATTGCCCTTTGGCCTTGGCATAAACCTTGTCGAATCCGATGGTGCGCAGAACCTTCACGAAGGTCGGATTGACGTATTTCTCGTGGAGATCGTAGTTTTCGCCGAGCCGCTCGGTAACAATTTGTTTTAAATCAAAGACTGCCATAATTTGTTAGATTAGCGTGCTGCCCACCGGTGGGCAAGTTGAAGTTTATTCCGCGACAATATCGTCGCCCGCGCCGCGTTCATCTACTCCGTTCGGACCGCAGGAGTAAACCTGCAACTTCTTGTTGAATGAAATTCGATACGGATGCCCCCACGGATCAAGAAATTCGCCTTTGTCGTTTACTTCCTGCCCTTGCGCTTCAATGTAATCTAAATGTTTTACGTTTTGACCTTCGACGCTTTCACCACGCAAAAGTCGACAAATTACGCTGAACGATCCCTTCGGCAAGTCACCCTGTTCACTCACATAACCATGCAACGCCTGTAAAATCGCGTTAACATCTTTTTGCGCTTTGTTATGCCGGCGAATCGGTTTACCCAAAAACCAAACGGCAACAGACAAAACCGACAATCCAATAGCGATAATCAGAATTATCAATTTTACGCTGCTTTTTTTTCTATTTTTTACATCGGCGGTGGACATTGGAATAATTTTTTGGCAGTTATTTTCCAGCCGGCACCTTCAAACTGCCGGTCGGGCCATGGCGGCGCGGTCATAACCCTCTGAAGAAGCAAACATGCCTCTCCATCCTTTCCATTATTGTGCAAGCCTTCCGCTAGATAAAGCAAATTTTCAGGATAATCCGGAAATAACTCCACCGCGTGTTGCATCCAACGTAATCCTTTCCGTGAACTTCCGATACTCACCGGTGGTGGTGGCGTCCGCAAAAGCAAAATTCCCAACACGCGAACCGGACCACCGTAATCATAGCGCTCGTCTAACTCGATTGCCCGGCGCAACGCCGGTTCCATTTCGCCAACCGCCTTCAAGCCATACGTTCGATCTGCATCCGCCAGCAAGCCCACCGCAATCGCATAAAAATAATGACCTTCCACTCGGTCGGGCTGCAATTCGCGCGCTTGCCGGGCCAGCGTAATTCCACGCTTGGCCGCATTAATTCGCACCGGACTATTTGTTTCGTTCTCCGCCACAAACGTCCATGCCGCCGCCGCCTGCCACCGCGCCTCATAATCCTCCGGCGCGCTTCGTGCCACCTGTTCAAACATCTGCGCCACCTGAGTCATCCGCACTAAAGTTCGTGGTTGCTCCACCAAAAGCGCCAACGCCTTGGTACGCACCGACTGGATTTCACCGCCGGTCAACACCACTGACTCCGTCGGCGTCACTTTCACCCGCTGGATGCTTGAACAACCAACCGCACAACACCAACCAGCTAAAACCAGCCATGCTTTACCGCGCATTAAACAATTCCTCCGCCTGCCCCAAGCGCGCGGCATTCACCTCAGTGAACGACTCCACACGAACACTACTAAGAATCTCCGCCGGAATCATCCGCACCGCCGCCTTCAACTTACCGGCATCAAGCTTACCGTTAAAAATTACTACCAAATTTCCCGGCAACTCATTCGACGTGAACACCGCTTTCACCTGCGCCCCCGACTCCGCGTCAGCATGAATCACTTGCCAGGCTCCCTCCTCCATCAACACCGCCGCCGGTGCATTCTTCGCGCCCTCGACCAAATCCATCACCGCACCTTCGACATCCGTAACCGGCACCAATCGCACATCTGCGCCGAGTTTCCCCTGTAAAATCACACCCGCCACAAATCGCGATTCCATCGCCAGCTGTGTCGCAATCGTCTTACCGGTCAAAGTTCCCAACACCGCGCCTTTTGTCACCAGCACATATCGCTCCGCTAGAACTTGCAGGCGTTTAATTTCCAAGACCGGTTCCATGTTGAGCATTTTTTTATAGGCAAAATAAAATCCCGGCGTCACAACACCGGCCACAGGCTTACCGGTGGCGCAATATTCCGCCGCCTGACTGGGATCGTTGAACACCTGCGGCGCGAAACTTTCACCGGTCTTCTGCCCAACGAATTCCGTCAGCAACTTCACCGTGGGTCCGGCACTTTCCTGCGTGGCAAACTTCTCACCAGTTTTCAGGAATAAAAAACCAGCCGCCAAAATTAGTGCAAAATTCATTCCCGGTATTTCACCCAATTCTTGGCGACAATCCAAAGTTTTTCACCGGTCGATAGTCGCATTCGTCCATCGAATACCGCAAAGCCGTTGCGCTCAATCTTATCGAGAATTCCACTGTAAATCCCAATCATCACCGCTAATGTGCTCCGGCTGTCCCCGTCAATCATCCCAATCAACGGCTGCGCCTTTGTGTAAAATTCCCTCGCCCGCGCCACCTCGTATTTCATCAACTCCACAAATGCCGGCGTAAAGTTCGAGTTCAAAATATCCGCATCGCTGACACCGAAACATTGGCGGTCTTTCGCCGGTAAATAAATCCGCCCGAGCTGCGCATCTTCCTTCACATCGCGCAAAATATTCGTCAGTTGAAAAGCAATTCCACACGCCTCGCCGTGAACCTTCGCCGCCTCGTCCTTAAATCCAAATACCGGCAACACCACCAACCCAACTACCGACGCCACGTGATAACAGTACCGGTACAATTCATCGAACGTGTCATACCGGGTCACAGCTTGATCCATTTCCGTGCCGTCGAGCAATTCGTAAAAATACTGATGCTCAATCTGATACCGCTGTACCGTGTCCAGCAGCGCCGGCAACATCGCATCCTCACATCGACCGGTCGTCAACGCCGTGGCCACAGTCGCCCGCCACTGTTTCAAACCGGCGGAAGCCAGCGCCGGATTGCCAGTGCCATCGGCGATGTCGTCGCTCCGGCGCATGAACGCATAAATCGCGCACATCGCCCGGCGTTTTTCTACCGGTAAGCTAATGAACGAGTAAGCGAAATTCTTTCCGGTGCGCCGCGCAATCACTTCGCAATGCCGATAGGAATCCGCAAGCCTGTCGCTCATTGCCGCGCCTTGGCGAGCAGAATGAGAATTGCCTTTTGGATATGCAACCGGTTCTCAGCCTGATCGAAAATCGTTTGCTGGTGCGCCTCAAAAACATCGCCGGTAATTTCTTTCCCCCGGTATGCCGGCAGGCAGTGCATCACCAATGCGCCCGGTTTGGCGGCTTTCAAAATCTGGTTGTTAATTTGGTATGAGGATAGCGATTTAAGGCGGGCTGTAGATTCAGTCTCTTTGCCCATTGAAACCCAAACATCGGTGTACACCACATCCGTATCCCGAACAGCAGCCGCAAAATCTTCCGTAACGTGAATATTACCGGCGGCGCGTTTCAGCCAATCTTTACCGGGCTGAAATTGTTTTGGCGCCGCAACCCACAGCTCGATACCGGTCTTCGTCGCACCGAATAGCCACGAATTACAGACGTTGCACGCGCCGTCGCCGGCAAAGACCACCTTGCGGCCCTTCAAGCTCCCAAATTTTTCAGTCAGTGTGAATAAGTCAGCCAACACCTGACACGGATGTTCATCGTCCGTCAGGCCGTTGATGACCGGAATCGTTCCGGCAGAAGCAAATTCTTCCACGTCATTCTGCGCAAACGTCCGAATGACGACACCGTGGAGATACCGGGACAACACCCGCGCCGTATCCGCGACCGTTTCACCTCGCCCCATCTGAATATCGGCGGATGAAAGATAAATCGACGTGCCACCGAGTTCCCGAATGCCGACCTCAAAGCTGACACGAGTTCGAGTGCTCGCCTTATTAAAAATCAACCCCCACGTCTGACCTTTCAACGGCAAATCCGCCAACGCACCACGGCGGGCTTTTAATTCTTTTGCGAGTTCAAAAATCTCACCAATCGTACCCGGACTAAGTTGCTCCAATGTCAAAAGATGTTTCATATTGCTGCCAATGTTTTCCGAAATTTTTCAACTGCTTCATCCACTTCCGATCGCGTCACATTCAACGCCGGCAAGAAACGCACCACGTGCGTCCCGGCAATCACTCCGATTAATCCGTTTTCAGCCATTTTCAGAATGAACGGTTTCGCTTCGACATTCAGTTCCACGCCAACCATCAACCCGATACCACGCACTTCCTTGACGCCCGATAACTTCCGCAACTCGCGAACGAAATACTCACCGGTGGTCCGTGCATTCGTCAGCAAGTCATCCTTTTCAAGTTTTTCCAAAACCGCCAACGACACTTTACACGCCAATGGCGTTCCGCCAAATGTCGTCGCGTGCGTACCGGGACTGAGCACATCCTGAAATGGTTGTCGCGCCCAAATTGCGCCCATGGGAAAACCACCGGCTAAACCTTTCGCCCACGAAATCGCATCCGGTATCGCGTCCGGCGCGATGGCTTTGAATCCGCAAAACTCACCGGTCCGCCCGATACCACATTGGACTTCGTCGTACATCAATAAAAGTTTCCGGTCGTCGCAAAGTTGACGCAACCCGCGCAAAAATTCCGGCGTCGCCGGACGAATCCCACTTTCCCCCTGAATCGGCTCCAACAAAATCGCCGCCGTCTTTGGCCCCACCGCTTTCGTCACGGCATCCAAATCATTGAACGGCACATGCCGGAAGCCTTCCACTAATGGCGCGAACCCAGTTTTCACCTTTTCCTGACCGGTGGCAGAAATACCAGCCAGCGTCCGACCATGAAAACTATTTAGAAAGGTAATGATTTCATACCGGCCATTCCCAAATTTTCGCGCTAACTTGAAAAGTGCTTCGTTGGCCTCGCCGCCGGAGTTGCAGAAAAAAACTTTACCGGGGGTGCCAACGAGTTCGACGAGTTTTTTCGCCAACCGGCCTTGCGGCTCGGTGTAGTAAAGATTGGAAACATGGACGAGTTGCGCGGACGCTTTCAACAACACATCCGTCAGCGCCGCGTGACCAAGCACATTGACAGCGATGCCGCCGCCGAAATCGAGATATTCTTTTCCATCTGCATCCCAAACACGCGAGCCGTTACCGCGCACGAACACCAGCGGCAACCGGCCATACGTCGGCATCACATATTGGTCAAACAACGCAATGATTTCTTCGGATTTGGTCATGGGCGGCATCTTGCAGTGACCGGCCAGACGTTGCAAGAATTTTGCAATAGTCAGCGGATGGTGCTGTGCTAGAATTAAAACATGTTTCACCACGCCTTCTTAAAAATCGCTCCGGTCATTGCCATCTGTTTTTTGTCGGCTGTTGAAGCGGCACCGGTGCCGGCCGGCGCGACCGGCCCGGTCCTCCGTGAATTCCAGAATCAACTACCGGTTCCCGGCACCGTACTCACGACGGTTGAAGAACCGAGTCAGATTATATCGGGACTGCCGGACGGCACGACGAGTGAGGTCTTGACCGTTCCCATCGCTGATGGCATCCCGGTCCCGAAAGCAATGCGGATCCACGTCGGTCAAGTGTACCCAAAGTATTATCAAGTTCAGGTCTTCTCACCCAAAACGGTCGCGCCGGTCAAGAAAGGGGATGTGCTGGCGCTCATCTGCTGGTTGCGCGCGCCTGCCGGCGGCATCGTGTATTTGCGTGTCCAACAACCCGATTCACCGTGGGGCAGCCCCTTGGATACCAGCGTCACCGTCGATCAATCGTGGAAAGCCGTCTATGCTTGGAACGCCGCCGATCACGATTATGCGGCCGGTGATTTGCAACTGGCAATTCAACTCGGCCAGCAAAAGCAGGTGATTGACGTTGCCGGTGCGGCCCTTGTGAATCTCGGCCCGAATGTGGACCGGCGCCGGCTTCCGCACACGCGCATCACTTGGCCGGGCATGGAACTCGACGCGCCCTGGCGTGCCGAAGCGCAACGCCGCATTGAGACTTACCGCAAAGCTGATTTAGCCATTCGTGTGGTTGACGCAGTGGGCAACCCGGTCGCCGGCGCGCCGGTGACAGTGCAACAGCGCACACGCGCATTCACGGTTGGCAGCTTTGTGCAGTTCGCCAATCCCACGCGGTTGCTTACGCCAAACCTCGATGGCGACAAGACGCGCGCGGTGTTCACACGGCTTTTCAACCGCGCCACCTGTCCGATCTACTGGGCCGACTGGGGTTGGCCCAATCGTAAAGATGATTTCTTAGGCATCGCCAAATGGCTGACGGATAACCATTACACAATTCGTGGCCATGTCATGGTTTACCCCGGTACGCAATTCCTACCGGCAGATGTTGTCAAACTGATGAATGATCCCGCGAAGTTGCGCGCCCGTATTTTGCAGCAGATCCGCGAAATCAGCGAAGCGACGCGCAAATTCGGTTTTCGGGAATACGACGTGACCAATGAGTTGCGCGATTGTGAGGAGATTCACAAACTCTTGGGGCGCGATGTCGTGGCGGAATGGTTTGCGGAAGCCCGGCGCGCGCTGCCAAAATCAAAAATGGCGTTGAACGAAAACAGCCTCCTCACCGGTGGTGGCGCGACCTTGGCGAGTCAGGATTTGTATCTGGACTGGTTCCGCTTTTTGAAGTCTCACGGCCAAGCGCCGGACGTGTTGGGATTCCAGAGTCACTTCAGCGAGGCTTTTACCGGAGCCGAAACGGTCTGGGCCATCCTCGACCGGTTCGCACGCGAGACCGACGCAGAACTGCAAATCACCGAGTTCGATATCAATACGATGGATGAAGCCGCGCAAGCGGCCTACACCCGGGATTTCATGACGGCATGTTTCGCGCATCCGCGCATTACCGGTTTTACCATGTGGGGTTTTTGGGAAGGCGACCATTGGCTGCCGAAAGCCGCGGTTTGGCGCAAAGATTGGACACCCAAACCGAACGCCGCCGTGCTCGAAAATCTGCTCACCAAAGAATGGTGGACCAGCACCAACGTCACAACCGATGCGCAAGGCCGGGCCGTTGTCCGTGCTTTTCTCGGCGAACATCTCGTCACAAGCCGGATTCACGATCAGCCCGTCAATGCAACTGTCGCGCTGGAGCAACCAGGTAAAACTGTCGGGATTGAGCTAAAACCGTAAGTGGCGCGGCCAGCCGCCGGCTTACTTCATGACTTCGGTGCCAACACCTTTGTCGGTGAAAATTTCCAGCAAGACCGCGTGCGGAATCCGGCCATCCACGAAATGCACGCGCCGCACGCCGGCATTGACGGCTTCGACGGCGCTGTCCACTTTCGGAATCATCCCTTTGTCCACCACGCCGGTCGCCTTGAGAGCCGGTACGTCTTTGGTTTCCAAATGCGAAATCAATGTCGCCGGATCTTTCGGATCGCGCATCAATCCCGGCACGTCGCTCATGAACACCAACCGTCGCGCGCCAACCGCCATCGCCAATTTCGCAGCGGCCACGTCCGCATTGATGTTGTAAGCGTGACCATCGGCTCCCAATCCAATCGGGCTAATGACCGGCGTCACCGATGACCGCAGACATTTCTTAATCGCCTCCACCTCGACGGCCACAACTTCGCCGACGTAGCCGAGATCGACTCCGTCTTGCACCAGCTTCCGGCACTGGAAAACTTCCCGACCGTTAAAGCTCCGTGCCCGGCCGCCCAGTTTCTGAATCATCTCCACGATGTCGCGGTTGGTGACATTAAACAACACATCTTCCACCACCTTCATCGTGGCATCGTCGGTCACGCGCATCCCTTTGATGAAATTGGCTGGGATGCCGGCTTTCTCCATCGCTTTCGTGATCGCCTTGCCGCCGCCGTGAACCACGACCGGATTAATTCCGGCCGCTTCCAGAAAAACGACATCCGCCGCCACGCCCGTCCGCACGCTTTCGTCCGGCGAGTCCATAAAACTCCCGCCATACTTCACCACAAACGTTGAACTCCGGAAGCGTTGGATATACGGCAATGCTTCCAGCAAAACTTCCGTTTTTTGAATCAGCTCGTTCATTCGCCTTTATTGAAGGTCACGTAATCTTCCGTTAAATCACAAGTGTGCATCGTGCATCGACCGCGGCCAAGATTTAGATTAATACGAATCGTGAACGTCGGTGACTTTACAATTTTCCGTAACTTCGCCACTGGCGTCCGCGTCGGCTGACCAGCTTTCACCGCCGGTACATCGTCGTACGCAATGTCAACTTTCTCCTCGATGATTTTGCACCGGCTATAACCGATAGCGTCCATCAGCCGTCCCCAATTCGGATCGCCGCCGCACCAACTCGTTTTCACCAAGGCCGAATTACTCACCGCTCGCGCCGCGAACTCCGCGTCCCGGTCGCTCTTTGCACCACAGACTTCTACCGTCACAAATTTCGTCACACCTTCGCCGTCTTTCACAATCATCTTCGCTAGTTCGAGACAGACATAATTCAACGCCGCCTGAAACTCCGGCAGCGAAACCTTACCGGCAACGCCATTCGCAAGACACAACACCGTATCGTTGGTGCTCATGTCGCCGTCAATGCTGATGCGGTTAAAACTTTGATTCACCGCCTGCCGGAGCGCTCGTTGCAAGGCGGCGCGCGGCACGGCAGCATCAGTGGTGATAAAACCAAGCATCGTCGCCATATTCGGATGAATCATGCCGGCACCTTTTGCAATCCCGCCGACGTGGAATTTGCCAACTTTCACCGCGCATTCCTTCGTGAAGGTATCGCTGGTCATAATTCCCAGCGCTGCATCGCGCGCACCGGTCCGACTTACCTGCCGGAGCAGTTTTTTAATCCCCGCCTCAATTTTGACAATCGGCAAATTCACACCAATCCGTCCGGTGGAACAGACAAGCACTTGCTCGGTCGGCGCGTCAATTCGCCGCGCCACCGCTTCGCTCATCGCCTGCGCATGGACGTAGCCGAGCTTGCCGGTGCAGGCGTTTGCGTTACCGGAGTTGGCGACAATGGCGCGCGCTTTACCGGATTTCACATGGAGCATATCCAACTTGACCGGCGCAGCTTTGACCTGATTGCGCGTGAACACGCTGGCCACAGTTGCCGGCACATCCGACACAATCAACGCCATATCTTTCTTGCCGGATTTCTTAATACCGGCGGCAAGACCCGCTGCTTTGAATCCGCGAGCGGCGGTGACTGAACCGGTGACCTGTGTAAAAAGTTTCTTCATAATATTTTCTCGTTGTCTCGCATAATGCAAAGCCGCGCGTTGCCATGCAAGAACTTTGCGCTGAACACCAATCGGCATTGCAACTTGACATCGCCTGTCGGCGGGCTATTTTCAGAATCACCTTGGAGAATTAATCAATGTTTGAGAAAGCATACGATGTCGCGGTTTGCGGTGGTGGGATTGCGGGTACTGCAGCGGCGCTAGCAGCGGCGCGGCGCGGACAGAAGACCGCGCTAATTGAGAAAACAATCGTCACCGGTGGCTTGGCGACCGCCGGACTAATTTTTATCTATGAACCGCTGTGCGACGGGAACGGCACGCAAGTAACATTCGGAATCGCCGAAGAACTTCTGCTTGCCGGTATGAAATATGGCCCAGGCGATATCCCAGACTGGCGCAAAGCCAAAGGCGCAAAAGAGGCGGGACGTTATCGGATAATTTTCTCACCGGCGTCACTGGTCATTGCGCTTGACGAACTCCTTGTGCAGGCCGGCGTCGACATCTGGTACGACACCCTCATCTGCGCCGCAAACGTTCGCGACAAGCGCCTCACCGCAATTGAAGTTGAAAACAAAAGCGGGCGGGGGCGAATCACTGCAAAATGTTTTGTCGATGCCACCGGTGATGCCGACATCGCACATCAAGCTGGGTTGACCTGCCCGACCGCGCAAAACAAGCTTGCGATCTGGATACTTGAACATACCGCCGGAAAAAACTGGCCGCATGAAAAGTCAATCGAAAATATTGCGATGTATGCGGGCTGTAGTGCGGCCGATACGCCACGCGGTCCACTCGGCATTGATGGCAGCGAAGTTTCTCGATTCGTCCTGGATGGGCGAGCGAAATACCGCGACCGACTGAAAAAGGAATACGGCACCGGGCAGAAGGATCGGAAGAGCCTTTTCCCGCTTACACTTCCATCAATGGCGCAGTTTCGTACCACCCGTCAGATCCCTGCGCAGTACCGGTTACGTGATGGACAGGATTGGACGCGCTTTGAAGATTCAATTGGAATGGCTGGGGATTGGCGCAAACCGGGTTATGTTTGGGAAATCCCATACCGGAGCATGCTACCGGTGGGGCTTAAAAATCTGATTGCTGCCGGCCGCTGCACCGCCGCTGAAACGGATGCTTGGCAAATAACTCGCGTTATCCCTACCGCAGCGCTAACCGGTGAAGCTGCGGGAACTGCTGCGGCACTGGCAGTGGTAGATGGCATTTCACC
>CAINDI010000041.1 GCA_903847335.1 uncultured Verrucomicrobiota bacterium | reverse complement strand
TTGCCGCGTTTGAAAGTGCAACCGCTCCGGAAGGCTTCGCCGCCTTGGAACCACGAGAGGAAAACGACTTCATCGGGATTCGGAATCGCAAATGGTTCACCGTACATTTCTTCGTTTTCGAGTTCGAAGTACCGGTCGATGCCTTGCGCAATCGGATGGCCGGGATTGCAAACCCAGAGGCGTTCCTTCTCGCCAACTTCGCGCCAAGTCAGACTACAGGTGGTGCCGAGGAGGCGTTTGAAAATTTTCGCGTAGTGACCGGAATGGAGAATAATTAAACCCATACCTTGGAGGACGCGAGTCTGGACGCGGTCCACGATGACATCTTGCACAGAGCCGTGCGCCATGTGTCCCCACCAAGTGAGAACATCGGTATTGTCGAGAACGTCGGTAGTTAGGCCGTGTTCTGGTTGTTCGAGTGTGGCGGTGCGGACTTCGAGATTGGCATCCTGCCGGAGTGCGTCGGCAATGCAGCCGTGCATGCCTTTGGGATAAATGTCGGCGACGACTTTGTTTTTCTTTTCGTGGGTGTTTTCACCCCAGACGGTAACGCGAAGTTTTTGATTCATATTGGTTCCATACGAATACCGGAGAAATTTTACAAGTCTGTTTTATTGCTAACCCAGTCGCGCGTCATTCGAGATTTTTAATCTCCACAATCTTGTCCGGCGTCAACACGTACAAACTCACCACATAACCATCCTGCTTCGTCTCGCTGACGCGAAACTGGCCGTTCACCTGAATCGGCCCGGAATAAAACCTCGCCGTCTTTCCCGCCGGCATCTTCACCGCCACGATGTGATTAATCGCCGGTGGCTGCCCGTAGCAACAGCCCCACAGCGACGGCACCAGCAAAAATTCCTTGATATTCTCAATCTCCGTCAACGGCATCATATATCCCAGCATCTCGATCCGTTTTCCATCCAACGCCTTGATAAATGCCGGGAACTCCGTCTTCCCTTCCACATACGTCCAGCGCTTCAACACCTCAAACCGCAACCGCTCATAACCCGCCGCGTTCGCCGCCTCCGGCTTCTGCGCCACGGAATTCGGCTGCAAAACGCTCACCAGCGCCAGTGCCATTCCAAAAAATATTATTCGCAACAGTTTCATTTTGATTAACTCGTCGGCGCTAAATTCTCCGCCACTTCCGTCCGGTACGCTCGCCACGCCGGGCCAATTCCGGCCAACGCGCCCAGCGCCACACTGCCGGCCACCACCCATAATTCCGCCACTTCCATCGTCAACGGCGCGACCGTGAAACCCGACACGTGCCGGAGCGCCGCGTTCGCCACCATCACAATCAAATGTCCACCGGCGACACCTGCCACCGCACCGGCGGCACAAATCGCCACCGCTTCTAACACCACAATCGCAAAAATGGTTCCGCGCCGCGCGCCGAGTGCCCGCAAAATCGCAATCTCCCGCCGGCGTTCGCTCATCGAATTATAAATCGAAACCGCAATCGCCACCCCGGCCACCAACCCAATCAGAATCGCCTGCGCCAAAAGAATCCGGTCAATGTTGCCGACAATCGCAAATAATTTTCGCACCTCCACCGCCGGAAACGCCGCCATCGCTTCCTCGCCGTCGTTGATTTCCCGGTAAATCGGAAAAGCGTGAATCGGACTCCGCAACTTCAGCGCGATTGCCGAAACTTGGCCGGGATCCGGATCGTTGTCCTTCGGCGCATCGCGAACTTCGTGACCTTCGATGTGATAAAAACTGTCGAGGTTGATGTAAAGTCCCCGGTCCACCGCTGTGCCGGTCGGCGCAAGAATACCGGTGATCGTCCATGGATTATCCGTGTGTTCTTCCGCATTCGGCGAAACCTCGACACCGTGCGCCGCGATGAATTTCTGCCCGACGCGCAAACCGGTTTCCTGCGCCACCGTCGCGCCAATCACCGCTTCGGCGGCGTTGTGGTGATGCGCCGCCGGTTTGGCTGGCGCGTCGCCTTTTTCCTTTGCAATCCGCTCTTGCGAATGTTCGAGAGCTTCCTTGAAAGCATCCCGCAATGCCTCGATAGAACAGGTGAACCACCGGCCTTCCGCCAATTTGTAACCGAATGTTTCGCCGAACGCACCCGTCGTGCCGATGATGCGAAAGCCCCGGTAATTGTCGCCGACAGAAAACGGCACCGCCGCTTTCACGCGTCGGTCTGCCTGCAATTTTTCGACAAGTGTCCACGGAATATTACCGGGCGAAATATCGAGATTGAATACCGTGTTCAGCACGAGCTGCAGCGGACTGCCTTTCGCGCCAATCACCATTTCATAACCGAGCGTGCTCTGCTCGAACCGCTGCTGCATTCCGCGTTTGATGTGCACAATCGCCACCGTCAACGCCACCGCCAGCGCGACCGAAATCCCGGTGAGTGTCGTCGCCAACGCGCGCTGCCGCATATTTTTCGTCACGATTTTAAAAAGATTCATCGCAACTCCTCCAGCCGCACCACGCGCTCAAAATGCCGCATCACCGCCGGGTCGTGCGTCACCATCAACAACGTATGCCGGCCCTCTGTGCAAACCTGCCGGAGCAATTCCAACACCGCCGTGCCGTTCGCCGCGTCGAGACTGCCGGTCGGCTCGTCCGCCAACACCAGCGCCGGCGCGTTCACCAACGCTCGCGCAATCGCCACCCGCTGCTGTTCGCCAACCGACAACGCGCGCGGTTTGTGATGCAACCGGTGTGCGAGGTCGACCTTCTTCAACAACTCCACCGCATCACCGGTTCCATTGCCAAACATCTGCCCGAGCCGGACATTTTCCAACGCGGTGAAACCTTGGAGCAAATTGAACGACTGAAAAACATAGCCGATATTACCGGCGCGAAACCGGTCGCGCTTAGCCTCCGGCAGTTGCGTGATGTCGGTGCCGTTCACGCAAACCACGCCGGCGTCCGGTAGTAGAATCCCGGCAATCAGATTCAGCAATGTACTTTTGCCGGAACCACTCGAGCCAACGAGTGCAATCTGGTCACCGGCGGCGAGTTCAAACTGACCGACCTGAATCACATCCAGCCGATTGCCATCCGCTTCCCGGTAACTCTTGCGCACCTCGCGCAAACTCAGAACTGCGTCATTCATGCTGGCAAGCTGTCGTGAATCGACCCGCTTGTCAAATCGCCAAAGCTCACCAGCTTGATACCGGAAGTTTCAATCAGCTTCCGCGCCGCCGGACTGCACAACGCCTGCAACTCACCGGCGTGTTGGTAGCCGAGTTGGCAATCGCGCAACGCGGCATTCGATTCTGTGGCCGGATGAAAAAAGATTTCCGTCACGCCCTCCGGCAAATGTTGCAAATAGTTCACTAAGAAATTTTCCGTCAACTGACCCGGATGTAAAACGCCGACGCCGCGCTCCGGTGTTTGCAAACCGGCCGCGCGCAATTGCCGACGCGCCCGCCGACCCAGGACCGCAAAAATCGGCCAGCGGAGGACTGGTTGAAATTCTTCCCACGGCGTCCGCACCCAGCGAATCCGGTATTCTTTCGCCAACCGAATCACCACCGGCAACACGCGCGGATGCATGTGAGTGTGCATATGGGAATCCAGATGTGTTGGGTGCAAACTGGTCGCGAGGAATTTTTCGATTTGCGCCCGGAGTTCGGCTTCAAAGTCACCGGTGATTTTCAGCACGCTGTTTGGAAATTCCTGACCGGTAAGCGCCGACCGGCCTTGCACAAGACAGAGGTGAACTCCGACGCCGAGGCGTGGATGTTGGCGCGCTAGCGCAACGGCTTCGTCCACTGCCGGACCGGTTACGAGTAAGCTGGTGCTGGTGAGGATGCCGGTGGTGTGCGCTTGAATAACGGCAGCGTTGACGGCGGAGTCGAGGCCGAAATCGTCGGCGTTGATGACGAGCTGTTTCACAGCCGGCGCAACCAAAGACGGAACATATCCCAGAACGTCCACGCGATTACATCGAGACGGCGAATATGCGAGACGCCGGCTTGGCGCATGGAAAACGGCACCGGTACTTCTTTGATTTTGTGGCCGTTGGCTTGCGCTTGCACAAACATTTCCGCGTCCACAAACGGACTACGCGACCGTAAACTCATCTTATCATACACCGTTTTCGGCATCGCTTTGAAGCCGAAATTGATATCGCGCAACCGGAGACCGAAAAGCGTGCGCACGGAAAAATTGTAGCCCCACGAAATGATTGCCGATTTTAAGTTCGCGTGTTTGCCTTGATCGGCGGAGTAACCAGTCAACACGTCGGCGGAGTCGAACTCGCGAAGCATGGCCGGCAAACATTCGAGGCCGATTTGCAAATCGAAGTCGGTGTAGAAAAGATACGGCTTACCGGCGGCGGCCAAACCAGCCCGGAGCGCGCCGCCAAATCGCTGGTTGTGCGGCAAACCGACCAGCCGGATGCGCGGTTCGCGCGCCGACCAGGCCGCCACTTGCGCCGCGCAATCGTCGGTGCTGGCGTCGTCGGCGATGATGATTTCAAAATCGGTGAAATCGCGTTCGAGTTCGGCCAACGCCAAGCGCATCGTCCGGTCCACGCCAGCGGATTCGTTGTACATCGGCAGAATCAGCGAGATGCCGGTGGTGATTTTGGAACCAGCCATGATGCCGGCATTCTTACTGAAAGCCAGTGCGCCTGCCCAGCAAAAACACCGGCACGCTTGACCTGACTCGCGCGCTTCGGCACTATGCCGTCAATGTGGCAATGGACTGAAACCGTCGAGCAATACATTCTCGATGTCATCTTTGATCGCCGGCACGATTTTGGCGCGCGCCTCACCAGCGCGGTGTTGTTTGGCTTGTCGCGAATTTTTCAAGTCATCGTGCAATGCCGGCTCTGGCTCTGGCGGCACCGGATTTTTCGCGATCACACGCTCGGCTGTCAGGTCGTCAGCATTGGCAATCTCACCGTCGGCGGCACCGGCAAGACGCCGGTGGTTGAAATTTTTGCGCGCGCCCTCCAACAAGCCGGCCGGCGCGTCGCCATTCTTTCACGCGGTTACAAAAGTACGCCGCGTCCGTTCTGGCAACGCGTTACCGCTAAAATCATGTTTCAAGAAGACCAAATCCCGCCGAAAGTTGTCTCCGATGGCCAATCGCTTTTGCTCGATGTCGAACAAGCCGGCGACGAACCGTACATGCTCGCCTCAAATCTAAAAAATGTCGTCGTCCTTGTAGATAAAGACCGCGTGAAAGCCGGCCGGTACGCCATTCAACGCTTCGGTTGCGACACACTGCTCCTCGACGACGGTTTCCAATATCTCGCGCTCAAGAGCCGGCTCGACATCTGCCTTGTCGACCGCAACAACCCGTTCGGCAATCACCATCTTCTGCCGCGCGGCACGCTTCGTGAACCGATTGCCAATCTCAAACGTGCCCGCTACATCTTCATCACCAAGTGCGGCCAGTTCGGCACCGACAAACTCCGCAAAGCCCTCCGGCGGTACAATGACCGTGCCGAAATTATCGAGTGCGCTCACCAACCGCTTTACATCCAAGATGTTTTCACCGGCGAACAATTCCCGCTCAGCAAACTGCAAAATCTCGACGTCGCCGCGCTGTCTGGCATCGCCGTGCCGGAAAGTTTTGAAGATGGCCTGCGCGCCCTCGGCGCGAACGTCGTCTACCGGCGCAGCTACGCCGACCACCACCGGTACACCCAGCAAGAAATTCTCAACATGATCAACCGCAGCCTCAAGCGCGGCGCGAAAGCCATTCTCACCACTGAAAAAGATGCCGTGCGGTATCCCAAAATCGACCGGCGCGACATCCCGGTCTATTTTCTCCGCGTGGAAATTCGCATCATTACCGGAGCCAAAGATTTCGATGACGCCGTCGCCCGCATCTGCCACCGCTAACCGGATTCTCATCCGCGCCACCAACTGGATTGGCGACGCCGTGATGATGATGCCGGCCGTCCAGCGCCTCCGCGAACGCTTCCCGTCCGCGCACATCACCTTGCAATGCCCGGCCAAACTCCACGACCTCTGGCGGCACAATCCACACCTCAACGAAATTGTCACCGCGCCGAGCCGGCACGACCTCGCCGTAATTTTCCCGAATTCCTTCCGGTCCGCGTGGGAATGCTGGCGGGCCGGTATTCCGCGCCGCGTCGGTTTTGCCGGCCACTGGCGGCGCGCCTTGCTCACTGATGTATTGCCGGACCCGGAACCCGCGACTTACCGGCATGTCACCGTTGCCGGCCAACGTTTCAAAACCAAAGTTTTTCAAAATGTTCGCCACCAAGCGCACCGGTACCTCGACCTCATCGCTCATCTCGGCGGCAACCGGGAATTTGTTCCGCCGAAAATCTGGTGCGGTGATGCCGCCGTGAAAAAATTCTTACCGGCAGATAGTCGACCGGTCTGCGCCATCAATGCCGGTGCCGAATTCGGTCCGGCGAAACGCTGGCCGGCGGACCGGTTCGCCGCCGTCGCGCGCCAAGTGGATTGCCGGTGGCTGGTGCTCGGCGGACCCGGCGATGTTGCGATTGCCAATCAGATTGCCACGCAACTGCCCGATGTCGTCAACGTCGCCGGCAAGACCACGCTGCTGGAACTCTGCGAATTGCTCAAAGCCTGTCGGCTGTTGTTGACGAACGACACCGGCCCGATGCACCTCGCCGGCGCGCTCGGCACACCAATCGTGGCAATTTTCGGTTCCACCTCCGCTGAACTCACCGGCCCGCTCGGCGCACCGGTGACGATTCTCCACGAGCTGGTGGAGTGCAGTCCGTGTTACCTCCGAGAATGTCCGATTGATTTCCGTTGCATGAATCGCATCACCGTCGAGATGGTAACCGAGGCTATTCTCAAACTCTGGAATCCAAAATGAATCTTAAATCATTATGTGTCTATTGTGGATCAAGCCCCGGTCTGCGCGCCTCGTACATTGAAGCGGCGGAAGCATTCGGTCGTCTCATCGCTTCGGAACACATCACACTCATCTATGGCGGTGGAAATGTTGGTTTGATGGGCGCGCTTGCCGATAGTGCTCTTCAAGCCGGTGGTGAGGTTATCGGTGTGATTCCGGAACGGTTGGTTGCCAAGAGCATCGCTCACAACGGCTTGACCAAGTTGTATTGCGTGGAATCAATGCACGAACGGAAGCTGAAGATGGCGGAGCTTGCAGACGCCTTTATCGCACTTCCCGGCGGTGTGGGAACAATTGAAGAAATCTTCGAGGTGTTTACGTGGACACAACTCGGATTCCATTCAAAGCCCTGCGCCTTCCTGAATGTGGAGCAGTATTATGAACCACTTTTCCAGTTCCTTGACCACATGGCAGAGCAACGATTTCTTAAAAAAGAGCACCTTGCTTCTTTGATTAGGGGAGATGATCCATGCGATCTGCTGATTCAGTTGCGCAATTACACACCAGCCATTATCGACAAATGGATAGATCGAAAGCCGACTAAGTCACCGCTGCCGTTCGCAAACTAAGGTAACTCGAAAAATGAGAAACGATACTCTCGCTAAACTGGAAATTCGCGACGCAACTCTGAACGATTTACCGTCGATTGTCGCTATCTATAATACGACCGTGCCAACGCGTTTGGTCACGGCGGATACGGAGCCGGTCTCGGTGGCGAGCCGCGAGAAATGGTTTGCGGAACACTCGCCAAGTCAGCGGCCATTGTGGGTGGCGTGCGAAGGTAAGCAAGTCATCGGCTGGCTCAGCTTTTCTTCGTTTTATGGACGACCAGCCTATCAAGCAACTTGCGAGGTGAGCGTTTATCTGGCACCGGAATATCGCCGGCGCGGTTTGGGCACACACTTAGTGGAACGTTGTATCGAACACGCGCCAAAAATCGGTGCAACCACGTTACTCGGATTTATTTTCGGCCATAATATTCCAAGCTTAAGTCTATTTGAAAAACTCGGCTTCAGTCGCTGGGGAAATTTGCCGCGAGTGGCGGTCTTGGATGGAATCGAACGTGATTTAGTAATTGTCGGACGGCAGGTGTAGCGCGCGAAGTAATCCTTCCTGTTTCACTTGGTTTTTCCTATTCTGCGCAGCGAATGAGCGCAATCCAACCAACCGGTCATCCTTCTGTCGTCCGTTCGGCGCGGACGGTGGGCTTGGCGGTGCTTGGCTCGCGAGTGCTGGGGCTGGTGCGCGAATTGGTGCTGGCGTCGCTCTTTGGCGCGAGCCGGGAGTTCGACGCGTTTGTGACGGCGTTCCGGATTCCGAATCTGCTCCGGGATTTGTTTGCGGAAGGCGCGTTGTCGGCGGCGTTCGTGACCACGTTTTCGCAGAAGCTGGAGAAGGAAGGCGACAAGGCGGCGTTCCGGCTGGCGAATCTGGTGTTGAACGGATTGTTTGTGGTGCTGAGCATCATCACGCTCGTCGGTATTCTGGCGGCGCCGTGGTTGGTGCGGATGATTGCGCCGGGGTTTGCGGCGATTCCCGGTAAGCTGGAATTGACGACGCGGCTGACGCAAATCATGTTTCCGTTTTTGCTGATGGTGGCGATGGCGGCGTTGGCGATGGGAATGCTGAATGCGAAACACCGGTTCGGCGTGCCGGCGAGCGCGTCCATGATGTTCAACATCGGCTCGCTCCTCGGCAGCGTCGGGTTGGCGTACTGGTTTGACCCGAAGTTCGGCGCAGCGGCGATGACCGGCGTCGCACTCGGAACGTTGATTGGTGGCGCGGCGCAATGGCTCGTGCAGGTGCCGACGTTGCACGCGGTGGGGTACCGGTACGAACCGATTCTGGATTGGCACGACGAAGGCTTCCGGCGCGTCGTCAACTTGCTCGGCCCCAGCATTCTCGGCGCGGCTGCGGTGCAGATCAATGTGTTCGTAGATAACTGGTTCGCTTCCTATTTCGGCAACGGCGCAGTGACGTGGCTGAACTGTTCGTTTCGCCTAATGCAATTTCCAATCGGTATTTTCGGTGTGGCGCTCGGCGTGGCGACATTGCCAACTGCCAGCGCGCACATCGCCCGGGGTGAAGTGGATTTGTTCCGGAAAATGTTAGCCCGGTCAATCCGGTTGGCTTTTTTCCTCTGTATTCCGGCAGCGTTTGGATTGGCGTTACTGGCCGGGCCGATTATTTCCGTGGTCTATCAACACGGCCGGTTCGATGCCGGTGCCGCCGCGCAAACGGCACTTTGCCTACGCGCCTTTGCCATCGGTTTAGCCGGCTACGCGGCAATCAAAGTCATCGCGCCGACGTTTTATGCATTCGGCGATTCGCGAACACCGATGTACGTAGCAATTTTTTCAATCGTGGTGAATGCCGGTTTGGACTACGTGTTCGCCGTGGTTCTGAAAATGGAAACCGCCGGACTAGCGCTCGCGACATCATGTGTGGCGCTGGTGAATTTCTTCCTATTGCTGTTGCTGATGCGCCGGCGGATTGGCCGAATTGAAGGCCGGCAATTGTTAATTGCGACGCTCCGGATTACCGGCGCGGCGATGGCGATGAGCGCGGCGGCGTGGGGCGCGCACCAACTGCTGGCGTTCAATCGTTATCTCGATTTAGCCGGTTCCATCACGGTGGCGGTGGTGGTTTTCGGCGCAAGCTGCCGGTTGCTACGCGTGGCAGAACTCGGCGAGTTGCTTGGTGTGTTGCGATTCAAAGGCAAAATCGTATCCTGACACCCGCCTAACATTAGTAATGGGACAAAGTTTCCGGCAAAAGACAAACTGGTAACTCTGCCCATTTGCACGCAAGAATAGTCGGCGGAAGAGTGGGTCAAGCCAATTGGCAAGCGGTTGCATTGAAATTTTACCGACGGACACGTATGCTCCCGCCGTGGCACACATCAGCCTCAAAGCCAAAGTCCGGGAACTGCCGAATAAGCCTGGCGTGTATCTGATGCGCGACCGGTTGGGGCGCGTCATTTACATCGGCAAAGCGCGGTCGTTGCGGAAGCGGGTCGGGCAATATTTTCAGCCGTCCCGGGAAATGCGCTGGGATCCCAAAACGCGGGCGCTGTTGGATTCGATCGCGGACTTCGAGACGTTTGTGGTGGCGAGCGAGCCGGAGGCGTTGCTACTCGAAAGCAAACTCGTCAAGGAATACAAGCCGCACTACAACGTTCTGCTCAAGGACGATAAACGTTTTCTGCTCGTGAAACTGGATTCGAGCGAAGAATACCCGCGCTTCAAATTCGCTCGGCTGAAAAAAGACGACGGCGCCCGGTACTTCGGTCCGTTTGCTCACGCGGCGGCGGTCCGGTTGGCAATGCAGTGGGCGCGGAAAAAATACGGCGTTCTCGTGCAAGGCACCGGTACGCCGAAGACCAAGGATTTGAAATACTCGGCGTATTTGGTACCGGTGCCGCTGAAAGATTTATCACGCGAAGAATATGGCCGGCGCGTGGAGCAGGCGTGTGATTTTCTGGAAGGTCGGAACCAAGACGCGCTAGCGGAACTCAATCAGCAAATGGCGACGGCGGCCGCCGGTAAGCATTTTGAGAAAGCCGCTGAGTTGCGTGACGTAATCGGCAGCTTGAAAGAAATTGCGCGGACGGCTCGCGAGCGGAAGTTTGCGCGGGATTTGCCAGCAAAAATTGCACCGGCAATTGAGATGCTGGATTTACAGCGGGCGCTCAGCTTGCCGGTGCTGCCGGCGCACATCGAAGGTTTCGACATCTCGAATATCTCCGGCACGTTGTCGGTGGCGTCATCGGTTTGTTTCCGAGACGGCAAACCGCACAAGGCGCATTACCGGCATTATCGGATTCGGACGGTGACCGGGAGTGATGATTTTGCGGCGATGGCGGAAGTGGTGGGGCGCCGGTATGTCCGAGTGCGCGAGGAAGGCGGCGCGTTGCCGGATTTGGTGATGGTGGATGGCGGCGCCGGACAGTTGAGCGCGGCGGTGCGGGCGTTGAGTGAAATCGGCGTGCAATTGCCGGTCATCGGGCTGGCGAAACAAATGGAGGAAATTTACCAGCCGGGCGTGCCGGAGCCGTTGCAATTGCCGAGCAATTCGCCGGCGTTGCATTTGATTCAACGGTTGCGCGACGAGGCGCACCGGTTCGCCAATGCGTACCACCAGAAACTCCGGCAGCGCCGGATTCAGGAATCGGTGCTGGACGAAATCACCGGGTTGGGCGACAAGAAGAAAGTGACGCTGCTGAAACATTTCGGGTCGATTCAACGGTTGCGCGCCGCCGGCGTGGCGGAGTTGGCAGCCGCGCCCGGGATTGGGCCGATTTTGGCGGCGACGGTCAAAACTTTTTTGGAGCGGAGTTAAACCGATGCGCTGGGTTTGGATTTTATTTCTGGCAATCACGCCGGTTTGGGCGGAACCGCCGGTGCGCATCTCGCTGGAATTGATGACGCCGGCGCATCAGGCGCTCGCGCGGCCGGTCATGATGCATTACACATTGCACCGGCAGTACACGCCGCGCCGGTTCACCGGGCAGATCGCGGATTTCGAGTTCATGCTGGACAATTTAGAGGTGTGTTCGATGTTGGCCGAACAGGCCGGGATGCTGGATTACCGGCCGGTGTTGATGCCGGACGGCCGATTGATGGCGGATAATCATTCGGATGTGGCGGGCTGGATTTTGCCGGTGTTTTGCGGAGAGAACCAACGGATTTATTACGTGGAAGGCGCGCAACGAGGCGTGGTGACGGCGCGCGGTCGAGGCGTGGTGGTGGTGAATTTCCGGCAGGTGACACCGGCAGAAATCGAATACAGCGGGCAGTTATTTGTGCGAGCGGATAATCCGGTCGCGGCGGCGTTGGCGCATGTGTTTTACATTTTTCTCCGCCACGCTGTGGATCAAAATTTTGAACTAGTGATGCAGCAGCCGATTCTCTTCACACATTTGGCGGCAAAACATACGCCGGTGTTGCGGCAATTGATTCAACAGCTGGCAGTCGAGGATTACCGGAAGCTGACAATCCTTGATGAACGCTTGGCGATCCGCTGAGATAGGTTTTGACAGAGCGCGCCGGCCTCCGTATCATGCGGGAAATCAACAGTGAGAGGAGGCTGAGAGAATTTGTCAGAAGTAAAATTAAAAAAAGGTGAACCCGTCGAGAAGGCGCTGCGTCGTTTGAAGCGCAAGCTTGACCGTGAAGGCACTTTGCGGGAAGCGCGTGCGCACCGGCACTTTGAAAAGCCGAGCGAGAAAAAGCGCCGCAAAGCGAAAGCCCCACGCATATTCATGAGCAGCACTTACTGATCCTCTGGATCTCCATGAGGCCAACGCCAACCCACCGGTAGCGTTGGCCTTCATTGTTTATGTTTGCCTTCTCAACTTGCTGGAATTCCGCGCGCCACATCGACGGTCGCGCCATGCTCAACGAAATCCGCGCGCTCGGTTTCGAGTTTGCCGAACTCAGTCACGGCATCCGGTTGTCATTGGTGGATGGAATTCAAAAAGCCGTCGCCGCCGGTGAGATAAAAATTAGTTCGCTGCACAACTTCTGTCCGTTGCCGGTCGGAGTGAACGGACCGGCGCCAGATTATTACCGGCCCAGCGCTCTTCGCGAAGGCGAACGCGAACTCGCCATCCGGCATACATTACGAACGCTCGACTTCGCGGCCAGCCTCAGTGCGCCGGTGGTCGTGCTGCATCTCGGCGCTATCGAAATGCGCCGGTACACCGAAAAGTTACTCGACCTTTTCGCCGCTGGCCGCGCTCAGACACCAAAGTTTGAGCGTGTTCGCGAGAAGGCGCTCGCAGTTCGCGCCAAGAAACAGCAAAAATTCTTTGAGCAAGTGCTACGGTCGTTGGATGTGATTGTACCGGAGGCTCAGAAGCGAAAGCTGAAGCTCGGTTTAGAAACGCGGTTTTGTCTCGAAGAAATTCCGTCGGAAACAGAAGTTGGCGAATTAATCCGCCGGTACGGTGTGGACACGGTGGCGTATTGGCATGATGTCGGCCACGCGCAGGTAAAAGAAAACTTTGGCCTTGCCAGTCAGGAGACGATGCTGCGACAATATCAGAGCTGCACGGTCGGGATGCATTTGCAGGATTTTGCGCCGCCGGCATTTGATCATCAGCCGCCGGGTGGTGGAACGATAGATTTTTCACGGCTGACGCCGTTTGTGACGGAAGAGATGATTTGCGCATGGGAAATTCATTCGCCGTGGCCGGGTGAGAAAATCGCGACAGCGGTAAAACAGGCTCAAGAAATTTTACGACCAAAAACAACCGCATGAAGAAGTTAATCGGCAATCTGGTTCGAGTGTTGGTAAGCGTGGGAATCCTCGTTTACTTGTTCAATAACATTCTCCGCGATGAAACCGAGAACGCGCTGCAAGTGATTGCCGACTCGCCTCAAGCTCCGGCCACTGAATTAGCCGGGTCGCTGCAACTGACAGTCGCGCAGGTGGAGCAAATCCGCGCGAACTGTATTGTGACAGATGACACGAAAGACTCCGGCGAAGCCATTACCCTTTCAAAGCTCACACGCAGCGAACGTTTGCCGTTAGTCTGGCGCATCGGTCCGCAGCATCTGAAGGAGTCATTTCAGCGAGTCAGTCTGGTTTGGTTTGCGTTGGCGATTGCCGCAATGGGAGTGGTAATTGTTTTTACTATTTTCCGGTGGCAATGGATTTTGGAAGTGCAAGGGTTGCGGTTGTCGTTTTGGCGCGCCTGTTCCATCACATTCGTCGGTATGTTTTTCAATGCCTTCATGCTCGGCGCCACCGGCGGCGATGTGATGAAAGCTTGGTATGTCGCCCACGAAACACATCACAAAAAAGCGGAAGCCGTCGCTTCAGTGATTGTCGACCGGATTATCGGATTGCTCGGATTATTCGTGGTGGCCTTAATCATGATGGGCATTTTTCATCATCGCGTTTTCGACGATGGACGACTGCGAACATTTGCCTTCATCACATTGGCGGTCGTCGCCACTACCGTCGCGATTACCATTGCCGGTCTTTGGAAAGGCGCCGCCGACAAATTTCCTGGCATTCGGGCGCGGCTGCAAAAAATTCCGAAATACGACACCCTCCGGCGGATGGTGGACGCCTACCGGGTTTACGCTTCGCATCCAGCTGTGCTGATTAAAACATTTCTGATTACCATTGGCGTTCACATTTTTTCCATGTTGGCGATTGTGTGCATCGGCAAAGGACTTGGTATTACCCAAGCCGGTCTGGTGGATTACTTCCTCTACCTGCCAATCATCAATTCTGTCTCCGCCATCCCGATTACGATTTCTGGGTTCGGTCTGCGCGAAGGAATGTATGTCGCCATGTTCAGTCGGGTCGGCGTGCTGGGCGCAGCAGCGTTGGCGATGTCATTGCTGGGTTATCTCGCCACATTATTCTGGAGCGTGGTCGGCGCGGGATTCTACCTGACGCACCGCAAAGAACTTCCTTCCGCCGCGCAAATCGAAACCGAAAACTGACCGGGTTGCGCCGCGCAACAGACTGTGCCATCTTGCCAACGTGAAACACGCCGTTCTCATTCTCATTAGCCTATTCGCCTTAGGCGCCACCAACACCATGCAAAAAATCACCAAAACCGACGCCGAATGGAAGAAACTCCTCACCCCTGAACAATACGAAGTCGCGCGCGGCAAAGGTACCGAACGCCCATTTTGCGGCGCGTTCTACGACAACCATGCGACCGGCATCTACTCCTGCGTCTGCTGCGATTTACCGCTTTTCAGCTCCGGCGCTAAATTCGATTCCGGCACCGGCTGGCCGAGTTTTCTGAAACCGGTTGAATCTGATTACATCACCGAAGTTACCGACCGCAGTCACGGCATGGAACGCACCGAAGTGCTTTGTGCCCGGTGCGACGCCCATCTCGGCCACGTCTTCAACGATGGCCCGAAACCCACCGGCCTCCGGTACTGCCTCAACTCCGTTTCGCTGAAATTCACTCCCACGCAAACCGCCATCTTCGCCGCCGGTTGCTTCTGGGGCGTCGAAGAAACCTTCCGGCAAACCAAAGGCGTCCGCGTCACTGAAGTCGGCTATACCGGTGGCACAACCAAGCATCCAACTTACCGGGACGTCTGCACCGACCACACCGGCCACGCCGAAGCCGTCCGCGTCACCTACGATCCAACCAAAGTTACCTACGACCAGCTCCTCGACATCTTCTGGAACAACCACAATCCGACTACGCTAAACCGGCAAGGCCCGGACATCGGCACCCAATACCGCAGCGCCATCTTCTTCACCACCGGCGAACAGGAAAAAGCTGCGCAAGAATCCAAAACCAAGCTCGAAAAATCCGGCAAGTTCTCCCGTTCCATCACCACCTCAATTGTCCCGGCAACCGATTTCTACCGAGCTGAAGATTACCACCAGCGCTATCTCGAAAAAAACGGCCGCACTCAGTGCCATATTCCGACAACTGATTGATGCGGTGGCGTTGCCATTTAGCGTCCGCTCCGCTACCCTGCAGGGGATGAAGGTAGCTGCAATTCAGATTGTTCGTCAGCTTCGAGAAAGCGGACACACCGCCTACTTTGCCGGCGGTTGCGTGCGTGACATGCTGTGCGGTGTCGAGCCGCACGATTTCGATATCGCCACATCGGCCACGCCGGACGAAGTGCAGCGCCTCTTTCCTAGAACGTTCCCGGTCGGCGCGGCGTTTGGTGTGGTGTTGGTTTTGGAAGCCGGTCACCAGTTTGAAGTCGCCACGTTCCGGTGCGACGAAGCCTATCTCGACGGTCGGCGACCCAGCGCGGTCCGGTATGGTTCACCGGAAGAAGATGCACAACGCCGGGACTTCACCATCAACGGACTGTTTCTTGATCCGGTCACCAATCAAATCCTCGATTTCGTCGGCGGTTGCGCGGACCTCGACCGGCAGCTGATTCGCTGCATCGGCGACGCCCGGCAACGATTCACCGAGGACAAGCTGCGTCTGCTCCGGTGTGTCCGGTTCGCCAGCAATCTGCAATTTGAAGTCGAGCCAGCTACTTTCGCGGCGATGTGCAAGATGGCCGGTCAGATTACCGTTGTCAGCGCCGAACGGATTCGGGATGAATTGATAAAAATTTTCACGCGCCCCAATGCCGGTGCGGGATTGGAATTGCTCCAGACGACTGGATTGTTACCGGTGATCTTGCCAGAGGTCGCGGCGATGAAAGGCGTGGAGCAACCGGCCGAATTTCATCCTGAAGGCGATGTCTTCACGCACACGCGAATGATGCTCGACGATTTACCGGCGGAGCCGGGTGTGGTGCTGGCGTTTTCCGTCTTGCTCCACGATGTCGGCAAACCACCGACGTTTGTGCGCGCACCGGACCGAATCCGGTTTCACGAACACGATGCGGTCGGGCAGAAAATGGCGGAAGAAATTCTCCGTCGGTTGCGCTTTTCGAATGACCAGATTGAGCAAATCGCGCTCTGCGTCGGCGGTCATATGCGAGTGCAACACGTGCAGTTGATGCGCCCGTCGAAGCTCAAGCGCTTGCTGGCGCGACCGACATTTCCGGTGGAATTGGAATTGCACCGGATTGATTGCCGGGCGAGTCACGGAAAGTTGGACAACTACGATTTTCTGAAAGCGAAAGCGGCGGAGCTACCGGCGGAAGTCATCCAGCCGGTGCCGTTGGTTACCGGACACGATTTACTGGAACTCGGTTTCACGCCGGGACGATTGGTGGGAACCGTTCTTCACGAGATCGAGGAATTGCAATTGGAGGAACAACTGCAATCCCACGAAGCGGCACTGGCTTACGCTAAGCAGCGGCTGGCCGGTGGTGGTTCGCCATGATAATCCACTGTTCGAGACTCAACTCCTCGGCGCGCGCGGTGACCGGCAGACCCAGCGATTGCAACACAGTGTCCACCAAAGCATGATTCCCGAGAAGTTTGCGAAGCATTTTTCGGCGTTGCTGAAATCCTAACCGAACCCAATCATGAAACGGTGCGCCGGGTTCGAGTTTCACCGGTGGGTCGCGCCGGTCGAGGGCGATGATCGCGCTTTCCACATTCGGTGCGGGAAAGAAACAGTTCGGCGACACTACGTGAACGATGGTGACGTGATACCGGAGTTGCGTGAACAACGTCAACGCGCCGTAGTCTTTGTGTCGGGGTTTCGCTGCCAAGCGCTGGCCGACTTCGCGCTGCACAGTTAACACTAACCGGCGCGGTGGCGCTTCACCTTCGACGAAGCGTTCCAGAATCGCCGTCGAAATACTGTACGGCAAATTCGCCACCACTTTGTCGCACACCGGTAGCGGCACTTTGACGGCATCGCCGGTGATGAGTTGAACCTCTGGATATTTTTGCCGGATGTATTCGGCAAGGCGCGTGTCTTTTTCGACGGCAATCACCGTACCGGCGCGGTCGGTTAATTTATGCGTCAACGCGCCGAGACCGGGGCCGATTTCTAAAACAGTTTCTTGCGAGCGGATGTCGGCTTCGCGAGTGATGATTTCGAGAATGTTGCCGTCGATGAGAAAATTTTGCCCGAGCGCTTTGCTCGGACGAAGGTCCAACTCGACGAGGAGATGCCGGACTTCGGTCAGCGTCATCCGCCGCCTACTTTCCGCGCGCCAGCTTGGCGGCGAGATTGATGGCGGCAATCATGCCGTCGGGACGAGCAATGTTTTTACCGGCAATGTCTGGCGCGGTACCATGGTCCGGCGAGGTTCGGATGAACGGCAAGCCAAGCGTGACGTTCACACCGGTATCGAACGCAATCAGCTTGAACGGCCCTAAACCTTGGTCGTGATACATCGCCACGACAGCGTCAAATTCGCCGTGGTGCGCTCGGTAAAACACCGTGTCCGCCGGAAAGGGGCCAAGCGCTTGCGCTTGTTTGACCGCCGGTGCGATAATCCGTTTTTCCTCGTGGCCGAGCAGTCCGCCTTCACCGGCGTGTGGATTCAAACCAGCCACAGCAATTCGCGGCTGGAGAATACCAAATTTCTGGCAGAACTCGCGGGTGAGTTCGATGACTTCGATAATTTTTTTCCGCGTGATGAGTTTCGCCACTTTGCTGACCGGCTGGTGTGTAGTGACGAGCGCGACACGCAGATTACCGGCGGCGAGAAGCATGGCAAATTTTTGTGTACCGGCGAGATGTGCTAACAATTCCGTCTGCCCCGGCCACGGCTCGACGATTTCTTTGATGATGGGACCGGTAACTAAGGCGACGAGTTCACCGGCGAGACAACGCTTCGCACCGGAGATAATCCATTTCCGAGCGTCACGCCGAGGAGCGCGAGCGTTGCCGATGATTTCGTATTCAAACCGGTGGTCGAGCTTACCGGAGGCAAGCGCTTTGGTGATGACTTCCGGGCCGATGCCGGCGGGGTCGCCGAGTGTAATACCAATGCGAGGTTTGATTTTCATCAGCGCGACCAGCGGCAATTGGCCGCCGGTTAAAACAGGCGGATATAAGCTTTAGCGCGCAATTGTTTAATCCAGTCTTGCTCCATTTTGGCGCGTTGTTCTTGGAGTAAATTCTTTTCGATTTCGGCGTGAACTTCGGTGATAGGCCGCGTGTGAGCCGCGCGCACTTCGTCAACTTGAATCAAATAATAGCCATCAGCAGTTTCGATGACCGGGCTGTGCTGGCCGGCTTTAAGTTGAAAGGCCGGTTCGCTGAGTTCTTTGCGAAGTTCGGCGCGACCAACCCAACCCCAATCGCCACCTTGCTGACCTTCTTTGCCTTCGGAATGCTTTTTGGCGAGACTATCAAAAGTGGTACCGGCATTAAGCTTAGCGAAAATTTCATCGGCGAGTTTGCGTTGCGGATTTTCATCGGTGGGCGTGGCCGGTTTTTTGATGAGAATCATCCGGAGTTTCACTTGGTCGTCCACTTTGTAATCGGCTTGGTGCGCTTGGTAATACGCTTCGATTTTATACGGCGAGACAACGACTTCGTTTTGAGTTTTCCGGCTACGCATCGCTTGGACGATAATCCGGTCGCGCAATTGCTCTCGATACTTTGTGAGCGTGATGTTTTCGGCTTGCAGCGTTTTAATCAATGCGGCGCGGTCACCACCGAATTCAGTGGCGATGGTTCCGTTTAATTGTTCGTCCACTACTGTATCCGGAAAGCTGTAACCCTTTTCCTTAAAATCTTGGAGGATGAGATGGCGTTCGATTAGATTATTGAGTGCGTCCATCTGCGCGACCTTCGCCTGCTCGATGAGATTCGTGCCGGTGTAATTGCGCCGGAGCTGAGCGAGAACCGGCTGGATATAATCACGCACATCGCTGTAGGTGATGACGTTGCTATTCACAATGGCAGCAATGCCATCGACAATTTCGGGATTACCGGCGCGGACGGTGGGCGTGAACAACCCCACCATGGCCAACAAAAGTAGAAAGGTTCGCATGCCCGGAGATTACCGGAAACAAATCGTTCCGGCAAGCCGTTCCGGTCAGATGCGCGGCCCGGCGGCGCGTATCTCGGCGCTCACCCCGGTGTATTGCTCAAAGTTTTTGGCGAACTTGCCGGCCAAATCTTTGGCGCGCCGTTCGTAATCAACTTTGTCTTTTGCCGCAATCCGTGGGTCGAGTATCTCGGTGGGTAGCTCCGGTAAGGCATCTGGAACTTCAAATCCGAAAATCGGATCAATCCGGAATTTCGCTCGATTCAAAGTGCCGTCGAGTAGATGGGTAATCGCGTGCCGATTGACCCAAATTGGAATCCGCTGACCTTGACCGAACGCCTCACCCACCCAGCCGGTGTTCAAGAGGTAGCACGGCACGGAGTGTTTGCGCATTTTGTCGGCGAGCATTTCCGCATACATCTGTGGCGGCAGCGGCAGGAATGGCGCGCCGAAACAGGTCGAGAATGTTGGTGTCGGGTCTTTGCCCATATTTGCTTCGGTACCGGCGAGTGCCGCCGTGTAGCCGGCCATGAAATGATACATCGCTTGCGAAGGATTGAGTCGTGACACCGGTGGCAACACGCCAAACGCATCGCACGCCAAGAATACGATCGCTTTCGGATGTCCGCCCATTCCGCTCGGCACTGCGTTCGGAATGAATTCGAGTGGATAAGCGCACCGGGTATTTTCAGTAATCGAGTCGTTGAAAAAATCTGGTTCGCGCGTGACCGGATCGACGGCGACATTTTCGATGACCGAACCGAACCGAACTGCATCCCAAATCAACGGCTCCCGTTCTTTGGTGAGCTTGATGCATTTGGCATAACAACCGCCTTCAAAATTGAAAACGCCTTGATCGCTCCAGCCGTGTTCGTCGTCGCCAATCAAACCGCGATTCGGGTCCGCCGAGAGCGTCGTCTTGCCGGTGCCGCTGAGACCGAAAAACACCGCCGCGTCGCCAGCTTTGCCGATATTCGCCGAGCAATGCATCGGGAGCACGCCCTTCAATGGCAAGATGTAATTGAGCACGCTGAAAATACTCTTCTTCATTTCGCCGGCATACTGTGTGCCGCCGATGAGCACCGTTTTGCTCGCGAAATCCGCCACGACAAACACTTCGCTGTTGAGCTTATATTTCTTCGGGTCTGCCAAGAATTTACAAGCGTTGATGACGGTCCAGTCTGGCACGTGCGTCTTCAATTGCTCCGGTGTCGCTTTCCGGAACAATTGTTTCACGAACAAACTGTGCCACGCAAATTCCGTAATGATTCGAATCGGCGTCTGATACCGGGGATCCGCACCGGCGAATCCATCCATCACAAACAAATCGCGTTTTTGCAGATGCTGCATCACATCTTGCCGGAGCTGCCGGAAGTTTTCGCCGGAGATTGGCTGATTCACTTTGCCCCACGCAATTTTGTCGCGCGAGCCGGGTTCATCCACAATCCACTTATCGCGCGGTGACCGGCCGGTCCGACTACCGGTCAAAGCGTTCAGCGCACCGCTGGCGGTCAGCGAACCCTCGCCGCGCCGCACCGATTCCTCGACTAATTGGGCAACGGAAAGGTTCCAATGCACTGTTCCCGGTTGGATAATGCCGTGTTGTTGAAGACTATTTTGTTGACTCATAAAGTGATTTCCTCGCGATACCGCTGCCGGCGGCGTGCGGAGCTTTTAGCGAAACACGCAAAAATCTGCAACTAAAAAACTACGTTTGCCCGCAAAAAGATTCAGTCGGCAAACCGGTGCGCTGCCGGACAATATCCGCCAGTGCATCCAATTCGGCGTCGGTCAACGGACTCACAAATTGCCACGCAGGCCGGCCGTCCACCACTGTCATCGCGCGCCGCGCCAGCGTGTTGATTTGCACTTGTTTGATTTTTCCACCGGCGGAGATAATATCTGTCAGCCGGTCGCAATAAGCCGAGATTTCCTCGACGCTGGGTCGCTGCCCGTGAATTTTAAGAAATAAACTTTGAATCACTACCGGTCGCCGTTGCGCGGTGGTGGTGAGGTTTCGCAGAATGCGCTGAAATGGAATTCCGGTCTGGTTGATTAATTTGAAATGCTCGCGCGTACCGGCGTCTAGCTTTGCCCAAATCTCGCCCTCATTCGCATCCATCAATTCTAGTCCGCGTTGCACATCGATGCGATCCAGACCGGCTGCATCCGTAATCAAAATCAACTTCACACCGCGCGGTTTCAATCCGGCGACCATCTCGATGACGCCCGAAAAATTCTTTAGCGTTGTCGGCTCGCCATCGCCGCTGAGTGCAATGTCATTTAATCGTCGCAACTCCGCCGGCACCGTATCGAACGGCGCAAACTTTGCCAGCTTACCGGATTGCACGATGTCCAAGAGTTCGCGCAATTCTTCCGCCGCGCTCTCCAAATCAAAACACATCACCTCTGACGAAGTCGTCCGGTCTACTTGGCAGTAGACGCAATTAAAATTGCACGCCTTATTCGGATTAGTGTTTACCCCGATGGAAATACCGTGGCTGCGCCGGGACAAAACCGGATAGACATACCGGAACTTTTCAAACGTCCGAGGATGCGAACCATGGGCCGGCAGTAAACTCATAACGGAGATTTTACGACAAACGTCAAGCGTTCGCGAGCATCACCTGATTGATGTGTGACCTGACCGGCGGTCGCCTCTGCAATCAGCCCCGCCACGCCGTCGGAGACGAGTCGGTCATTGACGAAAATCTCGAACTGCTCCGTTGCAAACTTCACACCTTGTTCGTCGGTGAGCAATTTTGCGGCGGCGCGCGCCGCTTGCAAAGTTTCCGTCAATATCGCCGGTTGCTTCCGGAGATAAACAAGACTGCGCTCCGTTTCGCCAACATTCAAATTCGCCTCATGCGCGACGAGCAAGATACCGGGGCCGTTCGGAACATGGCTGTAATCGTGCACATCTACCAGCAAATGTCCCGGCAACGCCTGCCGTTGAATCCAGCCGTGAAAAACCGGAATAAATTCCTGCAACGTTTTCGCCGGCGCATTGCTGATTCGAAATCGGATACCGAATTTATGAAGTTCCATGAGATTATTTTTTCAAGGCCGCAGTTTTCTGCTGCAAAAGTTTGTCGCCGCAAGTGTGCGCGCCTTCGATGAAAAGTTGCGCTTCCTCGATGAGCCGGTGCGCCGATTCGCCGGTGGAAGTTCCCGGCGCGTTTTCGTGCCGGCGGAATAGATACGTCGCCAGTGCCGGTTGAAACAGCGCCGCAAACCGCGTTTTGAATTCCGTAACCACCGTCGCCGGATCCGTCGGCACATCCAACCATTGCTCGTGCACCAACCCGCGCGCCGCTTGGAGCATGGAACCGTACGCCAGCTCGTCGGCTTTGGCAAAGTCACCGGCTTCATGCGCCAGTTGCGCTTCAAAATTCAGTCGCTCTGCCGCGCCCAATTCAAATTGCAATGCCGACACCACCGCGCCGGCGCATTCGCCCATGCCGATGTCGCCCATCGCGAATTCGCGCGGGTCGCCCCAATCGCGATAAAATTCCGGCGCCTGTTCATACGCCGGCACGTTCATCAAATCCTCAATCAGCTTGCGCGATTCCGCCTTGCCGATACGCGCGATGAATGTCTGGAAAGTCTCGTTGCCTTGCCGGTCGCGCACGAACCGTTCTGTGATGCGGTCCACCACCGCCGGTACATTTTTCGCTGGCACACTGCCGATGGCGAGGCCGTAGCTACCGGCGTTGTTGTGCCACTGGCCGCCGAGCAACACCTGAAAATGCGGCACCTTCCGGTTGCCGATGGTGCGGCTGTTGCCGTAAAAACCGATGTCGGCGATGTGATGCTGGCCGCAGGAATTGAAGCAGCCGCTCATCTTGATTCGCAATCCTTTCACCGCCGCGTCCAGCGTGAAAAACTTTCCGGCCAACCGCGTTCGCAATTCCCGCGCCAAACCGCGCGACGCTGCGATGCCGAGCTTGCAAGTATCCGTGCCGGGGCAAGCGGTGAGATCGAGAATCGTGCCGGCGCCGTATTCGTGTAGACCGATGGCTTGCAAGCCGCGATACAGTTCCGGCAAATCCGTTTCGCTCACCCACCGGAACACAAAGTTCTGTTCGACGGTGGTGCGCACGTTGCCGCCACAAAATTTTCGCGCGAGGTCGGCGAGTTGCCGGGACTGCGTCGCAGTGATGTCGCCGAGCGGACAAGAAATCGTGACTGTTGCGTAGCCGGCTTGCCGTTGCCGGTAGACATTCGTTTCCAGCCACGCTTCAAAATCGGATGGCTGACTGCCGGTGAGTTGACCGCCGGGCTTGACCGGCGTTTCTTGAAACGCGGCAGCCTCCGCTAGGTAAGAAGTCCACCGGGAATCCACCGGCAAAATTTTCCGTTCCTCGGCAACGAGCCGCTGAAATTCGGGAACGCCGAGTTTATCGATGAGGAATTTGATTCGGGCGCGGGCGCGGTTTTGTTTTTCGCCGAGCCGGGCAAACACGCGCGCCATCGCTTGCGTGACCGGGAATAATTCTTCTACCGGCACGAAATCGGCGAACACTTTGGCTTGGTACGGCACCGCGCCGAGACCGCCGCCGACGAAAAGTTTGAACCCGCGCCGGCCGTCTTTGACTTGCGCCAGTGCGCCCATGTCGTGCATGTAGACCAAGCCGCACGCTTCGCATTCGCAACCGGAGAAAGCGATTTTGAATTTTCGTCCGAAATCTTGTGTGTCCGGATGGCCGAGCAAGAAATAGGCGAGCGCTTTGGCATACGGCGTGACGTCGAACGCTTCGGTGCGACAGACGCCGGCAATCGGACAGGCGGTGATATTGCGAACTGAATTGCCGCAGGATTCGCGCGTGGTGATGCCGACCGCAGCGAGCCGGCGCATGATGTCCGGCGTGTCTTCGATGTGAACGAAATGGAGTTGGAAATCTTGCCGGGTGGTGACGTGCAGAATGTTATCGGCGTATTCCTCGGCAATATCGGCGAGCACTTCCAATTGTTCCGGCGTGACGCCGCCAAATGGAATCTTAATGCGCTGCATGCCGGGCGCGTCCCACGCAGTGTCCGGGCCTTTGGTCAGGCTCGTCGGATATTTCAAGTGCTGCGTTTGAAATCCGTCAAAACGCTGGGCGTTGTCGTACCGCTGGCCGTATGCGCCGCGCCGGAGGCGAGTTTCCGCGAAAAGTTTTTCGTCAATCTTTCCGAGTTTGCGCAATTCGATTTGCATCTCGTAAATATCAATTTCCTTGCCCAGCTCGGCCGGAACTTGCGTCCCAAGTTTTTCCTTCCATGTCATGCCGTTCAATGTGAAGCAACTCGCCGATTTCGCAACAAGAAAATCACCGGTAAATCATGGTTCCGCACTCATGATTCTTCTGCTAAACTGCGCACCGTGACTCAATCTCCCACTCTCAAATCCGGCTTCGCCGTGCTCGTCGGCCGCACCAACGTCGGCAAATCCACGCTGCTCAACGCGCTCGTCGGCACCAAAATCGCCATCGTCACGCCGAAGCCGCAAACCACGCGCGACACCTACCACGGCATCGTCAATCGGCCCGAAGGCCAAATCGTTTTCGTGGACACGCCGGGGTTTTTCAAAACCGCGCCGCACAAACTCGTCACCAATCTCCACCACAAAGTCCGCGACGCCCTCGAAGGCATTGATGTCGTCATCCACGTCGTTGATCCCACCCGCGCTATCGGCTCCGAAGACCAACGCGTCATTGAAATGGTCGAACACATTCCGCACCCGCGCATTCTCGTTCTCAACAAAACCGATTTACCGGAACGTTACTTCCGCGAAAGCTGGCTGGCGCGCGCCCCGCAATACAACGCCACTGTCGAACTCTCCGCTTGGACCGGCGACGGTGTCGGCGCGCTCATCACCGCCATCTATCAATACTTACCGGTCGGCCTGCAACATTATCCCACCGGCCAAACCAGCAACGTCACCAACGAATTCTGGATTGCCGAACTCATCCGCGAAAAACTTTATCTCAAGACCGACCAAGAAGTTCCGTACTCCGCCTCCGTGCAGGTGGAAACCATTGAAGACCGTAAAGACAAGACCGGCAAGCCGCTCGTCTACATCAAAGCCAACATTCTCACCACCGACGACCGGCACCAACGCATGCTCATCGGTCAAGGCGCGCGCAAGATTCGCGACATCGGCAGCTTCGCCCGCAAAGAACTCGAAGTGGCCATGAACAAAAAAGTCTTCCTCGACCTCAACGTCCTCGTCGACAAAGATTGGATGGACCGCCCGGTCTAACCGCCGGCGGTGTTGCGCCTCGCTTAATCCCGTCGCCGGTAGGTCTGTTACAAGACAGAAATTCGGCGTGTGAAAAACAGTTGAAGCGATTAGTCAGCGATGATCTAATCGACGCCGATGAATCTTTCGATGGTCAGTGCGCTGGCGGATGCTTACCGGAGCAATTCACAGCGTGCTCGTGTGATTACCGAGGCTTGGGGCGAGCAGAATCTTTATTGCCCAAACTGTGCTTCGGAAAATATATTGCGGCTGCGAAACAACACGAAAGCTTTTGATTTTCAGTGTCCCGCTTGCGAGTTCGAGTATCAACTGAAAGGTCAGAAGTCCCGGATTGGCGACCATATTAACGACGGCGCGTTCGCTGCGATGATGGAAGCAATCCGCCGGGACGCCACGCCGAATTTCTTTTTCATGCAATACGAGTTGGCGGATTGGAGTGTGAAGAATCTGCTGCTAGTGCCGAGCTTTGCTTTCCCGGAGTCGGCCATCATCAAACGTAAACCGCTTTCTCCGACTGCGCGACGCGCCGGTTGGGTGGGCTGCAACATCGCACTCAACCGGATTCCGCTCGATGCACGGATACCGGTGGTGAGCGACGGTTTAGTTATCCCGGCAAGCGAAGTCCGCGCGAAATACCGGCGCGTCAAACCGCTTAAGGAAGTAAAAGCGAAAGAGCGCGGCTGGACGTTGGATGTGCTCGCCGCCGTGCGGCGACTTGGTAAAACGCAGTTCACAACTTCCGAAAGCTATTCTTTCGTCCGCGAGTTGGAAGAACTACATCCCGATAACCGACATGTCCGCGACAAGATTCGTCAGCAGCTTCAAGTCTTGCGCGACCGGGGTTTTCTGATTCAAGTTGAGCGCGGCGTGTGGTCGGTAAAGTAACCGGCCACGCCGGTAGACATTCCTTACGGAGGCGTTCCAAGCGGTGGGCGGATTCGGGTGGGATTCTCATTTTGCTCAGGGCTTCGTGGGCAGCGAGAATTTTTTCTGGCGTGTGGCAAACTAAAACCACGTCCGCTCCGGCTTGAACGGCACCGGTGACGGCCGTTCCGAAATTACCGGCGCGCGTAATCGCACCCATTTCCATGTCATCGGTCACCACCAGCCCGGTAAAGCCGATTTGCCGGCGCAGTAAATCTTGCACAATCACCGGTGACAACGACGCTGGCTTCGGTTGCTCGCCGTCAAACGCCACGTAATGCCCGTGCCCGACCATCACCGCCGATAAGCGCGGCGCGAGTTCCGCAAACGGCCGGACATCTTCCGCCAGTAAATCTTCCCGGCGGCGCGTGATCGTCGGCAAATGTTCATGCGAATCCTGCGTGGCTGCGCCTAAACCGGGGAAATGTTTTGGGCAGGCCGCGACGCCGGTGCCTTCCAGACCGGTAATAAATTCACCGGCCCACCGGACGACTTCGGCGGCGGTTTTTCCCCAGCACCGGTCCCGGAGCGCGTTGTC
>CAINDI010000040.1 GCA_903847335.1 uncultured Verrucomicrobiota bacterium | reverse complement strand
TCATCCGCAAACTCGCCAAGCACGTCCTCCACGTTGACTCCGGTGTGCTCACGCCGTATCACGGTGACTACCAATATTACCTCGATAAATCCGCAACACTCGCGCCGGTCGTGCCACCACCGCCAATTCAACCACCACCGGTGAAGCCGACGATTCGTGAACAAAAACGCCGCAGTTCCGAAGACCGGCAAGCTTTGGGTCGCGAACGTCGCGAAGTGCAGCAACTGGTCACCAAACTCGAAGCCGAAATTGCCAAGCTGGAAAAATCACAACTCGAACTCACCGCCGAGCTAGAGTTACCGGCGACCTATGAAAAACCCGGTCACGCCGTAGAAGTGAACCGGCAGTTGACCGGCATCGCCGAAGCGCTCGCTCGCATCACCCCAGAATGGGAAGCCGCCGCCGCAAAATTGAGTAGCCTACCGGCAAGTTAGCCGGCAGCGTTTAAGACAGCAGTTGGTCGTATTCCGTGTGGTGGCCGATCCAAAACCAGTTCAACCCTTCCGCGCGTTCTTTGGCGATGGCGCGGTAATGAATGCCGACTCTGACTGTCCAGAAGTTGCCGGCCTTTTTCAGGCGTAAGGAAGGATGCCGGGGATTTTGTTTGAGCAACTCAAAATCTTTCCGTGCCAGAAGTTGGACTTCCGCCGGTAGCTCGTCAAAATGTTCCCAAAACTCCGGCGTGGTGAAATGCTTCACAGCGGCCGGCATTTACCTTGTTCAAATGCGCGATCTGCCGCTGCGCCTAGCTGATCCAGCTTACCGGCCTGCGCGTCGGCCACAAACCGGTGTTCCCATTTCTCCGCCAGATAATCCTCAAACCAGTTCGATAGCTGTCCCAACGCGCTATTATCTAGCCGTTTGATCGCCGATTCGATTTCTTGCACGGTGCTCATGCGTTCCAAACTAACATTTCCGCGCTGTGCCGGCAAGTCACCTTCGTGCTATACGAAAATAGCATGGCGCGCCGGAGACTGGCCGGCTAGAATGCCGTGCAGTTACGAAAGAGGAAAACAATGGGTATTAAACTCAAGTGCGAAAATTGTGGCCAGCATATTGCGGTAGATGAAACTGCGGCCGGAATTTCTGTGAACTGTCCAAAATGCGGGTTTTCGCAGGTTGTGCCGGGCCGTGCGATTACTTCTTCAGTAACAGAAAAAGAATGCTCATTTTGCGACGTATGGAGAATAGTGGGAGACAGGGTTTGTAAAAAGTGCGGTCGTCAGATTGCAACAAGCCAGTCGAAACATGGAGTATCCGTCATGGCTAACGGACGTGAAAGCGGGATAGAACCCGTACCTAATTGTACCATAGCAGCCGTTCTAGAATTCATCGCTATTTTGGAGTTAATCGGTGCTTTAATCGGCGGCATTTTTTTTGGCCAAAATAACCCAAGCTTAGGGTGGATGGTTTTTATTAGTTGTGCTCTTGGTGGAGTATTCGTGTTCGGTTTTGCATATGCATTGCAGTATCTCCATGCGATTGCGCACCGGTTAGAGAGAATCGAATCCATCCAGAAGACTGCCAAGTGATGCCGGCAAGTTAATCCCACGCGCCGGAGCGGCGAGAAGCTTTTTTAGCGGCGTGGTGGGATTTGTTGTCGAGCATTTTGGCTTTGGCGCGGCGGCTGCGCCGGCGTTTCTGGCGGCGGATTTTCTCGACCTTGGCGCGTTCAGTGGCGACGAAACCTTTTTGACGGGCTTCAATCTTGTCGAGTAATAACCGGCGGGCGAGAAACCGGTTGAGACCTTGCTGGCGACTCTCTTGGCATTTCACTTGCAAGCCGGTCGGCCGGTGCACGAGCATCACGCAGGTGGAAGTTTTGTTGACGTTTTGACCGCCGTGACCACCGGAGCGGACAAACGTTTCTTCGATGTCGGCTTCGCGGACGCCGAGCGCAGTCATGCGTTGGGTAAGTTGGGTTTCTTTGTCGGGGCTGACAGGAAGAATGCTCATCGGACGGAGAGGATTTTGAATTCCTGCGCCGGGCCGCGCGTCTGGAGTTTCACTCGGTCGCCGGTTTTTTTACCAATGAGTTGCTGGCCGAGCGGCGATTCCGGCGTGATGACGAGGACTTCGGTTTCTTTGTGTTTAATTTCCAAACCGCCCCGGTGCGGCCCGATGAAATACAGGTCACTCGCCCCGCGAGATTCCAATTCCACCAGCGCGGTCAAATCAATCAGATCGGTCGGGGCAAATTTCTGGAGTATGAGCGCTTGGTAGGCTGCCATGGCCGCTTCGGTTTCTGTCGCCAAGCGCGCTTGCGAACTGGCGATATAGGCGGTCTCCAAGCCGCGCGTGTCGTATTGGTCTTCGGCTTTGTTTTGTTCGTCAGAAGCATCGGCGTGCATGCTGGCCGAGGAACCGGCGAGATTTTCAAGGTCTTGGCCGAGCAGTTTGATGATTTCCTGAACGATGGTGCGTTTGCTGATCATACCGGTAATTTCCCCTTGAAGCTTTTTGCAGCACCGGTGACGTCTTTGGCATTCAGAATCGCCGAGACAACCGCGATGCGCGTCGCACCGGCGGCGAGTACGGCGTCTAAATTTTGCAGCGTGATACCACCGATGGCAAAAAACGGCGTCGTCACCCGACTAGCGACTTGGCGCACAAGTTCCACGCCGACCGGTTTCACGCCCGGTTTTGTGCCGGTGGCGAAGACGGGGCCCACGCCGATGTAGTTCGCGCCCTCGCGTTGAGCGCTAATCGCCTGTGGCAGAGAGTGTGTGCTGAGGCCGAGAATATTCAGCTCAAGCAACCGTTGTTGCCGGTCAGTCGGCGGTAAGGCCGACCAGTCTTCTTGGCCGAGATGTATTCCGTCCGCCCGGCTGCCGTACGCGACTTCGATGTCGTCGTTGACGATGACAGGCACCGGCGTGTCTTCCGCCGCACGAGTAACAGCTAACGCCAGCAGGAGGCGGCGCGTCGGTTTCTCATTTTTGGCACGAACTTGGATGATGTCCACGCCGCCGGCGATCAATTGCCGGGTGAGCTCGCCGGGATCACGTCCCGCGAGATACGCCGTATCAATGAATCCGTAAAGCCGGCAATCGGCGATGGAGTGTTTTTCCATACGGCTAGTTTAGCAGACCGGCGCAATGCTACCAAACGAATGACCGGTGCCGCCGCTTACGCCTTGGAGACCGGGATCGCTTTCAGCCGACCAATCTTCGGCAAATCGCCGACAATTGGTTTGGCGTAGGCGATGAAGGCCGGTGTGACGTCGTTACCGGCTTTGTTGATGAATTCGTCGGGCATGTGCCGGGTTTCTTTGGCGACATTTTTCAATTCCGTGCGCTCAATCGTGACGGCGTATTTCTTACCGGGTTTGCGTTTGATGGCGGTGCTGCCGTTGGCGAATTTTCCACCGGTGGCGAATTTCACTGCGGAGGCACCGGCGAGCCGGGCTTCCTTGGCGTCGTTAGCACTGACGACGCCGGCAAAGGAGCGTTGGAGATAACCGAACGTGTCGGCGCGAACGCGAGAGATTTCAGCTTTCTCTTTAATTTCTTTGGCGAGTAAATCACCGAGCGCGCCGCTGCCGGAGAGTTGGACGTTACCATGGCTGTCCACTTCTTTGATGAACTTGGCGGCGATGGCAACACCTTTTTCGTCGGAGATACCTTCGCTGACAGCGATGACGCAGCGTTTGTATTTGGCGTAAACCGCTTTCACGTCCGCGACAAATTTTTCGAGTGTGAACGGACGTTCCGGTAGATAAATGAGATGTGGGCCGTCATCGGGATAAACACGCGCCAGCGCAGCGGCGGCGGTGAGGAAGCCGGCGTGGCGGCCCATGATGACGTTGATTTTGACGCCCGGTAAAGCGCGGTTGTCGAGGTTGTCGCCCATGAACGCTTGCGCGACGAACTTCGCGGCGCTACCGAAACCGGGAGTGTGATCGTTTTCACGGAGATCGTTGTCGATGGTTTTGCAGATATGAAAACATTTCATCTGATAGCCGGCTTGCTGCGCAGCTTCGTTGATGATGTGGGTGGTTTCGGCGGAATCGTTGCCGCCGATGTAGAAGAAATAACGGATATTATACTTCCGGAGGACTTGGAAAACCTTGACGCAATCTTCCGGTGTCGGTTTTTTACGGACGGAACCGAGCGCGGAGGAGGGGGTGCCGGCGACGAGTTCGAGGTTCGCCGTGGTTTCTTTGCTGAGGTCACAAAGGTTTTCTTCGAGAATGCCTTTGAGTCCGTGAAGCGAGCCGAAGATTTTTTTGATTTCTTTGTGCTTCTTCGCTTCGAGGACCGCGCCGACGAGACTCTGATTGATGACGACGGTGGGGCCGCCGCTTTGGGCGATTAACATATTGCCGACTAATTTTTCATTTGCCATGTTGAATTTTTCTTTCGGTTGTGCGCTGGGAGACGGGGTGAGAACTCCAAAATCAGACGCGAATTGACAGTGATAATTGCCAGACTGCCGGGGAAATGAAAAGCATTATCTACCGGCGCTTAGACCGGTTTTTCGCCGACGATGTTTTGTGTGCTCGCCATTAACTTTTCGATGAACGCGGTGGAATAGCGACCGCGCCGAAAATTCGGGTCTTGGAGAATGATTTTGTGCAGCGGAATCGTGGTCTTGATGCCGCGAATAATGAATTCGTCAAGCGCCCGGCTCATGCGATCCAGCGCCGTCTTGCGGTCCGGGCCGTAGCAGATGAGCTTGCCGAGCATGGAATCATAATACGACGGAATTGTGTAGCCGCTGTAGACATGTTTATCCACACGAACGCCTAAGCCGCCGGGGACGTGCATGAATTCAATCTTACCGGGACATGGCTGGAAATTATTGAATGGGTCTTCGGCGTTGATCCGGCACTCGATGGCGTGCTTGGTGAATTGAATATCTTTCTGGGTGTAGCCGAGTTCTTCACCGGCCGCGATGCGGATTTGTTCTTTGACGAGATCGATTCCGGTGACTTCTTCGGTGATGGGATGTTCGACTTGAATCCGGGTATTCATTTCAATGAAGTAGAAATCTTTCTGGTCTTCATTGTAGAGAAATTCAATTGTACCGGCGTTGACGTAGCCGACCGCTTCAGCGGCTTTGACGGCGGCTTTGCCCATTCGCTTGCGCAAATCGCTGGTCATCGCCGGTGAGGGCGATTCTTCGACTAATTTCTGGTGTCGGCGCTGCAAACTGCAATCGCGTTCGCCGAGATGCACGGTATTTCCTTTGCGGTCGGCGAGGATTTGAAATTCGATATGTCGGGGATTCTCAATGTATTTTTCGATGTACACCGAGGCGTTACCGAAAGCGCGATCCGCTTCGGACTTGGCGGTATGAAAACCTTTGATTAATGACGGATCGTTGTGCGCCACCCGCATTCCGCGTCCACCGCCACCGGCAGTCGCTTTGATGATGACCGGATAGCCAATTTTGCGGGCAATTTTGAGCGCTTCGTCTTCGTTATCCACCGGGCCATCGCTGCCGGGCACAATCGGAACACCGGCCTTGCGCATCGTAGCTCGCGCCGAGATTTTGTCGCCCATGGCGCGGATGGCGCTGCTCGGCGGGCCGATAAATTTGATATTACAATTCTCACAAACCTCGGCAAAATGCGCATTCTCCGCCAGAAAACCGTAGCCGGGATGGATGGCTTCCACGTCCGAAATTTCCGCCGCGCTGATGATCCGGTCAATTTTTAGATAACTTTCCGAGCTAGGCGCTTTGCCGATGCAAATGGCTTCGTCGGCGAGTTGGACGTGAAAAGAATTGGCGTCCGCCTCGGAATAAACCGCCACGCTGCGGATCCCGAGTTCTTTGCAGGCGCGAATGATGCGCACTGCGATTTCGCCGCGATTGGCGATGAGAATTTTGTCGAACATGGTCGGTTACTTGACCCGAACGGCAAAAAGTTTTTGACCGAACTCAACCGGCTTGGCGTTTTCGGCGAGACATTCGACAATCACGCCTTTGATTTCGGCTTTGATTTCGTTCATCACCTTCATCGCTTCGATGATGCAAACCACCGTTTCGTCCTCGACATTTTTGCCGGGCTCGGAATAGGACGGCGCGTCCGGTGAAGGTGACCGGTAAAAAGTACCGACCATTGGTGAAGTGATGTATTTAATATCGCTCGGTGCAGCTACCGGAGCTGCGATCGTTGCGACTGGTGCCGGCGCTGCAACGGCTTGCACCGGAGGTGCTACCGGTGTGATTGTGACCGTCGGTTGCGCGCCATCGGGGCCGCGTTTGATACGAATTTTTAGGCCATCATTTTCCATCGAGAACTCGGACAAGTCGTTCTCCTTCATCATCGTAACAATGGCTTTGATTTGATCTAGTTCCATGGCTCCTTTCATGCCAACAGGGTAATTTCGGTAACTACAGCTCGCAAATCCATTTCTTTGCCGTCACCGTTCCTGCTCAATCTGAGGCGACTTTAACAAACCCGGCTCCGGCTGTCGAATGTTTTCCTCCAACGTTCGCAACTCCATCCGATACTGCGCTTTCGTCGGATTCAAATCCGTCGCCATCTTCAATTGCTCAATCGCTTCCACTGGCCGGTCGCCCACCAACCACAACGCCCGCGCCAACCGCCAATGAAACGCCGCCCGGTATGGATCATTCCCAACCGCCACCCGGTAAAAATCAATCGCCTCCGAAGCTTTTCCTTGCCGGAGCGCCCAATCGCCGGCAATGGAAGCGTACTGCGGATTCGCCGGATTCAATTTCATCGCCCGCCGTGCCGATTCCAGTCCCGCCGGTGCATTCTGAAAATCTGCCAGCAACGACCGGCCAGCCAAACTCACGCTCACCACGCCAATCGCCAGACACAAAGTTCCTAACGCCAGTTTCGGTTGTCGCCGCGTCCGCGCCGCCGGTGCCGTTTTCAAACCTTGCAGCGCACCCAATAACAAAAATGCCGGTATCGCCACGCCCGGCACATACAAATCGAAATCCAAAAAACCATGGACCACCCAACCGGTCAGCGCCGCCAAAATTGCGATACCGGCAACATCGCCACCGGAGCGCCGCGCCAATTTGAATCCATCCCAAATCGCCACCAGCCAAAGCAGCGCAAACACCACCGCCGCCGCCACGCCGGAGTCGCTCCACATCTGGAGAAAATTATTATGAACCAGCTGTGCCTCTTCCGATGCCGCCGTTTTATATTTCGGATAAATCGAGCCAAACGTCCCCGGCCCGGTGCCGAACCACGGATGGTCGGAAACAATTGCCACCGCGCCGCGCCAATAATCGCCCCGCGCCGACGCGCTCGCTAATCCGTGCCGGATTAATCCCGCTTGTTGCGCCACCCAAAACACACCGGCAATCATTGCCACCGCCGTCAACGTCAACCACGCCCGGCGCGACGCCGCCACCAAACCGGTAATCACCATCGCTGCAAATGCGATGAATCCACCGCGCGAACCGGTCAACGCCAAAGCAAATACCATCAACCCGCCGGTCAGAAAAAGCGTTCCCCATTTCAACCAGTTCCGCAGCCGACACGACCAAATCCAAATCAGCACCGGCGCAAACGCCACCACCAGAAAACCGGCCAGCGCATTCGGATACACCAGCGTGCTGAACACCCGGTTGCTCGTCAAACGATGCCGCAAATCCGGTGGTAAATTCTCGCCGTAAGCCGCCGCGTATTCACGTGTCGCCGTCAGTCCGCCAAAATGTTGTTCCATCGCAAAAATCACAATCACCACCGTCGCTACTGTCAGCCCGCCGAAAATCCACGCCACTGCCGAACGATCCCGGACATACCACGCCGCCACGTAAAATACGCCGACGCACATCGCAAAATGCAATACCGTTTCAGTCGTCGTCGCCAGACAAATGGAAGTCGGCAGTGCCGCCAATTGCGTCACCAAGAAAAGCCCCGGCAAGATGAATAATCCATCCACCCGCACCGGTGCTCGACGCGAATCCAAAACCAACCACAGCAATGCGCCGCATCCGAACAGCGGCAGTAATTGATTCGGCCAAGAGAAAAATAACCACTCCCAAATCGTTTGCGGCGGCACTAATCCCGTCGACAACACCACCGGTGTGCCGAACTTTACCGGTGCAAGAAATGCCAGCAGCGCCAAACAAAAAACAGCCCAGCGTTTCATTTTATATCGCTGCGACTTTCAAGAGCGCGACCTCAAACGCCAGCGTTTCCGGGATATTACGGAAGAGTGATTCGCGGATTTCTTCGATGGCATCCAGATTGGTTCCGGCGCGGGCCGGCGTCAGATTCGCGGCGGCGAGGCGCAAGGCGTCAATCTGCTCCGGATGTTCGAGCAATTCGGGATCCGCCTTTTCCACGCACAGCAGCACGTCGGCGAACCAGCTATACAATTCCTCCAGCACCTGTTCGCGTGCTGACCGGTATTCACCGGCAATCCGGGCTTCGAGTTGGTCTTCCATTCGGTCCCGGAGTTTTGCATCCAAATGTTCGTACCGGTCGAGATTGGCTTCCGCCTCGGCGGTTTGTTTGGTTTGTTCTTTTAACTGCTGAAGCAAACCGGTCAACGCTGTCAGCAATTGATAGGCACCGGCGACGCCGCGAGCGTCGGCAAATTTCGCCAACACCGGTAACACTTGCGCCCGGTAGGGCGACACCGAATTTGCGACCGGGCCGAATCCGATTCGGAGGCAACGCGACAAAATTGTCGGCAGTAATCGTTGCGGTTCGGCGGTCAATAAAATGATGATGGTTTGCGCCGGTGGTTCTTCGAGAGTTTTGAGAAAGGCGTTGCTGGCTTCCTCGTTCAAACATTCGGCGTCCGCGATGATGCCGACTTTGACGCGAGCGTTGGCGGCGCGAAGATTGACGGCGCGCTCGAATTCTCGGAGTTGGTCCACGGTGATGCGCCGGCTTTTCGATTCCGGTTTGACCCAATGAATATCCGGATGATTACCGGCGGCAATCCGCCGGCAACTATCGCATTTTCCGCAGGCGTCATTTTCTTTTTCCAAACAATTCAGCGCTTGCGCCAAGGTCCGGGCGACATCTTCCTTGCCGGCGCCGCGCACGCCGGTAAATAGATAAGCGTGCGCCAGCCGGCCGCGTTCGAGACTGTTCCGGAGCTGGTCGGCGATGGCGCGGTGATTTTTCAGGTCGCTAAAGGACATGCCGGAGAAGTTCCCAGATTTGCTGTTCGATGGCGGCAAGGCTTTGGCTGCCGTCGAGGATTTTGATGCGCGCCGGTTCTTGCCAGGCCAGTGCGAGATAACCTTGCCGGACGCGGTCGTAAAAATCGAGCGACTGATTTTCCATCCGGTCGAAAAGTTCCCGGCCGCGAGCGCGTTCGAGGCCGACGCGCGGATCGAGATCAATGACGAGTGTGAGGTCGGGCCGGCAATCGCCGATGGCGAATTCGTTGATGAACTGGACCGCCGGTGGATTGAGTTTGCGGCCGACGCCTTGGTAGACGGTGGTGGAATCGAAAAACCGGTCGGCAATCACAATCTTACCTTCGGCGAGTGCTGGTTGGATAATTTCGCGAACGAGTTGGGCGCGGCTGGCGCAGAAAAGAAGCAGTTCGGCTTCCGGTAGCATGCCGATGGATTGTTGACTGTGCTGGAGGACGTGCCGGATTTGTTCGCCGACGCTGGTGCCGCCGGGTTCGCGCAATATTAAAACTGTCCGACCATCGGCGCGGAGGCGGGTGACGACGCGTTCGATTTGCGTGGTCTTGCCGCAGCCTTCGCCGCCTTCAAAGGTGATGAACTTCCCGGAGCGCGCCATGCGGACATCATAGCGACCCACCGGAGCAGGGTCAAGAATTGCCAGATTGATTCGTTTTCAGAGTGGTGTAATCTGCGAGCGTGCGAATTTTGGAAGTCATTCAGAAGACGGTTCCGTACTTTGAAAAGGCCGGGATTGAATCGCCGCGTCTGACGATTGAACTTTTGCTGGCGCATGTGCTGAAGAAAAAACGGCTCCAGATTTATTTGGAATTCGAGCGAGAAGTAGATGAAGCGACGCTGGAAATTTTGCGTGGTTTGGTCAAACGGCGCGTGGCCGGTGAGCCATTACAATATGTCACCGGCGAAGCGGAGTTTTGCGGTTTGAAGTTAGCGGTGGATCGCCGGGTGCTAATTCCGCGACCGGAAACGGAATTGCTTGTCGAAGTTGTTGCCGCGCGCCAGCCGGCCACGGTGGTGGATGTGGGGACTGGCAGTGGTTGTATTGCGCTGGCGTTGGCACAACGGTTACCGGCGGCAGAGGTCACGGCGGTGGATGTTAGCGCCGATGCGTTAGCGGCGGCGAAGGCGAATGCGAGCCGGTACGATTTCAAAAATTTCACTCGCTTATTACAGAGTGATTTGTTATCGATTTTCCCCGACAGCTTCACGGTGGATGCGATTGTTTCAAACCCGCCGTACATCGCCAGTGGGGAATTGGCGCAGCTGCCTCGGGAGGTGAAAGATTTCGAGCCCGCGCAAGCTTTGTTTGCGGGTGTGGACGGACTCGAAGTGATTCGCCGCTTGGTTTTGGAAGCCAAGCGTTTTCTTTCGCCGACCGGATTTGTGGCGCTGGAAATTGGCGCCGGTCAGTGCGCCGCCGTCACGCAGTTGTTTGAAAGCGCCGGTTATCAAGTGGCGCAAGTGGAAAAAGATTTGCAGGGTCATGAGCGCGTAATTGTGGCTGTGGCCCAGACGTAGTTGCCGGGCTGGGGAACCTGGTCGTCCGAAACGAAGTAGCTCACACTAAGGAGGTGGCTATGCCGTTAGAAAAATTAGTAATTACCGGGGGCGTACCGCTGAAAGGCGTCGTCCGTATCAGTGGTTCAAAAAACGCGTGTCTGCCAATTCTGGCGGCCACTTTGCTGACACCGGAGCTCTGTGTCATTCGCAATGTTCCCGATCTCGCCGACGTGCGAACGATGTGTGCCTTATTGAAATGGCTTGGCGTCCAAGTCAGGCATGACCGGCCCGGCTGCGTAATTGAAACTCGCGCCGAAAAACCAGTCGGCGTCGCGCCGTACGATCTCGTCCGCAAAATGCGCGCTTCCGTCTGCTTGCTCGGTCCATTGCTGGCGCGGCTGCACAATTGCAAAGTTTCCATGCCGGGTGGTTGCGTCATCGGCAACCGGCCGATTGATCAGCACATCAAGGGGCTGACTCGGCTTGGCGCGAACGTTGAAGTCGAGAGCGGTTACGTTCATGCGCATTGCGATGAACTGGTCGGCACCGATGTGTTTATGGGTGGCCGGTTCGGCTCGACCGTTCTTGGCACCGCCAACGTGCTGATGGCGGCGGTGCTCGCCAAAGGCACCACCATTATTGAAAGCGCGGCCTGCGAACCGGAAATCGAAGACCTCGCTGTGTTCCTCAATAAAATGGGCGCAAAAATTCGCGGCGCCGGTTCGCCGACGTTAGAAATCGAAGGCGTCAAGGAATTGCACGGCGCGGACCATGTCGTGATTGCCGACCGGATTGAAGCCGGCACCTTCATGGTAGCGGCAGCGTTGACCGGTGGTAATATTGAAATCCAAGGCGCGTGCGCTGCGCATCTCGGCGCGGTGCGCGACAAGCTGGAAGAAGCCGGTGCGACTGTGCAGCGAAATAACGGCACGATTCGCGTTACCGGCGGCTCTTTGCACAAACCGCTCGAACTCACCACCATGCCCTACCCCGGCTTTCCGACCGATATGCAGGCGCAGATGTGCGCGTTGATGAGCATCACGCCCGGTATCAGTGTGGTGACGGAAAAGATTTATCCAAACCGGTTCATGCACCTCAGCGAAATGGCTCGGCTCGGCGCGGATGTCGCGCTGGAAAGCAACACCGCCATCATCAAAGGTGTCAACCATCTCAGCGGCGCACCGGTGATGGCCAGTGATTTGCGCGCGAGTGCCGGCTTGGTGTTGGCCGGGTTGGCCGCCGAAGGCGAAACCGACATCAAACGTATCTACCATCTCGACCGCGGCTACGAACACATTGACACCAAACTGCGCGAACTCGGCGCATCCGTCGAACGCCTCGAAGACGACGACAACAACGGGTAGTCTGTAGCGTAATAAGCCGTCAGACTGTCTTTGCTAAACTGAATGGATGGAGTTTTTAGAAGAGAGGAATAACTCTCCATACTTCAAATGCCTGTACCAAAAAGGCAGCTATTAACAGTAGAATCTTTAGTGTATCGCAGAAGACGAGCAAAAAGAAGATAACTGCGAGACAGATATAAGACAGTATTCCCCAAACGGAGACAAACCCAGCAATCACTAACATTGGCCAGAATGCTCCCGCTTCAAAAAAACTTAGTGACAACTGACGTAGATTTGCCGCCACAAAATAGCAAGCCAACATGACAGACAAAACAGAATCATTGAGCCAAAGATAGACTCAACAATCATCCGAATCAGCGACCAAGGATAATCTGACTCTGGCTCACTCATACTTGAAGTCTAACATTTTTCACACAAAGTCACCGGTAAAGGAAAAAGTTGATGGCTTGGCCGGTGAAGGTTGCCGGTATGTTTTATTTTCTTGCGCCGGTTTGGCCGGACGCGGATAGTCCGCGGCGCGAGTGGTGTCATGTTTGATTCCTTATCCAATAAACTCCAAGCGGTTTTTAAGAACCTGCGCGGTTTCGGCAAGTTGACAGAGAGCAACGTTGCCGATGCGTTGCGCGAGGTGCGCGTGGCGTTGTTGGAAGCGGATGTGAATTACAAGGTCGCCAAGGATTTCATCGAGCGCACCAAGCATCGGGCGTTGGGGCAGGAGGTGCTGACAAGCATCACGCCGGGGCAGCAGATTATCAAAATCGTTCACGACGAACTGGTGGCGTTGATGGGGACCGGTGCGCCGACGCCGATTAATGGGCCGGTGATGATGGTGGGGTTGCATGGCTCCGGTAAGACGACGTCGTCCGGTAAGCTGGCGAAACTTCTTTCCAAGAATGGCCGGAAGCCGTTGCTGGTGGCGTGCGATGTTTACCGGCCGGCGGCAATTGACCAACTGGAGACGTTGGGCCGGCAGGTACAGGTACCGGTGTTCGCGCAGCGCGGCGAGACGGATATTATTAAAATCGCCCGAAACGCGTTGGCCGCGGCGCAGACGCAAGGCCGGGATTTGGTGATTTTCGATACGGCGGGTCGGTTGCACATTGATGAGGAGTTGGTGCAGGAATTGGTGCGGCTCCGGGATTTGGTGAAGCCGCAGGAAATTTTGTTGGTCGCCGATGCGGCAACCGGTCAGGAAGCGGTGAACATCGCGGAGCATTTCGACAAGGCGCTCGGGTTGACCGGTATCGTATTGACGAAGCTGGACGGCGATGCGCGTGGCGGTGCGGCGCTTTCGATGCGGGCGGTCACCGGTAAGCCGATTAAATTTGCCGGTGTGGGCGAAAAACTGGATGAGCTAGAGGCATTTTATCCGGAGCGGATGGCGGGTCGGATTCTTGGAATGGGCGATGTAGTGGGGTTAGTGGAGAAGGCGCAGGAGGCGTTTGACGCGACTGAAGCGGAGAAAATGCAGCAGAAAATTGCCGACCAAAGTCTGAACTTGGAGGATTTTTTGTCGCAACTCCAGCAATTGAAGAAACTTGGGCCGTTAGAGAATCTGCTTGGCATGTTGCCAGGAATGGGTAATATGAAAGGTCTCAGCCTTGGCGATTCCCAAATGAAGCGCGTGGAAGCGATTGTGCAGTCCATGACGCGGACGGAGCGCCGGCAGCCGGAGTTGTTGAATGCAAGCCGGCGGACGCGGATTGCGCGCGGGAGCGGGACGAGCGTGGCGGAGGTAAACGATTTGTTGAAGCAATTCAACATGATGAAGCGAATGATGAAGGACATGGGCAAAATGCAAAAGAAAATGGCCCGAACGGGTATGCTGCCCAAGTTGCGAATGTAGGAAGGAGACACAGAAGTGCCAGTAAGAATTAGATTGCGGAGAGTCGGAACAAAAAATGTACCGGTGTACCGGATTGTAGTCGCGGATGGGCGTAGCCCGCGCGATGGCCGGTTCATTGAGAACATTGGGACGTACAACCCCAAAAAAGAAACCAACAATTTCACGGTGGACGTGGAACGGGCGAAGCATTGGATTTCCAAAGGTGCGCAGCCCAGTGACACCGTTCGTAGTATTTTAAAGAAAGCGGAAAAGATCGTTCCCGCAGC
>CAINDI010000039.1 GCA_903847335.1 uncultured Verrucomicrobiota bacterium | reverse complement strand
TATTAAGGAGTGCATAATTGTATAGACATCATACGGCCGCGTACGCGGTGGTGGCCGTCTGAAAGAACGAGCGAATTAATTCTGGTGTCCGCTGCAGGAACCGCAGGTGTGAGACCACGGCATACTTCAATTCTGCGGGTCCTCGCAGCACCATTCTCCCGACAGCTTGGTTCTTCAGATCGTTCCAGACCAACTCATCGGGGTTAAGCTCAGGAGAGTACGGCGGCAGATAGAACAGCCGCAAGCGTCCCTTCAGTCGCTGCAGTAAGTGCCGCACTTGTTGGCTCCGATGAATCGAATGACAGTCCACGACCAGAAAGATCGGGCGCTTGGCTCCCTGCATCAACCGCTTCAGGAACTCCCCAAACTCTGCCGCGCCGATGCGTCCATGGACGACCATGAATCGCAGTTGGCCACGTCCACTCACCGCCGAGATCATGTTCAGCCCAAAGCGACCGCCAGTCGTGCGCACCACAGGCGTCTGCCCTTTGGGAGCCCAAGTGGTCCCTGCATGTGCATCGGAGCGGACACCAGCTTCATCCCCAAATAGAATGTCGGCACCCACGCGGCGTGCTAGTCGTCGAATCCGTGGATATTCATCGCGGAGCCACTGCTGAACACGGTTGGGATCTTGTTGGAGTGCCCGCCACAAAGGACGCTGAGCGCTGAGCCCCAGCTGACCGAGTAGTCGTCCGACTGAGGTTTCACTCAGGCGCACACCAAACTTCTCCCAGATCAATTGAGCTACCATCCCTCGTGTCCAGAGTGCGAACGCGAACTTCAATTGCAGAGGATTCTTCGTCGTCACAGTACGGTAAATCCAACGCAAGGCTTGGCCATCCAATTTCGACTTTCGCCCGCCGCGCTTGCCAGCTCGCAAGGCGTCCCAGCCGCCATGCCGGTATTTCGCCAACCAATTGTAGATGCAGGCCCGACAAAACCCCATCGCAGCAATGACGACCTCAGGACTTTCACCTTCTTGAACACGGGCAACCGCCCGCTGGCGTAGTTCCGTGAGGGTCGTATGATTAAGTTTCCGTCCATCAGTCCGTGTCATGCCGCCATAATACAGAGCAGCTATGTAATGTCTATACTATTATGCACGGATTAGTAACGGACTTGAGTAATTTAGAAAAGATGGACTATGCTTGTGCGTCGGAAATTAGTAAAATGATGGACGCTTGCCGTGAGAAAGGTGTGGCAGAAGTTGTTCGTGTGATTCCTGATTCCAAAAAAGATATCGGGTTCAAAGTTATGTCCTTCTTTCACTATGGCCAGACTGTGCCAATTGTAACTTGTGAGACCTTGAAAGAGGCGCAAATAAAACTCGGCATTGTGCCAACATCCAACACAAAATAATCCTATGCCAACCCCAACGATTCGAATCGCGAAACTGGATACCGAAACCATCGAAAAGATTCAGGCCATGGAAGAGGAACTTGGCCATTCCATCCTGGCTTTAGAGCCGTATTACCTACCGGCCAAGCTATCCGATGGGCAAGTCAGTCGATTGAAAGCTTTAGAGTAAGAACTCGGCGTAGTGCTGCTGGCGTATCCGAAGTGACAAATCAGACAATCTCCGCCTCGTAGATTTTTTGCTCTTCGTGTTGGAGTTTATGAATGAGCTTTTTCCCAAAGCGCCTAGTTCCGTAGGTTAGAAGAGCCGACATTGCATTCCGGTGGATGTACAGTATAATGTGCGCATGAAAATTAAGAAGCACTGGTTAAATTTTTTAGCTGTGGGTTTGTTATTAGTGGATATGGCAACGTTTGCGGAGGCTAACTCTCCACAACGTATTCAGTCCAATACTCAGCTCTTACAAATTCTACGTAAGCATCAACCGCGATATTATTCGAGTTATCGAACCGGTTTGCAATTTATGGCTAACGCGTTGGCGCCTATTTCGGGAGACGCGATATTTTCAACCACGCTGGCACAAGTGGCCGGCGTGGATGAAGGCGATTGCGTGAAGACCGATGGCGCAGTTATTTATCAGCTCAACCAAAACCGAGTCCTTGCAATTCAACCGCAATTTCAGTTTTTCGCTACCTTAACTGCCACAAACATTCTTGATTTCACAACGGAGACATTTTACCCACAAGAATTATATTTAACCGGGCAAACGCTCGTCGTTGTCGGCACCTCGTTTCGGAATCCACTGGTTGTTCCGATGCCATTTCGGCCGATTTGGTATTTTTCCACTAGTACAGTATTGGCGCGAGTGTATGACGTTAGCACGCCGACCAGCCCCACCAAAATCCGGGAGGTTGAAATTGATGGTGACTATATCGCCACGCGCATGGTCGGTACGGACCTTTATCTT
>CAINDI010000038.1 GCA_903847335.1 uncultured Verrucomicrobiota bacterium | reverse complement strand
GCCCGAGCCGAATGCGGAAATCGAACAACTCAAAACCCAAGTCGCCGAAAACTGGGACAAGTTTCTCCGCGCCTCCGCCGATTTTGATAACTACCGGAAGCGCGCCATTCGCGAACGCGAAGAAACCGCCCGGTTCACTCGTGAAAACGTCATCAGCGCGCTCTTGCCGGCGCTCGACAATCTCGAACGCGCGCTCGAACACAGCGCCGCCGGCACATCGTTGCACGATGGTTTGCTCCAAGTTCAAAAACAATTTGCCCGCACGCTCGGCGAATTTGGGTTGGTCGAAATCGTCGTCAAACCCGGCGACGCATTTGACGCCAATCTGCACGAAGCCGTCAGCCACATCGAGTCCGCCGACCAACCGGACAACGCCATCCTCGAACAATTACAAAGCGCATACAAACTCGGCGACCGGCTCCTCCGACCGGCACGCGTTGTCGTCAGCAAAGGAGCACCGGCGGCGGTATGAGCAAACGCGATTGTTACGAAGTGCTCGGCGTCGAACGCGGCGCATCGGCGGACGACATTAAAAAGTCGTACCGGAAGCTCGCCATCAAATTTCATCCCGACAAAAATCCCGGTGACGCCAGCGCCGAAGAAAAATTCAAAGAACTCGGTGAAGCTTACGAAATTTTGAGTGACGACCAAAAACGCGCCGCGTACGACCGGTTTGGTCACGCCGCGTTTGCGCCCGGTGGCGGCGCGCGTCCGCCCGGTGGTGGAGCTGCCGGTGGTGGTTTCCACGACCCGCGCGATATTTTTGAAAGCGTTTTTGGTGGTGGTGGCGGTGGCGGAATTTTCGACAGCTTTTTCGGCGGCGGTGCCCGGCAAACCGAACAAGCCGGTCGCGGCAACGATCTCCGGTACGATCTCGAAATTGATTTTGAAGAAGCGGCGCGCGGCAGCGAAAAAGAAGTTGCGTTCAATGTCCTCGACACCTGCCAAGAATGTTCCGGTCGCGGTGGAATGGCCGGTTCCCGGGACGAAACTTGCCCAACCTGTCACGGACGCGGTCAAGTCGCACATTCGCGCGGATTTTTCACCGTGGCTTCCACTTGTCCGCGATGCAACGGCGCCGGTCGCGTCGTCACGAATCCGTGCCGGAAGTGCGGCGGCGAAGGCCGGACGCAGCAGCGCCGGAAGGTGAAAGTTCGGATTCCAGCCGGTATCGACAACGGCTCGCGATTACGCAGTTCCGGTCACGGCGAAGCCGGTGTGCGTGGCGGTCCGCACGGCGATTTGCACATCATTGTTCACGTTCGAGACCACGAAATTTTTGTCCGGCAAGATGATGATTTGCTTTGCGAAGTGCCGGTGCAATTCACGATTGCAGCACTCGGTGGAGAAATCGAAGTGCCGACGTTGCGCGGTTCGGCGCGGTTGAAAATTCCAGCCGGCACGCAATACGGCACGATGTTCCGGTTGCGTGGGCAGGGGATGCCGAATGTTCACGGTCACGGCACCGGTGATTTGCTGGTGCGAGTGCAGGTAGAAGTGCCGAGTAAACTTTCCCGGCCGCTCCGCGACAAGCTCGAAGAGTTTGCCGGTCTGGCCAACGACGAAGCGTATCCGTTGCGAAAAAGTTTCCTCGATAAAGCGAAACGTTTTTTCGGCGCCCGGTAAGCAATGCACCGGTTTTACGTTCCAAATTTTCAGCAGCCGGTCTTGCCGGCGGATGAAGCGCACCATTGCCGTCACGTGTTGCGGTTGAGAGACGGCGACACCGTCAATATCTTCGATGGCCGCGGTCACGAGGCGCAGTGCGCCATCGCCAAAATCACGAATCAAGCGGTGCAATTGAATGTGCTGACGCAGACGAGCACGCCGGCGTTGCGGTGCCGGATTACATTGGCGCAGGCGGTGCCGAAGAAAAGCATGGATTTGATTGTACAGAAAGCCACGGAACTCGGCGTGACGGCGATTGTGCCGGTGTTGTCAGAGCGCACGATTGTGCGGATTGATGAAGATGCGGCGAAACTCGACCGGTGGCGCGAGATTGCGCTCGAATCTTGCAAGCAATGCGGCAACAACTGGCTACCGGTGATTGAGCCGCCACGGAAGGCGACAGAATTTTTCGCCAACGCCGGCAAGTTCGATTTAAAACTCATCGCGTCGCTACAGCCGGGCGCGCAACCGTTGAAACAAATCTTACCGGCGCAAATGCCGGCGTCGGTTTTAGTTCTTATCGGACCGGAGGGTGATTTTACGCCGGCGGAAATTTCGGAAGCGCGCAATGCTGGTTGTTTGCCGTTATCGCTGGGACCGTTGATTTTGCGGGCGGAGACGGCGGCGATTTACACGCTCAGTATTTTGCATCACGAATTGCAAATTCGGGCATGAAATATCTGGGCTTGCTCACAAGTTATTCACAGCGAAATTATCGGCGTAAGTGTTTGATTTTGGGCTTGCAATCAATGGCGAGCTCGCTATCTTGCCGTCATCAAAATGAAGGAGTGGGGACGTTATGTATTTGAAGAGCCTGCAGCTCGTCGGCTTTAAGTCGTTTGCCGAAAAAACGACACTCGATTTTCTACCGGGCGTAACCGCGGTCGTTGGTCCGAACGGTTGTGGTAAGTCCAATATCTCCGATGCGATCCGGTGGGTGCTCGGCGAACAATCTGCGAAGGCGTTGCGCGGCACCGAAATGGCCGACGTGATTTTCAACGGCACCGAAGGTCGCAAAGCCATCGGGATGGCGGAAGTGAATCTGACTTTTGCTGACGTTGATCCGAAACTCATTTCGTTGCCGGGCGTCAATCTTGATTTCACCGAAATCACTGTGACCCGGCGTGTTTACCGGGACGGCACCGGCGAATATCTGCTCAACAAAACTCAGTGCCGACTCCGGGACATTCAGCAAATGTTCATGGATACCGGTATCGGGCGTTCTAGCTATTCGATGATGGCGCAAGGTCAGATTGACCAAATTCTCAGCGCGCATCCCGACGACCGGCGGATGATTTTTGAAGAAGCCGCCGGTATTAGCAAATACAAGCATCAGAAAAAAGAAGCGCTCCGCAAGCTCGAATACACCGAGCAAAATCTGATGCGGTTGACCGATATCATCAAGGAAGTGAAGCGCCAGATTATTTCGCTCCAGCGCCAAGCCGGTAAAGCGCGCCGGTACAAAGAAATTTTCGACGAACTCAAGGTTCTCGACACTCGACTCCAGCGGCACAAGTTTGATTTGCTCCACGCCGACATTACCAATCTCGAAACGGAAATCGCCACCATTGCGGCGCGCGCCGAACAGTTTGTTGGCGAAATTACCGGTAGCGAAACGCAGATTGCTGAATTGCGCCGGTCGCTCAATGAAATCGAACGCGCCATCAGCGATGCTGTCAGTCGCGACCACGAGCTCAAAAACGAAAGCGACCGGCACCAACAGCGCATCGGCTACAACACCGAGCGTAGCGCAGAAGCTAGTCAGCGAATCGACGACGACCGGCTCGAAATTGCCGCCAACGAAGAAAAAATTCGCACCAACGAACAACTGCTTGCCACACTCAACGCGCAGTTTGCGCAGATTGATGCGCAGCTTGCCGGTGAGCAGGCGAAAGTTGAAGCGCAGCAGGCGGCGGTGCAAACGCTCGACGCGGAATTGACCAGCAAGAAAACCGCACTGAATCAAGCTAGCACCGCGTTAATCGTTTCTGAAAGTCAGAGCGCACACAACCGGAACGAACTTGGCGCGCTCGACGCTAAGAAAAAACACGATTTGCTCCGGGCTGAAAAACTTTCGGTCGAAAAAATCAATCTCGAAGACCAACGGCGGTCGCTCGAAGAGCGAGTGGAATCTTTCAATGGAAGTCTGAGCGATTTGCGCCGGTCGGTGGAATCCGCCGGTGAGATTCTGACCGCTCGCGAAGCGGAATTGGCCGATTTGCATCAGCAGCTTCGCGAAGCGACGGAACAACATCACGCGGTGGAATCGGCGGTCGCCAAGAAAACGGCGCGGCTTGAAGCGCTCCGGCAGATTTTTGCCGCGCCGGATGGCCGGCTGACGCTCGGGAACATTCTCGATGTCGAAACGCAATACGGTCCGGCGATTGAAGCGGTGCTTAATCACAATCTCCGCGCCATTCTGGCTGACGATTTGACCACGGCGCGCGGCTTACTCACCGGCACAATTAAAAATCCGAGCGTGGCGACACCGGAACTGCTGAACGTTACCGGTGAAACGTCGGCCACAGAAGTACCGGCGGGCGGTTTGGCTTGGGCGGTGAATGTGGTTCGCGTCCGGGATGCGCGGTTTGAACCTTTGCTCCGGTCGTTGTTGAAAAATGTGGTGGTGACCGGCGATATGGATGCAGCGTTGGCGCTCCGGCGGCAGCAACCGCAAATGTCGATTGCGACTTTGCGCGGTGAATTTTTGAACGAACACGGTGTGTTGAGTGCAGTTTCGACGAGTCACATCGGCGAAATCAGCGCGCTCGCCGAGGAAGTCAGTCAGCTGCAAACTCAGGCGGCGACTCTGGCGGAGAGTAAAATTGGGTTGGAAGGTTTGCGTGATGAGTCGGAAGTGTTGGTGCGCCGGTTGCGCGAGGAATTGCACGCGAACGACGTGACGCTGGCTAGCCGCGAAGGCGAACTCAGCGCGATGGCGACGGAACGCCAGAATTTTGAGAGCAAAGTTCACACGGTGGTTTTTGAATTGCAGGGCATTGAGCAACAGGATGTCGAGGAGAAACAGCGCCGGGCGGATTTGCAAACTGCGTTGGCGGAATCGCAGGCGCGAGAAGGGCAGTTGCGCGAACAGATGACCGGGTTGCAGCAGGCGGTCAACGATTTGGCCGGTCAGCGTGAACAGTTGGTGGCGCAATTGACGGAGCTGCGCGTGGCCGCCGGTGGCATTCAGCACAATCGCACGGCGATTCAGGCGCAGCGCGAACCAATTGCCGGGCGCGTTCGCGATCTCGGCGAGCGAATTCAAGCTTGC
>CAINDI010000037.1 GCA_903847335.1 uncultured Verrucomicrobiota bacterium | reverse complement strand
CTTGCAAACTGCCGGCTGGTATTAACTCCAGTCTGTCCATCCGTCTTGCCGATTTGGTTGTCATCGAGCAGCGATTGTAAATACTCCGGGTCAACACCGTCTTGCGCTTCATACCACCAAGCAACTTGGGCGCGTTCAAGGTGCATCAACGCTCTGGCTTCAAGAATCTTAGTTAGGCGCAGGAGTGGTTTAATGACTGGCAGTAAAAGTGGCCGGCCACGTTTCATGCGTCGTGAACCCATTTTTGTTTGTAACACATTCGCAGCCGGTTCTTGAATCATCTGTCCATTGCGATATGGGTCGTGCCAATACCATTCTACAATGTCCATATCTTCGGGGTTTGTTTGGACACCAAAACTCGGAATAACATTCGGAGTCCATTGCTTCGTCGCAAACGGCCAGAGATAGCCGGGGTTGTAAATCCAAACTGGTTCCGCCTGCCGACAATTAAACGAACCATCCACATCGTTAATGTTATAGGTCAAAAAGTTATCGCCAAAATTGAGAACGTTCCGCACACAGTCTTGCCCCATAATCCGCAACGGCCAAGCGAATGTTGCCTTGCTGCCGGCCATGTTCTCCGATTGCTTCTCCCAACAAGCCTGCGTCGCCGGGTCATGGTCGAGTGATTGCATTTGGAATTTATCACCGACAATATGCTGCACAAACAATTCAATCCAGCCGTGCGCCAGCGCGTCTTGGACGTAGAGCTTGTAACACCGCCGGAGAAATTCACGCCAACTCGCTTCGTCAATCGCATCTTCCGTTTGGTAGGCAATCAGGTCAAATAACGCCCCCGAATCATCGTCAATCAGTGGGCCGTTTCCAACACCAGAGTAATACGTCGCGTTCCCGCTCCCACCCCACCCTTGCCCATCCTCTTTGACGGCGGGTAACGTCCGAAGTTTTTGAATTGTCCTCGCAATCAGTTCGCGTCTTAACTCCGACTGCTTCAATCTTAATTCATTATTCGCTGTATTGAGCTTTCTTCGGCTTGGCGTTAAAATGTCAATTAAATTCACGTTGTCCTTTGAGTTATCTTAGTGTTAAACCTCGTTATACATACTCTATTACACTTGTAGAGATTGGCTGTCACGATTTTTATCAAAATCTTCGCAGCCGTCCGTACAGCATTCGATTTACATGGTTTCGATCCATTGCGCTGGTTGAACCCGATTGTATAATTCGATTAGTTTTAAGTTGATTCGTGAACTCGTTAATTCCTAGCGAGGCACTATCAATCCCGTCATCACTCACATTCTTTTGTCCGAATGTATTGGCTTGGAGTTTGAACTTTGCATTCCACGCTGCGACTTTTAACTTAATCAATCCGCGCTGGGCAAGGGAGGACATTGAAAGGGCGCGTTCTTCCGGGTCGCGGCACGTTCCCTTCACCCGGCTCTCTTTGCTTAGTTGGCTTCCCCGCATGACGTAGTAATGTCCGCCGGCGGCGCAAAACCGTTTTAATCGGCGTTGCTCGCGGTCAACTCCCGCTTCACCGGGGGGCTTTTCTTCGACGGTTAATGTCCGACAAATGGCTTCATCGGCGTTCATCGTGGCTTCGATTACATCCTCAACCTGCATCGGCGTTGCCCGAAAATACTTCTGGTCGGTAATATAGAAAATCCCCGCCTTCTTGTCGTACTGAATTAACGTGCCAACGGTTTCATCACCGAGCCGTCCGTTTAACTGCCGAATCTTACCCGCCACATCCCACGAGCGCACCTGAAAGTCCGGGCGTGGGATTGAGTTTGCCGGCACACACTCGAACCATGCGCCCTGTAGGATTTCGCCGGTTGCCGTAATATCCCAATCCCCCCACCGCATCTGCCGGTACTCGGCTTCATTCCCTGACAGGGCTTTCAGTGATTCCTCAGCCTCCGCGTGGTCAAGGTGCGGGTTGTCATCCATATTCGCATGGAGATAAATCTTGTCCGGGTCCCCCGCCATAAACCGATTGCGAAGGAACTCATGCGATGATCCGCCGGGGTTAGCGGAAAGCAGATAGCGCAAAGGGATGTTACTGCCAGCAATTCGACGCTGTTGCGCTCGTAAGAACATTAGCTCACTAGGTAGAAATAACTCCGCTTGGTCAATCGCAACAAAGTGGTATTCATCCCCTTGATAATTATATTTATCCTTCTCATTCTCTAAATGCCCAAATTGGATAATCCCACCTTCTTTAGATTTAATTCTCCGCTTGGCTTCGTTCCATTCTAATTCTCCAGATTGAATAAAGGGATGAAACACTTGCTGCGCTTT
>CAINDI010000036.1 GCA_903847335.1 uncultured Verrucomicrobiota bacterium | reverse complement strand
GCATTGCATTCGCTGCGGCGCATGCTTGAATACCTGCCCAGTTTACAAAACCATCGGCGGCCACACTTACGCCACCACTTATCAAGGCCCGATTGGTTCCGTCCTCACACCGCGTTTGCGCGGTGCGGAAGAATGGTCGCACTTGTCCTTTGCTAGTTCGCTTTGCGGTTCCTGCACGGATGTCTGCCCGGTGCGGATTGACCTGCACCATCATCTCCTCCACAACCGTCGCGACGCCATCGCCGGCAAGCTCGACAATCCGCTCCAACGCCTCGCCTTCAAACTCTGGCTCTGGATTTTGCAATCGCCGGAGCGTTACGTTTTCGCCGGTAAATTCGCACGACTCGGCATCCGCCTCGGCTTTGGTAAACCGTGGACAGAAACGCGCGACTTACCGGAGCCGCCGCAACAAACTTTCCGACAATGGTGGAATCAACAATGAACGCCGCCCGCGAAAGCATTCTCGCCCGCGTTCGCACCGCGTTGCGCACAGAAGCGCACTGGCCACAAGCGCCAACCGATGCCCCCATCTTCTCGCCGGTCACCGACCTTGAAGGACGGTTCCGGGAAGAGTTCATCGCGCTCACAGGTGAAATCATCACCGACCTGCCGTCGTTCCTCGCTGGCTTTGCCAAGATTGCGAGTGACGTTCCCGAAGTCGCCAGCAATGCCGATGTCCGGCAAGCTGACCTCGGTGTGACCGGCTGCGATTGCCTGCTCGCACGCACCGGCAGCATTGCCATCTGCACGCCCAGTGCCGGCGGCCGCGCGTTGTCAGTCTTGCCGCCCGTGCATCTGGTGATTGCGCGCCGCGACCAACTCGTCCCCGATCTCACTGCCGCGTTGGCGCTCTGGCATCAACGCTACGACCAGCATTGGCCGAGCAATCTGTGCGTAATTACCGGCCCCAGTCGCACCGGCGACATTGAGAAAATTCTAGTGATGGGCGCGCACGGCCCGAAACGGTTGGCAATTTACTTTGCCGATTGAGCGGGAAAACTGCTGACGATCCGGTGTTTCTTCCGGTGGAGCACCGGCTCCACCACGAACATTTTCAGGCATTCCCAAACGGTGACCGGCGGGCTGTGCCATTCCAGCCGGCCTTGCCGGATCGCGGCGAAGATGGCAGGAACTTCCGGCATCGCATCCACCAGCGTGTAGTGCCGGCCAAACATCCAGAGATTGTGCGCGTCAGAGTTGGCGACAATGGGTTTCCGGTATTGCTGCGCCACGCGGATGGCGCGTGGGTTGAAGTTCAGCCACGGCAAATGCAGTTGCGCGTGTTCGATGGCGTCAAATAAATCAATGTGTTCGATTAGTCGGTGACGGAGGCTTTGGTGCACCGGATAAAATGGATGCGGCGCAATCACCAAAATGTCATCGCCCTTGGCCCGCCGGAAGGCACGCAAATCTTCGAAGCTACGAATCGCATCCACTTCGCGCTGCGTGACGTTGTACAACAACACGTCCAAATTCTGAATCGTCCACTCGACGGCGCGAATCAGTAACACGCCTTTCTGCCGGGCATACTCGAAATAGCGTTCGTCTTCCAGCACTTTGTCGTGAAGCGTGATGGCAATCGCGCCATAGCCAAATGCGGCAGCTTTGTCAATCAACGCGGTTGCCGGGTAGGATAAACCATCATACGGGTCTTCACCGGTGTGCATGTGGAGATCAATTTTCATCATTTCGGTGGAACGGTAACACAACTAGTGAAGGTTGGTTGTGAAATTTTGGAAAGAAAAAAGGCGTGCTGAAAATTCAGCACGCCTTTTAAATTTACCCTGGCGGCGACCTACTCTCGCGCAAGCTATACAGGCACTACCATCGGCCCTGCAGCGTTTCACGTCCGTGTTCGGAATGGGAACGGGTGGGACCACTGCGGTAATGCCACCAGGAAAATTAAATTTTAAAGAACATAATTCTCTGATTATTGCATACAGGTATTGGCAACTTCGACTTTGCTGGTTTGTAAATCACTAATCCTCCCTTTCGGGAAAATTTAAGTGATCAAGCCTCACGGCTAATTAGTACCAGTCAGCTCACGCATTGCTGCGTTTACACACCTGGCCTATCAACGGGGTAGTCTTCCCCGAGCCTTTAGGGATCTTGCGATCCGTCAGACGTAATCTTGGGAAATGCTTGGCGCTTAGATGCTTTCAGCGCTTATCATTTCCGCACACAGCTACCCGGCGCTACTCTTGACAGAATAACCGGAATACTGGAGGTGCGTTGTTCCCGGTCCTCTCGTACTAAGGAACAAATCCCTCACG
>CAINDI010000035.1 GCA_903847335.1 uncultured Verrucomicrobiota bacterium | reverse complement strand
TGATGGAATGTTCGCCGTGGCAATCCGTGCAGACCGGCGCGTCACGCACACCGGCTTTGACCGCGGCGCCGTGGACACTACGCCGGTAGGTCTGCTCGACATTTTCGTGGCACTTACCGCAGGTGGTCGGCGTATTTTTCCAATTTAATTTCGAAGCTGGATTGGTGGACTTGTGCAAATCGTGCGAACCATGGCAATCGGTACAAACGGCGGCATTGATTTCTTTCTTCTGCAAAACGGCAATGCCGTGGACGCTTTGTTCGTAACTCACAATCGGGCTGCGTTCGCGGAGATGAAATTTTTCCATGTCCGCGGTTTTGCCGTGGCATCGGCCGCAAGTCGCCGGGAGATTGCTCCGGTAGACTGGCGAGGCGGTGTTCCGGTAATTCAGCAATTCATGCGCGCTGCCGTGACAGTCCCGGCACGAAGCCGCTTCCGCAACGCCTTTGTGAATCGCCTGTCCGTGGTCGCTCTTGAGATAGATATCGGCTTCCACCCGGTGACATTGACTGCACGCGACTGGCTTGTGCGTTTCGGCGTGCGGCAAATCGGTAATGTCGGCGTGACAACTCGTGCAGAGATTTTTTGCGTGGATGGAATTCGCGAATTTCTTCTCGTCCACAAATAACGACACCGCCTTGCCGGCGGCGTTCGTTTTGACAAGCTCTTTGTCGTTGTGACAGGCAAAACAATCGGAATTATCGAGCGCTCGCGCGGTCATCACCGGCGCGAGGAGCAACGACAAAATTACGACAAGCTTCAGTTTCTGCATGGTGACTCGCTCCGTCGCCCGCAGCGGATTTCACCGCGGGCGACGGCAAGTCGAAAGGCCGGTTAGTGTTTCACTTTGGGATCGGGATGCGCGATTTTTTCAACCATCGCCTTCTCGTCGAATCCCTTGAAAGATGGACTTTGGTCGTTGTGGCACAATTTGCAGCTTTGCGTGGCCGGATCCACTAGCCCGGCGGCAACTGCCTTAGCTTTGTCTTCCATGGTGGTCTTGGTCATGTATTTCTTACCGGGACCGTGGCAAGATTCGCAAACGACGCCATCTTCCGGTTTGATTTTTTCGGTCGTGACCGCTTCGGTGAAATTATAGGCGGTCGAGTGACATTTCAAACATTTGCCACTGGTTTGTGGATTATCGACGCCGAATTTCTTACCGACCTCTTTTGCTTCCGGCGTGCCAAGCGTTTCAAAAGCTTTGGCGTGCGGCGAGACCTGCCACTTGGCGAACTGATTTCCACAATCGTCTTTCTTGTGACAAATTCCGCAGGTCTTGACGCCCACATAATTCGCGGCATCGCGTTCCACTGCAAAAGTTGCGCCGGCAAGGACCGTTGTCCCCAAGCTTAGACTAATGACTGATTTCCAGATATTTTTCATGACACCTCTCCTAAGTAATTTCGGTTTAGTTTTCGCTACTCCTGTCTCGTTCATAGACAATCTGCAAAAAACTTGCAAGTCTTCTTACCGGCGTTATGGCGCGCTGATGGCGTAGAGCAGGTCACCGGCCCGGAGGAAAAGTGCGCGACCGTCAAACATCGGCGTGCTTGCGGCACCGTCCTCGAGCGAATTTTTCTGGATGGATTTGAATTCTTTTCCCGGAGTAACCACCAGCGTGTTGCCTTTGTCATTACTCACAAATAACTTTCCACCAGCAACCACGAGGCTGCCGTAGAAGTTGCCGGAGGGAATTTCCAGTGTCTGTTGATAGATTGTCTTACCGGTGGCGGCAGCGAGTGCTTGCAACGCGCCGGCGTTGCTGACGGTGTAAAGTAAACCATCGTGCCAGACCGGTGAGGCGTAGAATTCGCCTTCGAGATCCGCTTGCCAGAGTTCGCGAGTTTCGACTTTGCCATCCGGTTTGAGCGTTAACTTGACGGCCGTGGAGTGTGCATCACCAAAGAATACGACGCCGTCTTGGACGATGGGACTGCTGTGGAGCACTTCGCCAATTCCGCGAGCTAAAACCTTACCGTCGGTGGCGCGGACGACAACGCCGTTCGGTGTGATGACCACCGGTGTGTCGCCGAGTTTCGTAATAACTGGCGTGCCGTAAGTTTCGGCGGCGTCGGTCACTTCCCACGCGGTTTTACCGGTGGCAGCATCGAGCGCGGTCAAATGCCCAATCATGACCACCAACTTCCCGGCGACAAGCACCGGCGAAGCGGAGCGACCGTATTCCAAGATTTGCGGCTCCGCCAAGTAACGAATCCACTGACGTTGACCTTCGAAATCATAACTCGCGACGATGCCGGTACCGAAAAGCACATAAACGTGACTGCCATCCGCGACCGGCGTGGGCGTGGTAAAACCACAGGAAGTCGGGCTGGCGTCTTCCGGGGCTTTAGTTTTGGGAGTCAAATCAGAAAAGCCGTTGGTGTGTTCCCACAAAATTTTACCGGTCTTGCGATTGACGCACAGAAGTTTGTCGTCTTCCGAAGTCACAAACACCCGGTCGGCCACCGGGACTGGCGAGGAATAGCTCGAACCCACATTCACTTTCCACAAAACGTTTGTTTTGGCAGTCCACAACAGACACGGTTCGGCGGTCGGCGCGCGACCGGTGCCATCGCCACGCCAGCCGGTTTCAGCGACTACCGGCATTGCAACCAGCACCAATAACATTGCTAGAAAAATTCTTTTCATGTGCCACTCTGTACATTGTCAGCCATAGCCGGGCAAGCGGATTTTAGGATTGGTCTAGAAAATATTGCTCCACAAACAGTTCTGTCCGTGGTATAAAAATTGTCATCTCAATGATGCCGAATGAACAATACTTTGGCGGTGTTCTAAGGCTGGTCGTCGATTCCGAGCCGACGCCGATTTTTCTCGTCGATGATGATATGCGGATTTTAGAATATAACACTGCCGCCGGTGAGCTTTTAGACGCGGACGCAAGTGCCGTTCAACACCAACGCGCCGGCGAAGCACTGCATTGTTTACACTCGACGGATGTCGCTGAAGGTTGTGGGCATGGGCCGTTTTGCCAGAGCTGCGTGATTCGGAATTCTGTGAAAAATGGCATCCACGGCAATCAAGTGGTTCGGTGCCAACATAAAATGGAATTAATGCGCCAGGGTCAACTCTTGGAAATGGACACCTTGATTACCGCCTTGCCATTTCCGTACCAAGAACCCTATCTGGTACTGCTCGCGATTGAATCCGCGAGTGACATTGAGGGGAACAAAAGCCGATTGCCAATTTCAGGATGGTCGCAACTGCTTTCCCCACCATCCGCCACCGGTCAGTGAACAAAGCAAGATCACAGTCTGTCTAAGGATTACATATGTACACACACAAATTAGGTCCGCGCGCCGAATACAGAGAAAAGCAAGGCGTTCGCGTCGCGGCTGCACCTTGTC
>CAINDI010000034.1 GCA_903847335.1 uncultured Verrucomicrobiota bacterium | reverse complement strand
GATTTCGAAGGTCGGTCGCGCCCACCGGCGTTCGAGCGTGGTGTAACCGGTTTCGCCGGTGGTGGTCGGCACGCCGAGTTCGGCGGCGTAACGCCGGTCGTTCAATGGGAGCTGCCGCCAGGCGCGGCGCTCTTTTGCGGTAAGCGAGCGAACGCCATCGTAGAAACCGGGAATGGTGACGCGGCCTTTGGCATCCACACAACCGGCGAGCATTTGCGCCAAGACCATCGCCGGGTTGGCGAGGCTGCCGCCGAAAACGCCGGAGTGCAAATCGCGATTCGGACCGTCCACGCGGATTTCGAAAGCGGCGATGCCGCGCGTCGCATAGGTCAACGTCGGCCAGCCTTTCCCGTACATCCCGGTGTCGGAGATAATCACATAATCGGCGCGGAGCCGGCGGGCATGTTGTTTGACAAACTTAATCAACGCACCGCTGCCGATTTCTTCTTCGCCTTCGATGAGGAACCGAATGTTCACCGGTAACGGTTGTTTCGTGGCGAGCAAAGCTTCGACGGCTTTGACGTGGGCGAAAAATTGGCCTTTGTTGTCGGAAGCACCGCGCGCGAAAAGTTTACCGGCGCGAACGGTGGGCGCGAACGGCGGCGTGTGCCAGAGTTCCAACGGTTCCGCCGGTTGCACGTCGTAATGGCCGTAGATGAGAACGGTCGGTCGACCGGCGACGGGCTGGGTGTGCGCTTCGATAATCGGATGGCCGGCGGTTTTGTGAGTGGTAACGGTGAGGCCGAGGTGCCGGAAATGTTTCGCCAGCCAATCGGCGCAAGCGCGGACGTCGGGATGATGCACCGGCTGGCCGGAAACGCTGGGAAAACGGATGAGTTGCTGGAGTTCCGCAAGGAACCGCGCGCGATGTTGTTGGAGATACTGGTTAATCATAGTCACATTCTGTCCTAAGCCCAGCCGACTGGCGAGTCAAACATTACCGGTGGCTGCTGGCACGCCCGGCACACTTTGTCACGTCAAAGGGCTTGACTTTACTCTGCGCTTTCGCGTACTAGATATCCGGAACCAAATGGTTTTTACGCTAAATTCTACCAGCGCACCAGCGCACCAGCGCACCAGCGCACCAGCGCACCAGCGCACCAGCGCACCAGCGCACCAGCGCACCAGCGCACCAGCGCACCAGCGCACCAGCGCAATCTAGCAAGCGCGGCAAGCTAACCGCCGGTTCGTTCGCAGCTTTCCCTCCGGTCTCGCTGGCAACCGGCAGTTCTCTTTTACCTGACAGCCGACGCTGGGTGCCGTGCGGTGAAAGCAGTTTACCGCACGGGAAAATTCTCCCGGCCAAACTTTCACCACACTTTACGATGCGGTGGAATCTGCCGGCCACGCGGTCAACGGTCGCCAACCCCGTGGTCGAAGTCATCGCCGGTGCGGTCAACCGGGTTCAGCGGTGTGGCCGAAGCGTTCCGGGATGCGGTGCACACTCTCCGGTGGTGCGGTCCGGGGGTTCGACCGTGCGGGACCGGCAGTCTGCCGCACGGATTTTGTGCTCCAAAAGGCCAAAAACCTCCCCAAACACCCTTTTTCCCGTCCGAACCACAAAACTAACCATGAGGAGACCTGCGGTATGGCAAAATCCGATTATCTAAACACCAACGACAACGCCTTCGTGGCGCAGTTGCAAACCTTCAAAACCAATATCGGCAGTTATGCGACGATTTTGGGAATCAACCAGCCGCAAATTACCGCGCAAGCGGCGGACGCCGATTACTACGGCTATGTGGTCGCCTGCCAGCAACTCATCCAAAACGGGGCGTATCAGTGGTCGGATTGGAAAAAGCTGACCCGCGCCGGTGGTTCCCCGCCGGTGACCGGTGCGCCGCTGGCCCCGGTTTTCCCGCCAGCCGTGCCGCCGGTGGCGCCGGGCGTGGAAACCCGGTTCCGCGTGTTGGTGAAACAGATTAAGGCCAACAGCAACTACAATAGTTCCATCGGCAACGCTCTCGGCATCGAAGGTTCGCAACCGGTCGCGCCGGACTTGACCACCGTCCAGCCAGAACTGGATGCGACACTCAGCGGCGGCCAAGTGCTTGTGGGCTGGGGCTGGGGCGGTCACACCGCTTACCTCGACATGATTGAACTAATGGTCGATCGCGGTGACGGCAAAGGGTTTGGCTTGCTGGCCTACGACACCACGCCCGGCTACACGGACACCACGCCGTTACCGGTGACACCGACCAAATGGAAATACAAAGGCATCTACCGGGTCGGCGACCAACGCGTCGGCCTCTGGAGCAACGAAGTCTCCATCATCGTCGGCGGGTAGAACGATTATGATAACAACTCGATGGAGTGAGGCCAAAATCTCAATTGTTCTATTTGTGCTTGCCTTAGCGATTCGCTCGTTGGCCAGTGTGCTTTTGGGAATCTCTGGACCACTTTCAGGTGATGAACCGGAGTATTATCGGCCTGCAGTCTCACTCGCACAGGGGACGGGCTACTCCATGGTGCCACAACAATCACACGATGGACAGTTGCGACCGACCGCGTATCGGATGCCGGGGCCAGCAGGGATTTTGGCGGCGGTTTTCCTAATGTTGGGACCCGGAATTACTCTTGGTCGTATCATTTCATTGGTGATGAGCAGTTTGTCTGCACCACTGCTCTATCTTTATGCACGTCGCTTTGTTTCTTTCCCGTCAGCGATTATTGCTGGGTTAGCATGCACGCTATACCCCACACATGTCTATTATTCATTGTCGTTAGTGTCCGAACCGTATTTTATTCCGGCATTGTTGTTGGCGTTACTTCTGACTGTACACGCCTGTGAGTCCGGACAAAATTGGTTTTCAGGACTCGCAGGACTCGCTTGGGGTGGAGCTACGATGATGCGGCCACACGGTCTACCGCTCGCGATGTTGGTTGCGGCCTACTTAACATGGAAATGTGGTTGGCAACGTGGTGTACTACTGTTATTGGGTGTGGCCTGTTTTCTTGCGCCTTGGATTGTGCGTAACCAATACAACATTGGGCACCCGGTCTTCTTGGCAACAGAGGCAGGAGAGACTCTGCTCGGAGCCAATAATCCGTATATCATCAACGACAAAAAGGCTTGCGGCATCTGGACGTCTCCACTGTGCATTGCTGAATATCGGGAGCACTTGTGGCCGATTCAGGATGAAGTTGCAAGGAATCGTGAGCAGACAGCAATGGCATTGTCTTGGCTGAAACAAAATCCCGACAAGATTCCTAAGTTGGTTGTTCGCAAGTTAGTTTGTTGGTTAAGGCCAATTACCGACAGTGGCGGAGCAATTCGCTACCTGGTAATGAGTTCGTATGGTGTCCTGTTACTTTTGCTCGCCTCCGGTGTCGGAATACGGGTGTTCAAACAATCTTCCGCACTCCATTTTAATTTGCTGTGTACCGTCTTCTTTACTGCCGTCACCATAGTTTATCATGGCGGGCTAACACGAGGACGTTTGCCGTTAGAAATTATCTGGATTCCATTCGCGGCATTAGCGGCGTGGTCTATTTGGAACAAGATGAAAGTTATCAGTGTCAACTCCTGAAACTTGAAACTGTCTCCGGCGCACCGTTTCGTTAGTCCGGTTTTGCCGCTGATTTTTCTTTCCGGCGCAACTGCGAAGCGTTAAACTACCGTTATGCGCACGGTTTTTGGCCCGGCAGAATGTCAGAATCTCAAGCACGCGCTGGGGCGGGAATGGCTGGAAACGAATGGCCTCGGCGGGTTCGCGTGTTCGACGATTATCGGCGCGAATGTGCGCCGGCACAATGGCTGGCTCGTCGCGGCGCTGACGCCACCGGTGGACCGGTATGTGTTGCTCTCGAAATTCGAGGACCGGGTGTGCAGCAACGGCCAAGATTTTCATCTCTCGACGAATCTTTATCCCGGCACCGTTTTCCCGCATGGGTTTAATATCCAGGCGGAATTTCGGCTGCGTCCGTGGCCGACGTTCCGGTATCTGAGCCACGATTTTAATATCGAGCGGAGCGTGTGTCTGATTCACGGTGAAAACACGGTGGTGGTGAGCTACCGGAATCTCGGCGGCAGCGCGCTGGAGTTGAAATTGAATCCGCTGTTGGCGTTCCGGGAGGCGGGCGAGTTGACCACGCGGAATGCGACGGCGAATCTGACCGTGGAGCAGGGCGCCGGTGGGTTATCGGTGCAACCGTACCGGGAATTGCCGCGATTATATTTCTATGCCACGCCGACGGAGGTGGAGATTGAAGCCGATTGGTACCGGCGCTTTCACTATCCGGTGGAGCAAGAACGCGGCGAGGCGAGCGAGGAAGATTTGTTCACGCCGTTTGAGATAATGTTCAAACTCCGCAAAGGCGAAACCGTTCACATCGTCGTCACCACCGAGCCGAAAACCGGCGTGAATGCGGAAGCGTTACTCGCCGGTGAGCGGCACCGGCGGAAAATTTATGAACGCGAAACCGATCCGATGCGGCAGGCATTGTTGATTGCGGCGGATTCTTTTATCGCACGGCGGGAAACGACCGGCGCGACGGTGATGGCCGGTTTTCCGTGGGAAGCGGATTGGGGACGCGACTCAATGGTGGCGTTGCCGGGGTTGACGCTGACGACCGGGAAATTTGATGTCGCGAAAAAAATTCTGCGCCATTTTGCCGGGCGGTTGGACCGAGGATTGATTCCGAATGTGTTTCCGGAAGGCGGCGAGAAGCCGGAATATAACTCGGTGGACGCGACGCTGTGGTTCGTGGTGGCGACGTGGCAATTCTGGAAGGCCAGCGGCGATAAGGCTGGCGTGCAGGAATTGTTACCGGCGCTGCGCGAGGCGGTGCGGAGTTACCGAGATGGCACACGCTATGATATTTACGCGGATAAAGATGGATTGATTACCGCCGGTGGTGTTGGCACGCAACTGACATGGATGGATTCAAAGGTGGATGGTTATGTGCCGACGCCGCGACACGGCAAAGCGGTGGAAGTGAATGCGCTCTGGTTCAACGCGCTGCAGATGTTGGCGGAGTTGGAGGAAAAAATTACCGGTGATGCTACGGCTGCCGGTGATTTTTGCAAATTGGCCGACAAAGTGGCCGGGAGTTTCGTGAAGAATTTTTGGAATGCGGAAACCGGTTGTTTGTACGACGTGGTGCAAGGAAGTTTCCGGGATCCGGCGATTCGGCCGAATCAGATTTTTGCCGTGAGCTTGCCGTATTCGCCGCTGGACAAGGCGCAGCAACAGGCGGTGCTGGATTGCGTGACAAAAAATTTGCTGACGCCGTATGGATTGCGGACGTTGCCGCGCGGTCACGAAAAATATTGTCCGCGCTATACCGGTAACCGGTGGCAGCGCGACGGCGCGGCGCATCAAGGTTCGGTTTGGACGTGGCTCATCGGGGCGTATTGCGATGCGTTTGTGCGCGTTCACGG
>CAINDI010000033.1 GCA_903847335.1 uncultured Verrucomicrobiota bacterium | reverse complement strand
CGCCGTCGAGCGCATCCAGCACCAATACCGCCACGTCACAAGTCCGGATGCTCCGTTCGGCGCGCATCAAACTGAATTGCTCCACCGATGTGCCGATTTTGCTCCGGTGCTTTAATCCCGCTGTATCCACCAAAACATACGACTGTCCATCCACCGTCACCGGCACGTCCACAGAATCGCGTGTCGTGCCGGGAATATTACTAACAATAGTCCGTTCGCTCTCAAGAATCGCGTTAATCAACGACGACTTACCGACGTTCGGCCGCCCCACAATCGCCACGCTCGATGGCTTGGTAAATTCAACACTCAGACCGCCAGCAAATTCTTGGGTAGCCGCGTCGAGCAACGCTTCCACACCGAGACCGTGAATCGCCGCAATCGGAAATACCCGCTCAAAACCCAACTCTGAAAACTCATTCACGCCACCGGCGCGTTGTTTGTTGTCAACTTTGTTAACCGCGAGAAAAACCGGCTTTCCGCTGGTGCGCAACTTCCGCGCGATTTCCCAATCCAACGGCGCCACGCCAGCTTCCACATCCACAACCATCACCAACACGCTCGCCATTTCGATGGCCACTTCCGCCTGCGCTTTCGCCGCGATAGACAGCAAATCACCGGCGCGCTCGTTATCCATAAACGCGATTCCACCGGTATCCACGACCTCGAAAATCTTGTCGCCCCACTCGGCGCGCGCACTAACCCGGTCGCGCGTGACGCCGGCTTCTTCGTGAACGATTGCGATGCGCCGCCCGGCAATGCGGTTGAAGAGTGCGCTTTTACCGACGTTCGGACGACCGACAATCGCCAAAACAGGAGTGGAAATTTGAGATGTTGTCTTCATGGAATTTTAGAAGCGCAAGCATACCGCACCGCCGGTGATTCCACGACTCCAAATTTATTGCGGAAATAATTCGCGCAAAAATTCTGTCATCGCCTGCCACGAACGCCGGTCCGCCTGCTCGTTGTACGCCGCGCCTTTGGAAGGATCGTTGCCGGCGCGCGGATTGGTGAACGCGTGAACCGCACCGCCGTAGGCCGTGAACTGCCAATTCACACCGGCCGCTCGCATTTCTTCTTGAAACCCGGCGACTTCCACCGGTGGCACCAACGGATCATCCGCGCCATGCAACGCTAGCACTTTGCCGTGAATATTCTTCGCATCCGCCGGCGTCGGTGAATCTAGCCCACCATGAAAACTCACAACGCCAGCCACCGGCGCCCCGCTGCGCGCCAATTCCAAAACCGTCGTTCCGCCAAAACAGTAACCAATCGCCGCCAACCGCCCAGCATCGCAACTCGGTTGGTCGCGAAGCACCGTCAGCGCGGCGTTCACGCGACTCCGGAGTAACGGTCGGTCTTTTTTATATTTACCGGCTTGCGCACCGGCTTCTTGCGGATTAGTCGGGCGAACATTTTTCCCGTAGATGTCAGCGACAACTGCAATGTAACCAAGTTCCACAAGCTTCGCCGCCCGCTCAATCGCAAACGGACCCACGCCCATCCAATCAGGAACGACAATCACCCCCGGCAGCTTCACCGGTGCTTTTGCGGCGGCGTTAAACACCAACACACCGGCCAGCACGGTGTCGCCATCCTTGTACTCGATAATTTTTTGTTGCACATCAATCGGCACCGCCAGAACTGAACAAACCGTTCCGATTAAAATTCCGGTCACTAGCAGAATTGTTTTCATAAATTATATCCACTTTCACCGTGCTGCGTCCAATCTAAGCCCTGTTCTTCTTCTTCCGGTGTAACACGCAACCCGATGGTCGCATCCACAATCTTCAGCAGAATCCAGCTCACCACCACCACATACCCAATCGTCGCACCGACGCCGGCCGCTTGGATGAAAAGTTGTTTTGCATTACCGGACAGCAAACCGTTGGCACCGGCAGAATTAACAACGGTCGTCGCAAACACGCCGGTCAACAGCGCGCCGAGCGT
>CAINDI010000032.1 GCA_903847335.1 uncultured Verrucomicrobiota bacterium | reverse complement strand
TCGAGCCGGAACCGTTTCTGGCGATTGCCGGACGACTCGGAATCAGCTTGGAAGAATTACAGCAAATGACCACTGGTATGTTGACCACCGGTAAACTGCGACGGTTCAGCGCAATCCTCCGGCATCGTGAAATCGGATTTAGCGCGAACGGCATGGGCATCTGGGCGGTGCCGGGCGACGATGCTACGGTGGAGCGCGTCGGCGAGCAGATGGCGACCTACCGGGCGGTGACGCATTGTTACCGGCGGCCGACGTATCCGGATTGGCCGTATAATATTTTCACGATGATTCATGCGCGGACTCCGGAGGAGTGTCACGCTGTGGTGGCAGACATCGCGAAGGAAACCGGAGTGGCAGATCACGGCGTTTTGTTTTCAACGAAAGAATACAAAAAGACTCGCGTTCAGTATTTCATGCCCGCCGAACAGCAATGGGAAACGCCCCATTCGCCCGAATGAATTTTTAAGCGATGCTCTCCGCTCAGGGAGCCGGCGCAAACTGAACAGCCCCGATGTCTACCGCAGCACCACGGGCGCGTGGATAGCCCGCGCCACGTTGATCTAAACTTAGGTTCGCTGGATTAACACCTTTCTCCAACGCCGGACTACCGGTGGATAGAGCCAAGGTCGGCGTGATTCCACCGTTATATGCGAGCAATTTCAGGAGTGGGTCACCGGTGATGCAATTAATGTTTGTGGTGTTGGAAACATTTCCTTGCAGAAGGCAATTGGAAAGTACGCCCGCATCGGCACCAGGCCCGACACCCCAAATTTCATTTGGCGTATTACCGGCAAAAATTGTGCTAGTAGCAGAAAACGGAATGTTCGCACTTAATCCGGCACCATACTCGTAACCAGCGGAATTTGCAGCAACCGTGCAATTATAAATTGTCACAGTTCCTTTGGCACCGAGTTGAATTGCGCTACCACGACTGTTACTGCCGGTGGAACGATTACCGAAAAACGTCGAATTCCGAACACTAATCTCTTTCGCTTGGGTAGTCGACATTGCACCGCCGCTACCGGTGGCGACGGAATTTGAGACAAAACTACAACCGTCAATCAGCACAGAGGATCCTACGAAAATTGCGCCACCATTATTAGCCGCGGTGTTGTCGGAGAAAAGACAGTTGAGCAGATTCAACTGAGCATTCGGTGAATCACTACTCGTCGGCTGAGCAATCGCACCACCACCAGTGAAATTGACAAGCGAGTCATTCATTGTGAGGACACAGTTTTGCACTGTAGTCGCACCGGCGGCATTCAAGAGCGCCCCACCACCGTAAAAGCCGCTGGGAGCCAGCCCATACTGAAGAGTCAGATTCTGGATGATTAAAGCTTTGTTAGCAGTATTCATCTGGAAAATCCGATTACTGGCCTTGCCACGTGCGGCAGCGCCTTGCAAAATTGTATTCGTCATTCCTAGCCCGCTAATCGTGAGGGACTTAGTAATTTCGATTCCGCACTCGGTCCAAAGATTGGTATTTAGGACAATGGTATCGCCGTCGTTAACCTCCGGCGCATTGACTGCGTTGGAAATGGACTGATAATTCCCCGGGACATACCAAGTGGTATTCGTTCCGGTGGCAGATACTACTGATCCAAGGACGGCAATTAAGATTGGTACAATTAGTCGCAACTGATTAACTGATTTGTTCTTCATAATTTCATCCCTTTCGAAACATACTGTTATGTATGCGTCACGTGTGAATAACACTTCCGCGCTTAATTTGGAACAGCAAACGCTTAACTTTTGCTAAGACGCTGAACCGGTTCGTCGAAAAGCATGGTGTGGGCTTCGCGGAGAACGCTTGGAATTTTTGCAGCGAACGGATTACCGGCGAGCGCCTTCACGATGGCCGGTTCGTCGAACTGACCGGACATCTCACCGGGGAACCAGTGACCAGCGTTTCCGCCGAGCAAGTTGTAGCGCATTTTCCCCCACGGTATGAGGTCGAACGCTTTGGCGTATGTCCAGAGCCGGAGAATTTCAGCGACGTTGACGTGACCGGGAATTTGATCGAAGTCCGGAATGTTATCCGACCAATGCGCGCACCAGTCCCGACCGTGAACGCGTTTTAATTCGGCGTTCAGCCGGGTTTCGATGGGAGCGATGGTCGCCGGTATCTTGTCGTAAAAATCTAGCGCGCGAATGTGTTCATCAAAATCTGTCGGCTTGGCGACGCCGCAACTGAGCGTGTGAACCTCCCGGCGCGCGAGACAGTAGAGATCGTTAAATTGCATCGGCGTCAACGGTCGGCACAGCTCGGTGAGTTTCGGCACTGGCTCCTGCAGCTTGCCGCCTTTGTCGTTCGGGCTGATGATGAAGACGCCCATATCGCGCTGGGTCGCATCGGTGACACACGCCCAGTTGAAATGGTTGACGAAGTACCAGTGGAGGTTGACGTAGTCGAACTCGCCGGTGTTGATGGCGG
>CAINDI010000031.1 GCA_903847335.1 uncultured Verrucomicrobiota bacterium | reverse complement strand
GGGAACGAGGACGCGGTGGAGTTCCTTCCAGAACGGCATGAGCCATTGCAAATATTCGTCGTACGGCATTTGGTCGTGATGGCCGTCGTAGGCGAGGCCGACGTTGTACGGCGGTGAAGTGATTGCCAAATGGACGGACTCCGCCGGTAGTGCGCGGAGAGTTTTTTGCGAGTCGCCGCAGATAATCCGGTCCTTCCACCAGTGACCGGTGGTGGCCGGTGGTGGAAAATTTAGAACGGCCGGCCGCGATTGTACAGATTTTGGCATAAGCCTTGTCTAGCAAACCCAGCGCCGGTTGCCGACAGAAAACTTCACCGGTGCTGCCGAGTTGCGTTATATTACCGGCCATGAGTTCGTTCACTTGCCAGCATTTAGACATCGCTGATGATCAATGTTTGCTGTTGAAAACCGACTGTGTGCCGGGTCGGAAAGGTTGCGTCTTGGCAGGGCAGAATACTTTTCTAGTGCCGGCGGAGGAACGCATCCGGCGTCGGGCCGAAGAAAAACGGCAATCCCAACCGCAGAAAAAGACTTGATGGATGGAATGTTTTTAGGCAAGTTGGCCGCCCTTTATGAGCAAGACCTATAACGTAGCTGTGGTCGGTGCGACCGGTGCGGTCGGCATCGAAATGATCAAGACTTTGGAAAAACGCAATTTCCCGGTCGGGAAGTTGACGCTCTTGGCGTCGGCAAAATCCGTCGGCAAGAAACTGAAATTTCGTGGCGCGGATGTCGCGGTGCAGGAATTGACGAAAGATTCCTTTGCCGGCATCCAGTTCGCGTTGTTCAGCGCCGGCAGCAGTATTTCAAAAGAGTTCGGCCCGATTGCCGCCAAAGCCGGCTGCGTGGTCGTGGATAATTCGAGCTGCTTCCGCATGGACCCGAACGTGCCGCTCGTCGTGCCGGAAGTGAACGGCGCTGACGCGAAAAATCACAAAGGCATCATCGCCAATCCGAATTGCACCACGGCGATTACCTTGATGGCGCTCTATCCGTTGCATCAAGCATTCGGTTGCACCCGCATTTTTGCGTCGAGCTATCAGGCAGTTTCCGGCACCGGCGCAAAAGCAATTGCCGAGTTGGAAAAACAGGTGGACCAAGTCGTAAAAGGTCAGCCGGTCACCAAAGAAGTTTATCCACATCAAATCGCTTTCAACGTGTTGCCGCAGGTGGATTCGTTCCTGCCGACCGGCTACACGAAGGAAGAAATGAAGATGGAAAACGAAGGCCGCAAAATCATGCATCACCCCGGCTTCAAAGCCAGCGTGACTTGCGTCCGTGTGCCGGTCTATCGCGCTCATTCGATTGCTGTCACTGCTGAATTTGAAAAACCAATCACCCCGGAAGCCGCGCTGGCCGTGCTGAAAAAAGCGCCCGGCCTCGATGTCATCGACAATCCGGCCAAGAACGAATATCCGCTGCCGTTGTACCAAGCCGAAAAATACAACTGCGCTGTCGGTCGTATTCGCAAGGATTGCGCGCTGGAGAACGGCTTGAGTTTCTGGGTCAGCGGCGATCAACTGCTCAAAGGCGCCGCGCTCAACGCCGTTCAAATCGCCGAGCTATTCGTTTAACCGCGCAACGCGGCCGCGTCACGGATTGGCCGGTGGAGTTGGCTTATTCCCGAACATTTGGGAAGCCATCTTCAATCCCATCGTCTGCATAGCGCATCCCACTGCTGTTGCCATTTCGTGAATTGCTCCAATTGCGCGGGCGTGAGAATGCCGGCCGCCCGGTCCGCATATCGCGACTGCAACTGCTCCAGTTGTTTCAGCGCTTCGGCGATATTCTGTTCGGTCAACTGCGCCGGGTCGGGCGTCTTGGTATTCAGGAGCGCCGTTGCCGGTAAGGCTGTGCGTTCCTCAGTCATCACGGCGATCAATTCCGATTCCTGCTGGTCGGTCAGCGCCAGTTCACCCGGTAACGCGGCCTTGAACATCTGCACCTGCATCCGTTCACCGAGCGATTGTTCGTATTGCTTAAATGTTTGGTAATCGGCCGGGCCGAGCAGGTCTTGAATCTTCTGGTCGTACTCCGCCTTGATCGCCTTGGTTTCATCCAGCGCCTGTTTGCGTTCAGACGCCGAACCATTCATCACCGCGAACCCGGCATCGACTGACGCCATTTGCCGGTCGAGCAAGAGTTTGTTAAACGCCTCGGATTGGTCGGTGGACAAGTTCAAATTCTTGGCCAGCGAACCGTACATCATGTCGAGCGACAGCTTTTGTTGCGCACGGATCATTTCCTTCATGGCCGGGTCTTTCATCATACTGGCTAAACCGGCTAACGGATTATTTGTGGTGCTCGAATTTGGACTGGCCGG
>CAINDI010000030.1 GCA_903847335.1 uncultured Verrucomicrobiota bacterium | reverse complement strand
GTGGGATTGAATCCACCGGCTTTATAACCGCGACTGATCGTGGTGTACACCATCGCATTGCTGGTGATCCGGTAGTCGAGACCGAATTGCGGAGTAATTGCGGAGTAATCCTTACTCGGGCTGGTCGTCACAGTCGGACTAATCACAGGAGAATACGATGTCGTCAAATTAGCCGCTTTGTTTTCATAATCGCCGCGCAGTCCGGCAATGAAATCGAGTTTATCGCAGATTGTCAAAGTTGTCCGCGCATACGCGCCGACACCGACATCGTCCAACCGGGCCAACGGTGAAGTCGCACTGACAGGAAACGGAATAAAGGGACTGAGGACAAACGGGGCATAATTGTTCACGGCATCTTGCTGGTAATTCTGCGTGAAGATGAAGACACCGGATTGCCACTTTAGTTTGAGATTGTCCCCCAACGTCACCGGCGCGTCTTTCGCCGAGGCAAATCGAAATTCTTGTGTAAATTGAAAATCCTTTTCAGCATCGTCGCGAGTGCCAACCGGCGACGGCGTCGGGTCGTAGGCTAGTTCTGTGAAATCGCGAGTTTTCCACCAAACGAAACCGGTAATCATCGAAAAATCGACGACCGCACCGGCCCGATTCACAAGCAATGTCGGTGCGATGACGTCACGATGCGCAAAGCCATCACCGGTATGATTAACGTGATGCGGATCGGTGCGGACTGAATTAAGATCGCCGAGCGCGTAGTCGCCATCGCGGTCATGCTCACCGGACAAAATTAACCGCACTTCCCACGTCTCAACCGGTATCCACGCCAGTTGCAATTTTCCAAAAAATGCTTCGCGACCATCCAGAAAATTACCGGTGGCATCATTTTTTGTGTGCCCGTCACGTGCCGAGTAGCCACCCGCTAGACTAAAACCAAGTTGGTTCGTAAGCACCGGACCGGAGATTGCAAATCGTTCGTCTCGAAAATTGTAGTTACCGTATTCGGTGTCTATCGACGCCCGCCAAGCATCGAGTGATGGTCGCTGGCTAGTGAGGTTAATCAAACCGCCGATTGTATTGCGACCGTATAATGCTCCTTGCGATCCACGGACAAATTCAATCTGATCCATGTCAACCAACTCGATATTGGAAGAATTTGCATTTAATTGCGGCACGCCATCCATGTATGTCGTGACACCGGGGTTGTTCGGACTGGAGCCAACGCCACGGAAATAAGGATTACTGAGATGCCGAACGCTGAATTCATTTTGGAACACGTTGGGCGCATAAATGGACGCGTCTTTCATCGAGCGGATATCGGCATCATCAATCGTCCCGCCGGTCACCGCCGTCACACTAACCGGAACCGACTGCACCGCCGCTGGCTCCTTCTCCGCCACCACCGTAATTGTCGGCAATTGTACCGGTGCATTACTCGCTGACTGCGCAAACGTCGCACCTGCGAATACGATAACCCCCACAAATATGACCAAGCTTTTCATCTGCTATCACCTTTTTATTTTGTTAAACAGCCAATGCTCGCGCTGAGGTCTGCGTTACCCCGAGTATGAAGTCGTGGTTTTTACTCTATCTCTATCGCCGTTTGCAAGAAGACAATCGAAAATTAAGCTCTTTTTTCTCCAAGATTTCAGCTTTGTGATTCCAGGTGTCACGACAGAGGCAAACGTTGAATCCCGCACCGCCGGGAGGCTCAATATCATAACGAACGTACAACTCCGCAATCCGGTCCCTAACCTGCCGGTAATAACCCAAACTAGGCGCTTCCGTCTTCCCCAAGACCGGCCGGCCATGCGGCATCCAGATTGAGACAATTGGCACAATGCCTCGCTGCGCGAGATACTCGGCGCCGGCGAGAAAGCTTGCCAGCGGCTCGACGCCCACGACAAACGCGCTGCACGCTTTGTTTGGACCAAATTTTTCAGCAATGTATTGCAACGTGTCGAGATGCCGTTGGCGTCCGGTCAATCGCGCCTTGCCGGGGCAGATTTGGCGCGCCAAATTTTCATCCCAGACCTCGATGTCACACGCCACCCGATCCGCACCGGCAGCAAAAACGTCGTCAATCAAGACCGGATCAGTTGGCGGCGTGGTGTAAATTAAAATTTCGCCGGGAATCTTGTCGCAACCAGTCACCGCATCGATAGCATTGAGCATCGCGGTCACGCGGTCACATTCGGCTTGTGGATTCATCGTAGAACCACCGGTAATCTGGATATGCTTTGCCACGTTCTCAGTGTTGACCGCATATTCCACGACTTCAGCGACATCTTGCGGAGTCGGAAAGGACGACTCACGTTGGCCAACACGAAATAGTTGTTCCGTGTATCCACCGGTGTGACAGAACTGACATGCCAATCC
>CAINDI010000029.1 GCA_903847335.1 uncultured Verrucomicrobiota bacterium | reverse complement strand
CGATGAGCCGGTGTTTTTCGGAATCCCAGTTTGCCGGCAAGATAAAGCTCCGGAGGTTTTCCAATCGTTGCTCGACACGGTCAAGCAGTTGCTGAAGTTCAGTTTCGCCGTGGGCGGATTGCTGAAGCCAATAGGATTCGTTATGCCAAATATTATTGGCCTCAAAAATATCGTGCAATTGCTTGACCGGCGGATAGGCCAGTTTCGGATTCGGGATGCTTTCCGACAACAGGCGCCGGCCGACAATCTTTTCCGATTTGTCGTTGTAAGCCCGACTCACTTCAGCACCCCATACGGCATCATGGAGCAACCGGTGCCAAGTGGCGGGAGTTTCGGGAATATCAAGTTCGGCAAAAATACATTCCCGACTCATCAGAACTCCAAGCGGCACCTGAGGAATGTCCGCGCCAAATGGATTGGCCACCGCTTGCTCTTGATCGGCCCAGAAGCGTTCGAGGTTCACCGGTGCCAATCCGCCGTCAGCACGTGTCCGAGCGACTAACTTCGCCGCGTGTTCGTTAATATTTAAATTAATTTGAGCCATGCATTGTTTTTTTCACACGCAGCCAGACATTGCAATATCCAATTTTTCAGAATAACCGGGAAAAAACTTGTAAGAAAAAACAATTTCAGACACATTGCGCAGTGACGGGTTTTCAGGAGAATTATGATTAAATTTGGAAAGCGAATTTTATTTGTCGGTTATGGCGCAGTTGCACAATGCACGCTACCGATTCTAGTCAAAGAACTCGGCGTACCATGCCGGGACATCACCATCATGGATTTTGAAGACCGGCGCGCGGCACTCCAACCGTGGTTGAAACGCGGCGTGAAATTTGTCCGCGATCGCGTGACGCGCGAGAATATGGGAAAATTGCTCGGTAAACATCTGACCGCCGGTGATGTTCTGATTGATTTGGCATGGAATATCGATTGCTGCGAGTTACTTCAGTGGTGTCACGATCGGGGAGTGCTATACGTCAATACTTCAGTCGAGCTTTGGGATCCGTACGAGAACTCGAAGAATGCATCCCCACAAAAGATGACGCTCTACTGGCGGCATATGAAACTTCGCGCGATGATTGCCAAGTGGAAAACGCCGGGGCCGACCGCAGTCTTGGAGCACGGCGCAAATCCCGGATTGATTTCACATTTTACCAAACAAGGGCTGATTGATATCGGAGGGCGGAGCATTAAGGATAAGAAGGTCACCGGTCGAGCCGCAGAAAAAATCGGCCAGCTTATCGCCGACCAAAAATTTAACGAGCTCGCCATGCAGCTCGGCGTAAAAGTGATTCATTGCAGCGAACGCGACACTCAAATCACCAACCGGCCTAAGGAAGTCGACGAATTCGTCAACACCTGGAGCGTCGAAGGCTTTCGGGAAGAAGGCACGACGACTTCTGAGCTGGGCTGGGGTACACACGAGAAGGAGCTACCGGCACTTGCCTACGAACATTCCACCGGACCACGCAATCAGATCTGCCTCGCACGAATGGGCATGAACACTTGGGTAGTGTCGTGGGTCCCAAATTATTGCATTCGCGGGATGGTTGTACGGCACGGCGAAGCGTTCACCATCTCCGACCGGCTCACGGTCTGGAAAAACGGCAAAGCAGTCTACCGTCCAACGGTACATTACGCTTACTGCCCAGCTGACGTGGCCATCGCCTCGCTCAACGAACTACGCGGTTACGACTACAAGCTGCCGGAGAAGCAGCGGATTCTCAACGACGAAATCACCAGCGGCGCGGACATTCTCGGCTCGCTACTGATGGGACACTCGTACAATTCGTGGTGGATTGGTAGCGATTTGAGCATTGAAGAATCTCGCCGGCTGGTTCCACACCAAAACGCAACCACGATGCAAGTCGCGATTTCCGTGGTGGCAGCGGTCGCCTGGATGATTGAGAACCCAGCCCGGGGTGTCTGCGTGCCGGATGATTTACCGCACGAGTACGTCCTGAAAATCGCCAAACCCTATCTCGGCAAATGGATTTCCAAGCCGTCGGACTGGACGCCATTAAAATATTATGCCAATGCGTTCCCCGGTTATAACAAACCAAACATCGACCGGCGCGATCCGTGGCAATTTAAGAATTTCCTGATTACTGACGGAGACTGATGGTTTCGCTCACCACACTGAAGCGGCTCGCAGGAGAACACGGAACACCGCTGTTTGTGGTGGATCACGCAGAATTGCGGCGGAACTACGCCATGTTCAAGAAGCACCTGCCACGCGTTCAAGCCTATTACGCGGTCAAAGCGAATTCAAACCCAGAAATCGTCCGCACCCTGTTCAAGGCAGGTGCGAGCTTCGATGTCGCATCGTTACCGGAACTCCGAACCGTTTGCGAGAATATCAAAAACTTACCGGCGAAAAAGCGTCAGCAGTGGATTTGGGACAAAATCATTTACGCCAATCCAATCAAAGCCAACGAGACGCTCGCCGAATTGGATCATTACAATCCCCTCGTGACCTATGATAACGCGGAGGAAATCCGAAAAATCAAAAAGTTTGCGCCGAATGCCGGGCTCGCGTTGCGACTGAAGGTGGCCAATACCGGTGCGATGGTTGAGTTGTCGTCCAAGTTTGGTGCGGCCCCCGGTGAAGCCGTGGATTTAATTTTGGCCGCTGACAAAGTCGGCCTCACCGTCGAAGGTTTAAGTTTTCACGTTGGCAGTCAGACGACGAATTTTGAGAATTACGTTCAAGCAATCAATCTTGCGGCTAATATTTTCAAGGAAGCCAAAGAACGTGGTTACAAAAAAATGAACGTGCTCGATATCGGCGGCGGCTTCCCGGCACCGTACGATGACTCGGTCAAGCCGTTTGCTGAATTGGCGTATACAATTAACCGTGAACTCGACCGGCTATTCCCGAAAGATATTCAAATTCTCGCCGAGCCGGGCCGATTCATGGTTGCTACCGCCGGAATTGGCGTTTCGCGAATCATCGGTAAAGCTGTCCGCGATGGTAAACTTTGCTATTACATTGATGATGGCGTCTATCACACATTCTCCGGTGTAATTTTCGACCATTGCCACTATCACTTGAAAGCATTCAAGAAAGGGCCAACGCAAATCTGCTCTGTGTTTGGGCCGACATGCGATGCACTCGATGTGGTTTCGATGGCCGAGCAACTACCGGCGAATTTGGCGCTGGGCGATTTGCTTTACAGCGAAAATATCGGTGCGTACAGCCACGCTTCTTCGACCTATTTCAATGGCTTCCCACCGGCTGAAATCGTTCATATCAACCGGTAATCTACTGTCGAATTTTCCGTTTAGACCAACCACCATCACCGGTGTGAACCCAATTTCGCAACCGATACTCGACGCCTTTCACTTCATTAATATGGCGTAACTGCCGATCAATTTCGTGCAGCAATTCGTAGTTCACCTCACATTGCGCCAGCCCCATTGGATCCGGATAACAAAGACGGCCACTCACCAGTAAAATACTCCGTTCCATTTGCAAATGAAGCAGGGATGTATCCAAGCGCAATCGGGTCAGGATCCGGTGCGCTTCTTTTAATTGCAGTGATTCCGATGCCACGCAGCAAATTTGTCCTTCTCGGCCACCGTTGTCAACGATTACCAAAAATACAAAGAGCGCCCGGAATTACCGGACGCTCTTGTATGAATCGGCTAATAAATTACTTCTTGCCGATAGCGACGCGAATTCCGTCGAGTTGACCAGCGCTGCCGAGCACTTGATTCTTGTGCGCAATCATCTTGGCGTATTCTTCGATGAATGGAACGCCAACGTCACGCAAGTCAAACTTCTCCGGCTTGTCGCGGAAAAATTCGCGGTGAACACGCGTCCAGACGAGACGGCCATCGGTGTCAATGTTGACCTTGCAGACGCCCATTTTGGCGGCCGGTAGAAATTGATCTTCCGGTACGCCGCTGGAATCTTTAATTTTGCCACCGGCGGCGTTGATGCGATCCACTTCGTCCTTCGGCACGCTGCTGCTGCCGTGCATGACCATTGGGAAACCGGGAAGCAACTTCTGAATTTTCTCGATGACTTCAAAATGCAGACTGAATTTCTTACCGGGTTCGGCTTTGAATTTGAACGCGCCGTGGCTGGTGCCAATGGCAACCGCCAACGAATCGCAGCCGGTCCGTTTGACGAATTCTTTGGCTTCGTCGGGATTCGTGAGTTTGACGGAGCCGACGATGTCTTCTTCAACACCACCGAGCTGGCCGAGTTCGGCTTCGACGCTGATGCCTTTGGCGTGCGCCGCATCCACAACACGCTTGGTAATGGCGATGTTCTCCTCTAAGTCGTGGTGGCTGGCGTCAATCATGACGGAGCTGTAGAAACCAGACTTAATACAGTCGTAGCAATTTTCTTCATCGCCGTGATCGAGGTGAACCGCGAAGATAGCTTCCGGATAAACCTGATCCGCCGCGCGAATCATGCCTTCGAGAAAGCGTTTGTCGCTGTACTTTCGCGCGCCGCGACTGATCTGAATAATGAATGGCGCTTTGCTGGCGATGCAGCCTTTGAACAAACCGACGGTCTGTTCGAGGTTGTTGATGTTATAAGCACCGATGGCGTATTTGCCATAGGCGTGTTTGAATAGTTGGGCAGTTGTGACGATCATTTATTTTCTCCTGATTTACAACGGGGTTTGCGGATAGTAATCGAGGAATTCCCGCCGGTCAAGTCGCGCCACACATAACATTCCGATTCCCGGCAGCTAGCCTCCGGTGTTATACTGCGAGCAATGACTGCAATCCCGAGCCTTCTCCAACAATACCGGCGCTTGCTGGCATTCATCAAACCGTATCGCGGACGACTGATTACCGGCATCGCGTTTGGCGTCGCCTACGGACCGCTCAACGTGGCGGTTCTCGCGGTTGTAAAAAAAGTCTGGGCGCGCTTCTTCGAGCAAGGCGTAACCGGTTGGACCTGGTGGCAAGCTGCGGCAGTGGCATCGTTATTACCGGTGGTGATGGCCACGCGCGGAGTTTGCGAATTTGTCAGCACCTATTTGATGAACTGGGTCGGTTTGCGCACAGTGATGGATTTGCGCATCAAAATGTTTTCGCACCTGCAAAAACTTTCGCTCGATTATTATACCGGCACCCGCACCGGCGAGCTGATGTCGCGTGTCACCAACGATACCAGCGCCGTGCAACTCGGTTTGGCAAATGTCGTCGAAGACGTCATCAAAGAACCCGTCACCTTAGTCAGCGTACTCGCGTGGTTAATCTGGACGGACTGGAAATTATCGCTGACCGGACTCATAGTTTTCCCGTTGTGCATTATCCCAATCATCGTGTACGGCCGGCGCACTCGCAAAGCCAGCGGACTCATGCAAATGAGCCAAGCCGACTTGCTGGCGGTACTGCAAGAAGCGGTGGCCGGACTGCGCGTCATCCGCGCCTTCGGCATGGAAGAACGTGAGACCGAGGATTTCCGGACCATTTGCCGCGAATTCTTCCGGCAACGCATGCGAGTTATCCGGGCGCGTGGCATGAACACACCGTTGATTGAGCTGATTGCCGGACTCGGCGGCGCGTTAGTTTTCATCTACGCCTTTTTTGTCGGCATTGAAGGCAGTAAGCTCATCGCGTTTGGCTTAGGTTTATTCTTCCTCTACGCGCCAATCAAAAAACTCAGTCGCGTGCATCTCCAAATCCAAGAAACTCTCGCCGCGAGTGACCGGATTTTTCAGTTGCTGGACGAACAACCTTCCGTGGTTGAACCAATCCACCCGGTAGCATTACCGCGTTTCAGTCGGGCGATTGAATTTGACCATGTAACCTTCCGGTACAGCGGCACCGGTGTTGAGACCGTGCTCGACGATGTGAATTTATCAATTCCCGCCGGCTCACTCATCGCACTCGTCGGAGCCAGCGGTGCCGGTAAAACAACGCTGCTAAATCTCGTTCCCCGGTTTTACGATCCCGTCACCGGCACCATCCGCGTCGACGGCGTTGATATCCGGCAAGTCAGCTCTAAATCACTTCGTGACCAAATTGGCTTGGTCACGCAGGAAACATTCCTATTCAACGACACCGTGGCGCACAACATTGCCTACGGCAAACCCGACGCGACGAGTGACGAAATCATCACCGCCGCTCGCCGCGCCCATGCTCACGATTTCATTTCGCAGATGCCGCAGCAATACGACACCATGACTGGCGACCTCGGTGTAAAACTCTCCGGTGGTCAACGCCAACGACTCGCGATTGCGCGCGCGATCCTGAAAAATCCGCCGATTCTCCTGCTCGACGAAGCCACCAGCGCGCTCGACACCGAAAGCGAACGCGCCGTGCAAGCGGCACTCGATGATTTGATGTGGGGCACCAACCAGCGCGCGTTGACGATGCTCGTCATTGCTCACCGGCTCTCGACCGTCCAACACGCCGACCGGATTATCGTCCTCGACAAAGGCCGCGTCGTCGAACAAGGCCGGCACGACGAATTACTCGCGCTCGGCAAAACCTACAAACGCTTGTACGATTTGCAATTCAAAGCATGAGCGGCTGGCTCGTAAAGTTTTTGGTGATGGCGATTGGTCGCTCCCTCCGGTGGCGAATCGATGACCCGACCGGTATATTGGCGCATACACCTCAGCGCCCGGTGATTTTCGCGACGTGGCATAACCGGCTCTTCTTATTGCCCTATCTATTCTGGAAACACTGGACGAACCGGTACGGCAGCCAACTTGTCGTCATGGTCAGTGCCAGCAAAGACGGCACGAAACTTGCCGGGGTTTTGGAAAAATTCGGTTTTGTTTGCGTCCGCGGCTCCAGCAGTCGGCGCGGTCAAGTCGCTTTACTCGAAATGACGCGGTTGGTTCAATCTGGCTACGATGCCGGCATCACACCCGATGGCCCGCGCGGCCCAAAATACCAAGTCGCCACCGGCATCATTCAACTCGCGCAATTAACCAACGCGCCAATCATTCCGGTTTCATATGATTTATCGTGGAAAATCGCGCTGAATAGTTGGGACGGATTCCTGATTCCGCTGCCATTTAGCCGCGTAATCTTGCGCATCGGCACTCCGGTGACCGTTCCGCAATCCGCCGATAACGAAGAGCGCGAGCATAAAAGACTTGAACTCGAAACCATTTTGAAGTCTTTGTCAGATATATGAGCACAACCAGTAAAGTCTTGGTAGGAATTCTAATGGGCAGCGACTCGGACTGGCCGACGATGAAGGCGGCGGCGGAGGTCCTCGCCGAACTTGGCGTCGGCTGCGAAGTCAACGTGATGAGCGCGCACCGGACCCCTGACGATGTCGCCGAATACGCCCGAACTGCCGAAAAGCGCGGTTTGAAAGTTATCATTGCCGGCGCCGGCGGTGCTGCACACCTCGGCGGAGTCGTCGCCGCGTTGACACCACTACCGGTCATCGGCGTGCCCATCGAAACCAAATGCGCCGGCGGCCTAGATTCCTTGTTATCCATCGTCCAAATGCCGAGTGGCGTACCGGTGGCAGCTGTTGCAATCGGCGGCGCAAAGAACGCTGGCATCCTCGCCGCGCAAATTATTGCCACCGGTGATCCTGCGCTCCGGGAACAGCTCGCGAAGTTCAAAACCAAGATTGCCGACGAAGCTCGCGCCAAGAATCGCAAGCTCCGCGATAATTTATCGCCCCGCCCTTGACATCCGCAAATTCCGTGCGAATTTCTTTTGAACAAATTTTTGTTTGAGTAGTCAAACAAAGTGATATTTGAAAGGGTTTGATCGGCCGCTTGCGGGGCCCACGGTGGCGACGCGCTTCTCCTAGCCTAACCTGACCTCACCCAGGTATTCGTCCCGCCAATCGCGAGCGTCCGACCAAGCCCTTTCGCTTTAGAGCTGGTCTTTCGTCCGGTATTTTTCGGCGTAACCGGTAATCCGTTCAACATACCGGCGCACGCCGGGGAAAGTAATCGCCGCCATCAATTCTTCCGCGGTCGTCGCCGCGCCATTCGGCAACCATTTCACCACCTTGCCGGCACCGGCGTTATATTCCGCTAACGCAAACGGCACCGGATCATCGCGCTCTTGCCAACGTTCCAACGCCTGCGCCAAAATCCAAGTCCCAGCCTCGATATTTGTGCGCGGATCCCAAAGCGCATCACGTTTGAAGCCGGGATGACCGGTCGCCCGCGCCCATTGCTCGCCCATCGCCGGCATCACCTGCATTAATCCAATCGCGCCCTTCTTGCTATACGCTGTCGCATCAAAACCGCTCTCTTGCCGCATTACCGCCTTCACCAAAAATTTATCCACATCATACTTCTCGGCAATTTTCTCAATGAGCGGATTATAACGCTGCTCGCGCCAGCGCAAATACAACACCGCCACTGCGCCGACCGCTGCAACCAGCAAAATTAATTCCAAGATCCGGCCCAACCGGCGCGGCAATGAACGACGTCGTTTCATACCGGCATTATAGACGTGCCGGCGGTTCGGATTCCAAGTAGAATCTTGTCGAAGTGAAAGCCGCCATCGCTAAAGTTGTCGTGGACATCGCGCTCGACCGCGAATTTGATTACCGGATTCCGTCGCATCTCACCGCGACAATCCGCATCGGCTCGCGCGTTAACGTTCCTTTCGGCTCACGAACAACCCAAGGCTATGTCGTCGGCCTCGCCGAATCCTCGCCGCATCCGCAACTCAAAGAAATTAGTGACGTCGTCAGCAAACAACCGTTACTCACCGATAAAATTCTCGAACTCACCCGCTGGATGGGCCGGTATTACTGCTGTCCGGTCGAGCTGTGCGTGAAATGCGCGCTACCGGAGGTCGTCCGTAAGTCCAAAATCAGCTGGAAAGAACGACAATTCGTCCGGCCAGTAAAACTCACGCTCGACGATCTTGCCAAGCTCGCTAAACGCGCGCCAAAACAATTTCACGCACTGGAAATTCTCCGCAAAACTGACGGCCTATTTGTCGTCCAACTTTGCGAGCAAGCCGGGATTGACTCTGCCGCCATCAAAAAGCTCGCAAAAAAAGGTTTCGTCGAGTTGACCGACAAAGTCGAGGAGCGCGACCCATTCGGTGGCGAAGTTTTTTTGCCGACCGAACCATTGCCATTGATGCCGGACCAACAAACGTCGCTCACACTTTGCAAAGCGGCTGTCGAGAAACCGGAAAAGCCGATTCTCATCCACGGTGTCACCGGTTCCGGTAAGACGGAAATTTACCTCCAAGCCATCGAACATGCGCTTCACCACGGTAAAGATTCCATCGTACTCGTACCGGAGATTTCGTTGACGCCGCAAACCGTCGAGCGGTTCCGCGCCCGATTTCCGAAGCAACAGATTACCGTTCTCCACAGCCATCTTTCCGAAGGTGAACGCCACGACCAGTGGCACAAAATTCGATCCGGCCAATCGCACATCGTCATCGGCGCGCGCTCGGCAGTCTTCGCGCCGGTACCGGCGCTCGGCTTAATCATCGTGGATGAAGAACACGAGACCAGTTACAAGCAGGACGAAGCGCCGCGCTACAACGCCCGCGACGTGGCCGTCGTGCGCGGGAAACTTGAACGAGCCGCTGTCATCCTCGGCTCAGCCACGCCGGCGATTGAATCATTTTATAATGCGCAACGCGGCCGGTATATTTTGTCCTCGTTGCCAAAACGCGTCGACCACCGGCAAATGCCGGTGATGCGAATCGTAGATATGCGGCAGGAAGTGATCCGTCAAAAAGGGTTGCACGTGCTCTCCCGGCGACTCCGCGATGCGATTGAAGCTCGGCTTGCCAAAAAAGAGCAAGTCATCCTCTTTCTCAACCGACGCGGCTACGCGACACACATGTTTTGTCCGAAATGCGGCTACGTCGCCGACTGTCCGAATTGCAGCGTCAAACTCACTTACCACCGCAAAGCCGCGCAACTCGCTTGCCACCTCTGCGGCGACATTCGTCCCGCTCCGAAAGTTTGTCCGAATCCTGAATGTCGCGACCCAGCCATTCGTTACGCCGGCATGGGTACCGAAAAAGTCGAAGCCGCCATTCAAGCCGCATTCCCGAAAGCGCGCGCTCAGCGGATGGACTCCGACATCATGACCCGCAAATCGCTGTACCGGGAAATTTTCAGAGATTTCCGCGTCGGCAAAATCGACATCCTCGTCGGCACGCAAATGATTGCCAAAGGTCTGCACTTTCCGAACGTCACACTCGTCGGAATTATTTACGCCGACATGGCGCTGCACTTACCGGATTTCCGTGCCGGCGAACGCACTTTCCAACTTCTCGTCCAAGTGGCCGGTCGCGCCGGCCGTGGCGATGTCGAAGGCGAAGTCGTCGTCCAAAGTTTCACGCCGTTTCATCCGGCCATCCAACACGCCCGGCAACACGACTACCTCGGCTTCTACGACCAAGAAATTGAATTCCGCCAACAACTTCACTATCCACCGGCCACGCGCCTCGTCTGCCTGACCATTCGCGCCAAGACCGAAGAAAAAGCCCTCTTCTTTTCCAACGCGCTCGTCCGCGAACTTCGCAAGCACATTGCCGGTAACGATCTCCTGAGCGAAGCCACGCCGGCACCGCTCGCTAAAGTTCAAAACAATTACCGGTACCAAATCATTGTCCGCAGTCCGCAAATCATGCGCCTAACCGAAGTCATCGCCAAAGTCGTCACCGGTACTAAACTACCGAATGACGTGACTCTCGCCGTGGACGTTGACCCGGTTTCACTCTTATGAACCAAAACTATTTCATCACCGGCACTGATACCGGCGTTGGCAAAACGCACGTCACCGCCCTGCTCCTCGCTGAACTTCGCCGACGAGATTTACCGGCCGCCGGTTTCAAACCAATCGCCTGCGGTGCCGGCGGTCGCGCCGACGCGCAGACTTACCGGAAGTTAATGCGCAACGAAGTTCCGCTTGATGTCATCAATCCAATTTACCTCCGGCATCCGGTTGCGCCGAGTGTCGCCGCAAAACTCGAAGGCCAGCGGATTGACCTCGACAAAATCCATTCTGTCTTCCGTCTTCTGACTTCTGACTTCTCGCCTATCCTTGTCGAAGGCGCCGGCGGCTTACTTGTACCGATTCGCCGTAACTATTTCGTCGCCGACCTTATTCGTCAACTCGACTTACCGTTAATCATCGTGGCCCGGCTTGGTCTCGGTACTCTGAATCACACCTTGCTCACCATCCGGCAAGCGCAGGCGATGAAATTGAAAATCGCCGGCATCATTCTCAATGACACCACTGGCCGGCGCGGTCTAGCGGAACGCACCAATGCGAAAGCCATCGCCGAACTCGCCGGTGTGCCATTGCTCGGTGTCGTGCCGCATGGACGCGCGACTGGCATTGGAAAAATCTGCGACCGGTTATGGCGATGAAAGCTTGCCTGCTCATCTTGCTGTTGTGTCCGGCAACTTTTGCAGAATCAAACGAAGTTGCGCGCGGATTGCATTGGTTAGCGACACAGCAACACGCCGATGGTTCGTGGAGCACGAACGCCGCGCTGAACGCATTACCGGTGCTCGCGTTTCTTTCCGCCGGTAACGTGCCGTCTGCGCAAGGTTATGGTCAGGTCGTTGATCGCGGGATCCGGTATGTCGAATCGCAAGCGGCAATCGGTGCGACGACAAACGGTGGGGCGTTGATGTACGGGCATGCTGTGACGACATTGTTACTGGCCGAGGCATCCGGCATGGTCAAGTGTGGAACCGTCATTCACCTCAGTTTGAATAAGTCAGTCGATTTTATTTTGCGCGCGCAAGCCGTGCCGAAAGGCGACATTCACGATGGCGGCTGGGGTTACTTCCCGGATTCAACCGATAGCCATTTGGCGGTGACGGTCTGGCAAGTCGCGGCATTGCGCGCGGCACGGGATGCCGGGATGCAAGTGCCGCGTGAGGCGTTTGAACGGGCGGCGCATTATCTCCAGCGTTGCGAACATCCGCGCGGCGGTTTTTCCGATCAGCCCGGTGGTTTCCCAACCAGAGGACGAACGGCGGCGGCGATGCTGGCGTTACGAATATGTGGCCGGTCGGAAACACTGACGAACACCTGTCCCACCGTCACGTGGGACGACGAATATTTTTATCACGCCGTGTTTTTCTGTGCGCAAGCCGGAATCAGTTTTGACGAACGGTTGTTGGCGAAACTGCAAAACGCCGACGGGAGTTGGCCGTTGCCGCCGCATTCGCTCGACGAAGCGGAAGCCGGCCCGCTCTACACAACTTCATTGGCGATTCTGGCATTAACGGCGAAAGACCATTATCTGCCGGTCTTTTCCGTGTCGGATTAGCGCGGCAGGAAGCGTTTTAGAAATTTGACTGGGTCGTAGGCGTTGTCGGTGGCATCGCGGACTTCAAAATGTAAATGCGGCGCAATCGCCATCCAATTTCGCGCATCGGCACTCCGTGAAGTCTGTCCCATCCAACCGAAGCCATTGCCAAGCTTGGCGAGATGACCGTAGAGCGTGAAGAATTTCACACCGGTCACCGGCCAGTGATGTTCAACGACGATATGCCGGCCAAAATCGGAGGTGGATTCGTCGGTAACAGCTTCGATAATTTGGCCGGGATAGACGCAAAAAACTTCGTCGTGTGGAATAAAAGTCGGCTCGTCACTGGCAAAATCTTTACCGGTGGCGCAATCGGTAAAGATGACCCGCGTGGTTTGGCCGGTTGACGTGACATTGACCGGCGCGATGTCGCACCCTCGATGAAACCGCCGGCCACAGTCGCGCGTCCAACCGGGCTTGCCGAAACCTGGGTTGACGCGTGTGCGAGCAAAGAATTTTTCTGGCGCAGTGAAGAGTTGCTGATTTGGTGTCGGCCAAGTGATGACGATTTGTTCTTCCGCAGGTAATGGAACGAAATTGTTCATCTCAACCGGTAGCTTCTTGCAAAATTTTGATGCCATTGCTGGTACCAATGCGCGTGGCGCCGGCATTCACCATTTTTTGGAGGTCAGTGAGCAAACGAATACCACCGGAGGCTTTGACGCCGAGACCGTGTGGTTTCACCAATCGACTCATGAGCGCAACATCATCCACCGTCGCGCCGCCGGTGCTAAAACCGGTGGAAGTTTTAACGAAATCGGCACCGGCTTGGACGCAAAGTTCGCAGGCGTGAGTTTTTTCGGCAGCGGTGAGTAGACAGGTTTCCAAGATGATTTTGCAGATGGCGCAAGCTTCGTGACAGATTTCGACGACCGTCTGGATGTCGGCAAGGACCGCGGCAGAGTTACCGGATTTTAGCGAGCCGATGTTGAGAACCATATCAATTTCGCAAGCGCCATTGCGGAGAGCAGAACGCGTTTCAGCGGCTTTGATTTCGGCGAGATTGGCACCGAGTGGAAAACCGATAACCGTGCAAACTTTGACCGGCGTATTTTTTAGCAACGCGACGGCGGACGAGACGTGAAACGGATTAATGCAGACAGAATGGAATTGGCATTGCGTAGCTTCGTGACAGAGTCGATCGATGTCAGCGATGGTGGCACCGGGCTTGAGCAGCGTGTGGTCAATCAGACTGGCGATATTATTCATGCGTTACCGGCGGACATCGCCGGTAACGGTTGCTTAGCCTAGTCCGGTGGCAGCGTCAAGGCGGCGCTAATGTCCACCGGTGAAGCGACGGTGTGACCGTTGGCGAGTCCGGAGCTTAACAACTCCGCGACTCATCAAGTCGGCCACAGCCAGTCCAACTTCGTGATCATTGTGCGAGAACTGCGAAACCGCACGGATTAGGTCTCCGAGTGTCATCGATTGTTTTCGTCGTCGCATATTTAGTTCTCCTTTCTCATTTTCTTAAATCACCAATACGCCCAATATCGAGATTTGTCGCTCGGTGAAAACACGGATTCGGAGATAGGACAATTCCTGATGCCGTCAGCGGATAATCTGGCGTTACAGGAGCCTTTTTGTTAGAAGAACAACGCATGACATGCACGGCTTTGCTTTTAGGTGGCTCCGGCTACATCGGAACGGCTTTTCAGGAATTCTTCCGCCGCGAGAGAATCAGCTACCGGAATCTGCGCCGGCAAGAAGTGGATTATACTAACGCTGCGAAATTGCGCACAGTTTTGCAGGAAACAAAACCAGAGCTGGTCATCAACGCCGCTGGCTATACCGGCCAGTTCAATGTCGATGACTGTGAGGCGCATAAGACCGACTGCTTGCTAGCGAATACGATTCTACCGGGAATCATCCGGGAAGTCTGTGAAAACCTCCAACAGCCGTGGGCGCATATTTCCTCCGGTTGTATTTTTACCGGTACCCACGCCGATGGAAGCGGGTTCACAGAAACGGATGAACCGAATTTCACATTTCGAAAAAATAATTGCAGCTTCTACAGCGGAACCAAAGCCTTCGGCGAAGAATTGCTACAGAATGCCGACCGTTGTTATGTCTGGCGGTTACGGATTCCCTTTCATCATGTTGATCATCCCCGCAATTACCTGACCAAAATGTTGCGCTATGAACGATTGCTCGACACACGTCAATCGCTCACCTATTTACCGGAGTTTGTAGAGGCAGCTTGGAACTGTTGGCAACGCCGGCTGCCGTTTGGTACGTATCACATGACCAATCCCGGCTCGATCACAACTCGCGAAGTAGTGGAACTCATTCACCGCAGTGGCGTTTGCAAAAAGGAATTTATTTTCTTTGCTAGTGAAAAAGAATTTATGCAACTCGCGGCTAAAACGCCGCGCTCCAACTGCATTTTAGATACCGGCAAACTGCAGCGCGCCGGTATTGCAATGACCGAAGTACATGCATCTGTAACCCGCGCACTCGCCAACTGGAAAACGCTCTGATTACTGGTAGGGCCGGTCTACTTTTTAACCATCGACTGAAACGCAATGTGTTGCATGTAGTGGTCGAGCAATAGAATCGCTGTGAATGCTTCCGCGACCGGCCAGACGCGCGGCACAATTGTCGGATCACGGCGCGTCACGGCTGCCAAATCTTTATTCTCCAACGAAACTTTATCAATCGTATGCTGTGGTTTCGCAATGGTCGGCGTCGGCTTAACCGCGAGACGAACGACGATATTTTGACCCGTCGCTAAGCCACCGGTAATACCACCGGCATTGTTGGTGCGGAAACTGACTTTGCCATCCTTGACATCTAACTGATCGTTATCCTGCGAGCCAGTCATGTCCTTGACAGCCATGCCGGCACCGATTTCCACCGCTTTGATAGTGCCAATGCTCAACATCCGACCAAGTTCGCCATCCAGTTTGTTAAACACCGGCTCACCCATCCCACAGGGAATACCGGTGGCAACAATTTCCACCACACCGCCACTCGAATCGCCGCCGCGCGTGATTTCCATGATGCGTTCGTACATCGCATCCGCCGTCGCTAAATCGGGACAATTCAATTTCGGATGCACACCATATTCTTTGCGGATCGCTTCTTCGTCGAAGCGAATCATCTTCTTGTACATCTCCGGTACTTCTTTCTCCAACTCGGCAAGCACCGCCATTTTCTGAAGCATCCGCATCTCCGGCTTGTACCGACCGGACGTGAACAACCAGTCATACACCGGGTCGTTCTTCCAGCGCATTTCTTTGTACGCGGCAACTTTTGGCCGAATCTTTTCAATCGGCATATCCGCTAACCGAATCCCGGCAATTTCTTTGACATAACCAGTCACTTCGATGCCGTGGTCTTTCAAAATGCGTTTCGCAATCGCCCCCGCCGCAACAATCGTGGCGGTGTACCGGCCACTGAAGAAACCGGCACCAATGGAATCATCCCACTGGCCGTACTTCACATAGCTGGCATACGAAGCGTGACCGGGACGCGGTGTGCGGTTCGTCACCCGGTACGCCTCAATGTGCTCAAAGTGCCGGTCAAGATTCGGAATCAAAACCGTCACCGGTGTACCATTGGTGAATTGAGCGTTGTGAAAGCCGGTCATCGTGTCATCGCAATTCTGACCGGTCACAATCACCGGCACATCTGGCTCGCGGCGCGGCGACGTCAACTCACCTTGCCCCGGTTTACGCAGGAGCAAATCCCGGTAAACTTCTTCTTCCGTGATGCGATAGCCAGGCGGCACGCCTTGCAAATGCGTGACCAACGCTTCCTGATACGAGCCACCGCCAACGGTGACCTTAAACAATGTTCCAATGTTACATCCGAGCATGGTGTTTTCTCTCTTTCTTTTTCTTCGCCGTCCGCACGTAGTTCGCGGTTGGCCGAAGCCTTTTTATCGGCTTTTCTGGAAAAAGCAACTCGCTCTCATCCGCACTCTTGCAATTGATAAAGCTTTCCCTCGTCCACCCGGTAGAATAGCGGCGCAATCACAAGCTTCGGATAATCCTGGCGCAGCCGTTGCGCTTCCGTGCAAACAAACTCCCCGGCGTTGGCAATCTCAAACTCCGGTGCGCGCTCATCGAAATGCCGGGCCGCATTTTCGGCAGTCCACCCCGCATGAGCCACCAGACCTTGAATGAAAACTTCCCGCCGCGCCGTCAGTCCCACCATCCCGCACTGGTCATGCGCAATCAATGCGAGGGCGCGCACACCACCAATTGAAATCGCAAAAGAAACTTTGAATTCAGCCCGCCGTAAATTCGCACCACCGGCACGCAGAATGTAGGCAAAGTTGTCCGGGATCCGCAGCACCTTGCGATTATCCATGCACATCCCAACCAGCAATTTCGCCATGACATAGGAATCGAACGGCCGTCCGCAATTCTGATATTCCAGCAACAAACTGATGGGCGTTTGCCGGTAAATCGGCAGGATATCGGCGAGACAAGTGACCGGTAAAAGTGATGGCGTCATGCGGGTTGAATTTTTGCGCCCAGACCGCGCAGGCAGTCCGTGAACGTCGGGAAAGTAATCGTGGCGGATTCAGCGGTATGAACCGTCGTAGTTTCCGGTAATGAGCAACCAGCAATCGCCAGCGCCATCACAATCCGGTGATCGTGATGGCCATCCACCTCTGCCGCGACAAGTTTACCACCCTCAATCACCAAGCCATCCGGCAGTTCCGTAACTTTTGCGCCGAGCTTGGTCAACTCCATGCGCATCGTCGCAATCCGGTCCGTCTCCTTAATCCGAGCATGCGCGACATTGGCCAACGTCGTCGGACCGGTCGCAAAACAAGCGAGCACTGCCATCATCGGTAGCGCATCTGGCGTGGCATTCAAATCCAACCGGCAACCTTTCAAGTAACCGGGCTGCACACGAATTCCGCCATCCGGCAAAACTTCAACTCGCGCTCCCAGTTGCCGGAGATAATCCAGCACCGCCTTGTCGCCTTGCGAATCCGTCAAATCCAAACCGCGCACCACGATTTCATTCTCGCCGATAGCACCGGCGCACAGGAAAAATGTCGCCGACGAAAAATCCGCCGGCACCCGCCGCGTGAACGCTTGATATTTTTGCTTACCGGGAATCCGAAACTCGCGGAATCCATTGTTCGCAAATTTAATTCCCTGCCGGGTCAACCAATCGAGCGTCATCTCGACGTAGGGTTTCTCTTCGAGCACCGGTACTTTAATAACCGTCTCGCCATCGGCCAACGGACAATTCATCAGCAAACTCGTCAGGTACTGGCTCGATTTACACTCGATGGAAGTCGTCCCGCCTTTGAGCCGACCGCGAACGACAATCGGCGGACAACCATTACCACGAGTCGATTCGGCATGTGCGCCGAGATCGTTGAGCGCCGCCAACAATGCACCGGAAGGCCGCCGTTGAATTTGGTGGTCACCGGTAAACGTTGTCACGCCTTCGCGGACGAGCGCTGCCGAACCCATCGCGATGTTGACCGTCGTCCCAGAATTCCCGACATCAATCACCTCTGCCGGCGCACGAAGTTCACCACCGGTGCCGGTAATTGTCCAGACATCCGGCTGGCAATCAATCTTCGCTCCGAGCGCGGAAAATGCGCGCACCGCCGACCGCGCATCGCCGGAATCCAGCGGCGCTTCAATCCGACTCGTTCCGGTCGCCAGACTCGCGAACGCCACAGCGCGAATCGTATGCGATTTTGAACCGGGAATGTTCACGTCACCGCGCAACTTGGATTGATGGCAGACAAATTTCACGCCGCAAGAATATCCCACGCTCACCGCACGGTCAAGCGACCGCTCGACAATCACCGGCAGCGCAGGCAATATCACAACTGCAATGCCTATCATTCGCCACTATGAACCACGCGACCGGGCAGCCGTTCGCGAAATCTGCTGCGACACCGCCGACGCCGGCGAACCGGTCGAACATTTCTTCCCAGACCGCGAAGTTTTCGCCGACCTCCTCACTCGGTATTACACCGATTTCGCTCCGGCCGCATCGTGGGTCGCGGAACAAGATGGCCGCATCATCGGCTATCTCACCGGTTGTCTCGACACGCGAAAATTTCTACGGACAATGGCGTTGAGAATTGTGCCGGTAGCAATTCTGAAAGCCTTAGTGCACGGTTCGCTCTGGCACCGGTTTGTCCGGCAAAATTTGCGCCTCCCAAAATCACACCGCCGGCAACTCCTCGCAGAATATCCGGCGCATTTTCACCTCAACCTCCGCGCCGGTGATCGCGGCCATGGCACCGGCAGACAATTGCTAGAAAAATTTCTATCGCAAGCTGGCGAACTCGGCATTCATGCCGGTGTCAGCGAAACGAATCGCGCCGGGCGAAAGTTTTTCGAGCGCGACGGCTTTGTCGTACTCGCCCGGGAAGAACGATTCCGCACCTCCGACCAACCGGAATTCACCATTCTTTACGGCTACCGTTCGATAGCGTAATGCCAATCGCTTGAAAGACTATCGGGAAATTATTCTGAGGTGGTTGAGGGAGTTCAAGCAAAGAAGTCTGGGTTAGAGAGTTCAGGTCGTTGACCTGTACGGCGGCGTCTGACAGTGTGAAAAGGCTATTGCCGATGAAGAGAACGCGGTTAATCTGCCGATTCCAATCGCTCCAGATGTTATCCTCCGGTGGCATCTGCGTGATTGTGCCACGCAAGACAAGACCGTTGGTCACAGACACATCGTAGATATAGGCGCCTTGGAAAACAGTATCGCCCCATTGCCATGGAGTACTCGCATCGGCATTGGTGATTTGTGCGACACTGACCGGAAAAGCTAGCAGGTTCCGCGACCGGTCAAACAATAGCGCGTGCGGATCCCACAAGACCGGCGAATCCGTGCCGCGGTCACCGATGCTCACGGAACTGAGCAAAGCCGGATTTTGCAAATCGGTCACATCAAATAAGGCGACCTTCAGCCCTTGGTAAAACGCAACACCATCCCACCACGGGACATCACCGGTGGATTGATTCGTGACAACAGTCACGTCTTTGCCAATCCCAATCAGGTGATTCTCGTCATACGGCAACAGAAACTGACTATATCCCGGTAAGGTGAGTTGCCCGACGACGACCGGCTGAGTCGGATCAGTTAAATCAATAGCGAAGAGCGGATCAATCTGCTGGTAAGTCACAAGAAAGGCGCGGTTACCAAGAAAACGGGCGGCGTAAATTTGTTCGCCGGCGGCGAGATTCGTCACGCTACCGGTGATATTCAAATTTGAATCAAGCACAAATAAATTGTTGCGATCCTGTTGCGAATCTGTCCACCACGCGTGCTCGGTGGTAGCGACACGGAAAGTATTGCTGAATTCATCCATCGCATATGAATTCAAAATGCTACCGGCGACAAGATTGGCCGCAACGAACGTGGGCTGCCCATTATTCAAGGCAAACTTGTAAATCGCTGTCTGTTCCTGATTTGTCGACGAGGGTACCGGTAACACTGGAGTTGCGACTGCCATGGCGGACATCGCACCAATCGGTTTCGCCAAGTTGCTGACACCCGTTAAGGCCGGTGCGGCACTAAACATAAGCGGTTGCATAAATAATATGTCCATGTTGCGCGAACCGGTCACGTACAAGTTCTCTGTTGAGGCGTAAATCTGATCACCAGCGCCGAGATAGGCATTCACTTGCGCGGTTGACCTGGGATTCCGCACATCGACACCGGCGACGATGAGATAATT
>CAINDI010000028.1 GCA_903847335.1 uncultured Verrucomicrobiota bacterium | reverse complement strand
GTTGCGGCAGGAATTGCACGATTGGTATATCAACTACGGATTCCGGTACCGAAATGAAGTCGTTGGCGGCCATGAAACAGCAGTTTATTTTTCGATCACATTGAAAGCTTATCCATCAACCCATCTCGGATTTAACTAAAAAGGTAATAAAACTATGGTTAAAATTACTATCGTTGGCACCGGTTATGTCGGTCTAGTTACCGGTGCGTGTTTTGCCGAAGTCGGACACCAAGTGGTGTGCGTGGATAACGACCTCAAGAAAGTTGCGTTCTTGCAAGGTGGCGGCATCCCGATTTACGAGCCAGGACTTGAAGAGTTGGTGAAGAAAAACGTCGCGAGCGGCAAGTTGCGCTTTACCGGACAGATTGCGGATGGCGTAGCTCACGCCGAGGTAATTTTCATTGCTGTGCCGACTCCGCCGAAACCGGATGGTTCGGTCGACATGACGTTTGTCGAGCGCGTGGCCCGGGAAGTGGCCGGTGCAATGACCGAGTACAAAATCATCGTGGATAAATCCACCGTGCCGGTCAAAACCGGCGAAAAAGTTGCGCAGACCATCAAACGGTACAACAAGCAAAAAGTCGAATTTGATGTCGTCAGTAATCCTGAATTCCTCCGGGAAGGTTGTGCGGTTGGCGACTTGCTGCATCCGGACCGCGTGGTCATCGGTGTGGCCGGTGACCGACCGGTGGAAAAGATGAAAGCGGTGTACACGCCGTTCCAAGCGCCAATCATTGTCACCGACATCAATTCCGCGGAGTTAATCAAACACGCCTGCAACTCATTTCTCGCTCTGAAAATTTCCTACGCCAACGCGCTTTCCGTCATCTGCGAAGCCAGTGGCGCGAATATTACCGATGTCGTTACCGGTATGGGTTTGGACAAACGCATTGGCCGGGCGTTTCTCAATGCCGGGCTTGGTTACGGTGGTTCGTGTTTTCCGAAAGACATCAGCGCCTTTGTCCACATTGCACAGGAGCTGGGCTACGACTTCCGGTTGCTTCAGGAAGTTCAGAATATTAATGCCGAGCAGGCGGCGCGGTTTTTGAAAAAAATTCACGAAACACTTTGGATTGTAAAAGACAAAACCATTGGCGTGCTCGGTCTCGCTTTTAAGCCGGACACCGACGACATGCGATTAGCGCCGTCGTTGGATATTATTCGACCGTTGCTCAAAGAAGGCGCCAAAATCAAAGCCTACGATCCGCAGGGGATGGAGAAGGCGAAGGAATTTCTGCCGGACATCGAATACTGCCGAGACGCTTACGCTGCCGTCGAAGGTGTGGATGCATTGGTGATTTGCACGGAGTGGAAGGAATTCCAATCGCTGGATTTAGCGAAGTTGAAAAGTCTGATGGGACATCCAACCGTGTTTGATGGCCGAAATATTTTCGATCCGAAACGCATGGCCGAACTCGGCTTTACCTATGCCAGCATCGGCCGCCGGTAAGTTGGTATTTTTTTGGGCGTGTCTTACCGGTGTTGTGGCTGGTCACGCTGAAACGTTGTTTCCTCCACCGGTCAAAGGTGAACGGCTCGTCATTGTTGCGCCGCATCCTGACGATGAAGTTCTGGGCTGTGGCGGGCTGATTCAACAAGCGGTCGCAGTGGGTGCCGAGGTGCGGGTGATTTACCTGACCAATGGCGACCATAACCAGATTGCCTTCAAACTTTACAGTGGTCATCTACTCCATCTAGGAGCGAAAGAGTACATTGGATTTGGCGCGCGCCGGCGACGTGAAGCCATAGACGCCATGTCGCTCCTCGGTCTCACAGCGACTAATTTAGTTTTCCTCGGTTATCCCGATTGGGGTGAACTGCAAATTTGGCGCAGCTACTGGGCGACGAATAAAGTTTTCACCAGCGACGCCACGCGGACCAATGCCGTTCCATATCCGGAAGACTACGGCTACCGGCACTCGTACCGGCCGCAAAATGCGGTCGCGGATTTTTGTGCGGTCTTGCGGGAATTCAAGCCGACGCGGGTTTTCGTCACGCATCCGTGCGATGCCAATGCCGACCATCGGGCCACCGCGAATTTCGTTCGGCTCGCATTATTGCAATTGGCTGACGAAGGACTACAACCGCAATTAAACTTTTATGTTGTTCACTTTGGCGACTGGCCAAAACCGGTACATTACCATCCGGAATTAGGTTTATCGCCACCGGCGTTGTTGCTGGACAATGGCGATTGGATGAACCTGCCGCTCACACCGGCGCAGACGGAGACGAAATATCGGGCGATTTTGCTGAATCAGACGCAGACGACCACCCGGGAATTCTTCCTCGTGGCGTTTGCGAGAACGAACGAACTCTTTGCGACGATTGCACTGGATCGCGTGCCATCGATGCCGGCGGGGCCAGAGCCGGACTGGCGCAAAGCGGCACACGCCAAAATATTGACGATTGTATCGGAGCACTCGCAATTACAAACGAATCTGCCGGCTGTGTCGGCGCCGGAGACGATTCCGCTAGAGGCGGTTGACTTTGCCCGGCAAAATGGTGACTTGATTGTTCTGATTGGTCTGAAGAATCGGCTTGGCAAACATACCGGTGTGCATTTAACGTTGTTTCCGTATCAACGCGGTGTGCCATTTGCGGCAATGCCCAAAGTGGAAATGAATTTCCCAGCGTTCGGAAATTTTACGGTGCAGGTGAATGGTGTGTTGGTGCGTAACTCCGGTGTCATCGTCACGAGTGTCAGTAACCGATTTGTGGTGCGAGTGCCGATGCGGTTGCTCGGCGGCAAAGCCGTGGATCATTTATTTACGGCGGCGCAAGGACATTGGGGTGAAATTGCGGTGGACGACACCGCTTGGCAATTGCTGGAATTACCGGCAGAACATGAAAGGGAAAAACATGATTGATTATCTAATTACTGGCGGGGCGGGGTTCATTGGTTCAAATTTAGCGGAACATTTGGTGACGCGCGGCAAAACCGTGCGAATCTTTGACGACTTTTCGTCAGGCCGCCAAGAAAATATCGCCGGCCTCACCGGCAAAGCTGAACTGGTGACCGGTAGTCTGTGCGACTTACCAGCCATCCAGCGTGCCGCTGTGGGTGTCCGGTACGTTATTCATATGGGCGCAATTCCTAGCGTACCGAAGTCTGTGCAAGCTCCCGCGGAAACGAACGCCGCCAACATTACCGGTACACTCAACGTTCTCATTGCTGCCCGCGATGCCGGCGTGAAGCGTTTGGTATTTAGTTCTTCGTCGGCCATCTACGGTGAATCGCCGACCTTGCCGAAGCACGAGGAAATGACGCCGTCACCATTGACGCCGTATGCGGTTCACAAAATTACCGGTGAATACTATTGCCAAATTTTCTATCAACTCTACGGACTTGAAACCGTTTCGCTCCGGTACTTCAATGTCTTTGGCCCGCGCCAAAATCCCGCGTCAGCCTACGCTGCTGTCATTCCGCGATTTATCACCGCAATTCTGAACGGTGAGTCGCCGACGATTTTCGGTGACGGCCAGCAAACTCGCGATTTTGCGTATGTTCAAAATGTGATTGAGGCCAATCTCACGGCTTGTGAGGCCGATAAAGCCGCCTGCGGTGAATCCTTCAATGTTGCCTGTGGCGGACGCATCAGTTTGTTGGATCTCGTGGCCACGATTAATAAGATTTGCGGCAAAAATGTGAAACCGAAATTTGAGCCAGCCCGCGCCGGCGATATCAAAGACAGCCAAGCGTCGGTTGATAAGGCCGCGCGTCTGCTCCGGTGGAAGCCGAGTGTGGATTTCAGTGCCGGTATTGAAAAAGCCGTTGCTTGGTACCGGAAGTAATTAAGCGCTAGCCAAACGCAACGCACCGAGCGCCGACTCGCCGCGCCAAAGTTTCACGCGTGCGCCGGGGATTGTCTGGCGAATGCGGTGGATCACGACACTTCGGAACGCCGGGTGATTTTGTAAAACTCCACCGGCAAGTGCCACCGCCGGCTGTGTGAGTTTTAATTTCCGCACCACTGCCGCGCAGTCCATCGCTAGAAAAGATGCAGCTTGTAGTGCCAAGCCTCGGTTGCCACGTAAAAAAATATCCGCATGTCGGGCAACTTCTGCCTTCGTTGCACCGGCAATCCACTCGACAAGTTGCTCCGGTGATTTCAGTTTTAACCGGCGCAATAACCGGCGCAAAGTTGTGCTTGGCTGACCGGTGCGGTCAAGTTCACGAATGGCAGCGCGCAATCCGGTCAGCGCCAACCAATAGCCGCTGCCGTGATCGCCTAACCAATGTCCCCAACCACCGGCGCGCCCAATTTTTCCGCCGGCACTCCGTCCGACAATCACCGAGCCGGTTCCGCTAATCACGAGAATTCCAGCCTGCTTCAATCCAAACACTGCGACCAAACCGGAATCAAGGTCGTTACCGGTAAATACTTTCGCCTTTGGCCAAGCGCGTTTAGCGAGTCGGTGCACGCGGTTTCGGTCGGCTGTAGTTCGACAACCGGCGAGACAAATCGCGGCGCGAGTTGGTTGAAATTGCCGGAGCAGCGTGAGGATTTGGCGGTCAGTAGAAAGTTTCAGATTGAGTGCGTCAAATTGCCGGCGTTGAATGCGCGCGCCGGTGGCGAGTAGCGCGACTGTTTTTGTGCCACCGCCTTCGATACCGAGAACACTGTCCATGTTCAGATACTTTGCCATCGCTTGGTTAGTTGATTCGCAATTCCTAGATGGTCGAGCACCCGCGCAATAATCGTATCCACCAAACCGGTAATCGTCGTCGGCTTCGAGTAGAACGATGGACTGGCCGGAATGATTGTCGCGCCGGCTTCGGTCAGCGCGGCCATGTTCCGGAGATGAATCAGATTATACGGCGCTTCACGTGGTACGAGAATTAATTGCCGGCGTTCTTTTAAAAATACATCGGCGGCTCGGGCAACTGTGCTGTCGGAAACTCCAGTCGCAATCCGACCTACGGTTCCCATCGAAGCTGGAATGATTACCATCGCGTCAAACTTTGCCGAACCACTGACGAACGGCACAAACATTGAGCCATTTTCATCGTACCGGATTGCATTCGCCGGTAGCTTCAAGTCACCCGGTAATTCCAATTTCTGCACTTCGTGGGCGTGGTCGGTTACAATGTAATGAATTTCGTGACCGGTCAGATTGTCGAGCAATCGTTGCGTGTACAACGCGCCGCTTGCGCCGGTGGCAGCGACGACGATTTTCACAGTGCTTTCACCGCTTCCCGCGCCGCGCGCAATGTCGCCTCAATATCGGCTCCGGTATGCGCTAACGACATGAACCCGACTTCAAACTGCGAGGGTGCCAAATACACGCCGTTCTCCAGCATTGCATGGAAATACCGGCCAAACTTTTTCGTATCGCTCGTCTTGGCCGTTGCGTAATCCACAACCGGCACGTCGGTAAAAAATGTGCAAAACTTTGAACCGACTCGCGTGTGGTAGCCCGGTACAATTTTCTTCAGCTCATCGCATAACGTCGCGCTGAGTTGTTCGAGTTTCTCATAATTTCCGGGTTTGAATAATTCTTCGAGTGTCGCGATGCCAGCAGCCATCGCCAGCGGATTACCGGAGAGCGTACCTGCTTGATAGACTGCCCCGGTCGGCGCGAGACAATCCATAATTTCTGCCCGGCCACCAAATGCGCCCACCGGTAAACCGCCGCCAATAATTTTACCGAGCGTCGTTAAATCGCCGGTGATACCGTACAACTCCTGCGCGCCGCCTTTTGCCACCCGGAACCCGCACATCACCTCGTCGAGGACTAGCAATGCGCCGCTGTCGTGTATGACTTGCCGGAGGGTTTGCAAAAACTCTATCGTTAACGGAATCAAGCCCATGTTGCCGGGCACCGGTTCGATAATCGCGCAGGCAATCTCGCTCCAGTTCACGCGTTTCAAACCGGCAATGTCATTCAACGTCAGCGTCAATGTGTTCCGCGCGAAATCTGCCGGTACACCGGCACTATCCGGTACGTCAAATGTCGCGCCGCCGCTACCGGCTTTGACGAGCAGCGAATCGGCGTGGCCGTGATAACAACCGTCAAACTTCACGATCTTGTTGCGCTTCGTAAATCCGCGCGCCAGACGGATTGCCGACATCGTCGCTTCAGTGCCGGAGTTCACAAAACGCAATTTCTGAATTGAAGGATATGCTTCACAAACTAATCGTGCCAACCGGATTTCATTTGGATTTGGCGTGCCGAAACTTGTGCCGTTGCGCGCGGCTTCCTGTACGGCGCGGACAATTTTCGGATGCGCATGACCGAGAATCATCGGCCCCCACGAGCCAACGTAATCAATGTATTCGTTGCCATCCACGTCCCACAGCCGGCAGCCGTGCGCCCGCGCCGTGAAAAACGGCGTACCGCCAACACCACGAAACGCGCGCACCGGTGAATTCACGCCGCCGGGAAAGAGCTTAGAGGCTTCTTGCCAAAGTTTTGTAGAGTATTCGTGTTTCATGAGAGAAATGAGCAAACATATTCGCATATACCGGTTTTGACTTCGATGTCGAAGCCGGAGTTGGCGGGGACTTCGAAGAGTTGACCGGTGGCGTATTCTTTCCAGTGGGCTTGGCCGTCGAGTTTGGCGCAACAGGTACCGGCGGAGATTTCCATGCGTTCGGCGGCTTGGGTGCCGAAGTGAAAGTTACCGGGATAAATCAGGCCGATGGTTTTCTTGCTGCCGTCGGCGAACTGGACGGTGTGGCTGACGACTTTGCCTTCGAAATAGATGTTGGCTTTGGTGAGGACGGTGACGTTGGTGAATTGGTTTTGAATCTTGGCCATGCGGTGTTGTTAGCCTGAACGGCGTGCCGGCGCAAGCGGGGAATTGCAGTGCGCGGTGAGTTCGGCTAAACTAGCGGCATGATTCCGATTCTTTTGGCGCTGGGGACATTTGTTTCGACGGGGTTGGGTGGGTTGTTTTGTATTCGGGAAAAGAACCGGTTGCATCTGGTCATGGGGTTTACTGCCGGAGTGCTACTGGGGGTGGTGAGCTTTGATATTTTCCCGGAAATAATTCAGCAGGTAAAGGAAGGTGGCACGGATCCGACGGCGGTAATGATTGCCTTGGTGGTGGGTTTCCTGCTGTTTCACATCGTGGAGAAGGTGATCGTGATTCATCACGCACACGAGTCGGACTATGCCGATCATTTTCATCCGCAAGTCGGAGTATTATCGGCTTTAGCTTTAGCGGCGCATAGCTTCATGGACGGTTTGGGAATTGGCTTGGGATTTCAGGTGAGCAATGCGGTTGGTATTTTTGTAGCGGTGGCGGTGATCGCGCATGATTTTACGGATGGCATGAATACGGTGGCGCTGATGCTGGCGCACAAGAATACGCTCCGGCGGACGCGATGGTTTTTATTGCTGGATGCGGTTGCGCCAATTCTGGGCGCACTTTCAACGTTGCTGTACCGGATGCCGGATCGCTGGCTGGTGTTGTACTTAGGTTTCTTTGCTGGTTTTTTGTTGTACATCGGCGCGAGCGATATTTTGCCGCAGGCGCACAGCAAGCATAGTTCCTGGAAAACGATGGCGCTGACAGTCGCCGGTGTGGTGTTTATTTTCGTCGTGACCCGGTTCATCTAATGGCTGAGTCAATTGTCCAAGTTGAGCACCTCCGGAAGGAGTTCAAAGACACCGTTGCAGTAGCGGATGTGTCGTTTGAAATTCATCGCGGAGAAATTGTCGGACTGCTTGGCGCGAATGGTGCCGGCAAGACGACGACGATTCAGGTGTTGCTAGGATTAACTACGCCAACTGCCGGACGCATTCGCATCTTCGGGCAGGATTTCGAGTCGCACCGGGTGGAGATTTTGCAACGGTGTAATTTTTCGTCGGCATATACCGGCTTGCCGTCGAATCTTAAAGTTTGGGAAAACCTACTCATCTTTGCCAAACTGTATCAGGTGAAAAATCATCGGCAAAAGACTGACGAATTGCTCGAACTTTTGGAGATTTCTCATCTGCGCCGGCAAATCACCGGTACGCTCTCCTCCGGAGAATCCACGCGCGTTAATCTTTGTAAGGCACTGCTGAACGATCCGGAGTTGCTCCTATTGGATGAACCGACGGCAAGTCTGGACCCGAATATTGCCGACAAGGTTCGCAAATTATTACGGCGCGTTCAGCGCGAACGCGGCATCACGATGATTTATACCTCGCACAACATGCGCGATGTGGAGGAAATTTGCGACCGGGTGTTATTCCTCAACAAAGGTCAAATCATTGCCGAGGGCACGCCACAACAGGTAATTGACCAGTTTCAGCAAAAGTCATTGGAAGATGTGTTCATTCAGGTAGCGCGGAGTGGTGATTTACTGGTGGAGGAAGAAAAGTGAACTGGCATCGGATTAGCGCGCTGGTTTTGCGTTACACGTTTCTCTACACACGGAGTGTACCGCGAATCGTCGAGATGTTTTTCTGGCCGGTGATGGAGTTGCTCGTCTGGGGAATGCTGACGCAATATTTGCAAACCGGGCCATTCAAGATACCGGGTTTCATTAAATTCCTGCTCGGCGCGATGATTTTTTGGGACATTCTTTACCGGTCGCAACAAGCCACGACACTTTCGTTTCTCGAAGATATTTGGTCGCGGAATTTGCTTAACATCTTTGTGGCACCGGTCCGCATCAGCGAATTCATCGTGGCCACATACTGCGTTGGCTTCGTCAAAACTCTCATTACCGCTGCTGGATTAAGCGTGCTGGCAGCGGTCTGCTACCATTTCAATATTTTGAGTATGGGCCTCGCGCTCATTCCGCTATTTCTCAATCTCTTAGTCATGGGTTGGGCGGTCGGCATGGTAACAACCGGAATGATTATGCGCTGGGGGCAAGCGTCCGAAAATCTCGCGTGGGGGATTCCATTTCTCATCCAACCGTTCTGCGCGGCGTTCTATCCGCTTGATAGCATGCCGGCGTGGATTCGGCCGATTAGTCTCGCGATACCGGCAACGCATGTGTTTGAAGGGATGCGCGCCGTACTTGCCGGTCAGGGATTATCGTTCAAATATGTCCTCTGTGCCGCTGGTTTGAATCTGATTTATCTAACCGGCGCGGCAATCTTCTTTCGGTTTATGTACGGTAAGGCACGCAAACAAGGTCTCTTGGCTAAACTCGGAACACAATGAAACAAATCTTCATCCTGATAATCGCTTATTGCAGTGCCACCGGTGCCTATGGTCAGCTATTTGATACTTCGGCGGCGCAAACGGAGCTGGTGGCGACATTGATGGGTACCGGACGAGTTTTTACCGCAAACGTGACAGTCATCCGCGAACACGGCGACAAACAAATCAAAATTGCTGACAATGTCATGTCCATGCGTGCCGGTGATGTTTACCTCGAACATAAACCCACTGCTGAATCGTCACTTGCAAAACTAACGGCTAAACTTAAGAAGAATAACCTTGCCGAGGTCAGTACAATTCTTTTTCCAAAAACCGGTAAGGCTTATCTACTTTTCCCCGGCAAACACGCCTACATTCAATCGCCGGTAGAGCCGACTGCGTCACCGCATATCGAAAGTAAATTTTTGCGCGCGGAAACCGTGAATGGTCGGCTCTGCGCTGTCCGCCGCGTGACTGTGACCGACGCTTACGATTCCTCTCAGCAGATTGTCATTTGGGAATCAGCCGACCTACAGAGCTTCATCATCAAAAGTAAAATGGATTGTGGTGACGATACTAATGAGATTCTTCTCTTCACTGATATTCGCTCCGAAAAACCGGAAGATGCGAAGTTCACCGTTCCATCTGACTACCATGAACTGAATGGGAAAGCTGCCGGAGAAATTGCAAAGCTGATGATGGAAGTTGAGGTCATGCGCGATGCCGTCATCGAGCAAGCGCTCCGGTAAGGTTTACCGTTTTGACTTCACGGCCTTGGTGAGCATTTCTTCGGCGTGTTTCAATGTCACGCTCGTCAAATCACGACCGCCGAGCATCCGCGCCAATTCCTCCGCGCGTTCCTTGGCGGGCAGCGGTGTGATGCTGGCCGAGGTGCGACCGTCGCGAACATTCTTGGTCACGACATAATGATTCGCACCTTGTGCCGCAACTTGGGGAAGGTGAGTGATACAGATGACTTGACGTTTCGCCGCCACCACCGCGAGTTTCTCACCGACAGCTTTGCCCATTTCACCGCCAACGTTGGCGTCAATTTCATCAAAAACCAACACCGGTATCTTATCGTGCGCCGCGAGTACTACTTTTACCGCCAGCATAACGCGTGACATTTCGCCGCTCGATGCAATCTGTCGCAATGGCCGCACCGGTTCACCAACATTCGGCGCAAACGCAAATTCAATTTCGTCGAGACCGTTTCCGGTCGGTGCGGTTGCCGGTGTCGGCGTCACGTCAAAACTGCCATGAGCAAAACCGAGATCGCGTAATTCTTTAGTAATCGCACCGGCGAGTTTTTTCGCCGCCGCTTGCCGGAGCTTGCGAAGTTCCCGTCCGCATTTCTCAATCTGACTAGCAACTTTCGCGATTTCGGCATCGATTTGTCCGGCACGCTCGCCGCGTGTTTGAAGAAAAATCAATCGCTCCTTGGCGCGTGCCAATCCTGCCAGCGTTTCGGCAACGCTCCCGCCATATTTACGTTTAAGTTTATGAATTTGCGCGAGACGGTCATCTAACTCGCGGAGCCGGGCTGGGTCAGCGTCAATCCGCTGAGCAAAATTAGTGACAGTCCGGTCGAGTTCCTGCAATTGGACTGCGAGCGAAGCGGCGTCATCGCGCCAGGGTTTGGCTTCCGGAATGATGCCGGCGAGGTCGCTCAGTTGTTTTTGTGCGGCGGCCAACGCCGTAAATGCCGAGGTTTCGGATTCTGCCAGCGCGGAATGCAGGCCGTCCGCGAGTTCGAGAATGCGCTGGGCATTGGCGACTCGAGTGTGTTCAGCGAGAAGTTCATCCTCGTTCAACTCCGGTAGCTTCGCTTCCTCGATTTCGCGAACTTGGAAACCGAGGAACTCAATCTCTTGCGCCGGGTCGCGTCCATCCTCGGCGAGCGCGGCGCGTTCGTGCTGGAGTTTTTGCCAATGTTGATAAGCTTCCTCGTAAACGCGGCGCGTTTTGTCGTGACCGCCGAACGCGTCGAGTAAATCCAACT
>CAINDI010000027.1 GCA_903847335.1 uncultured Verrucomicrobiota bacterium | reverse complement strand
GCGTTTCGGAGTTCGGTTGCCACCCCTTCCGGACTCAGCCGAAAAGTGGCAACTTTCAAACCGGAATCACTGGCAACTTTGCTCCGGATTCAGTGGCAACTTATTCCCGGAACGCCTGGCAACTTTCCTCCGAAATCCGCATCTGGCGCTGTTTGGACTTACCTTGCCAGTTAATGTGGGGTTGCCAGTACCGGGGCCGAATTCTTTTGCGATGCCCGGTGTTAATAATATACCGCAAGCTATGGAATTCGAGATGGGTGAAAATTGGTTTGCGGCTTATGGTATTCCGCTAACCCCCTACGACGATGCGGGTAACTTCAATAGCTATCCGCTAATGCGGCTAACCGCTAAACGCGGTGCCGCTGTGCTGGCGACTACTGACATTGTATTGCCGATTTCAGATGAAATGGATTGTCGAGCTTGTCATGCGTCGACGAGTGGTCCGGCTGCGCGTCCGTCTGCCGGTTGGGTGAATAATCCCAATCCGATTCTTGATTTCCGGCAAAACATTCTTCGCCGGCACGACGATCTTGAACTGAGTAATCCTCAATTCACCGCCGCGCTCGCTACCAATCGCTACAGTGCTACCGGCTTGGCGGCAACAGCTGCCGGTGGTACAGCTATTCTTTGTGCCGCTTGTCATCTTAGTGAGGCACTCCCCGGTAGTGGATTGCCCGGTATCAAACCGTTGACCACTGCGATGCATGGACGCCACGCCAATGTTACTGATCCCACGACTGGTCTGAAACTAGATTCCACAAGTAACCGAACCTCTTGTTATCAATGTCATCCCGGTTCTACGACTAAATGTTTGCGGGGTGCGATGGGGAAGGCGGTGGCGGCGGACGGTTCGATGGCCATGCAATGCCAAAGTTGCCATGGTTTGATGAGTACAGTGGCTGCCACCACGCGCACTGGTTGGCTTGATGAGCCGAATTGTCAGTCCTGCCACAGCGGTGATGCCGTCAATAACAAAGGGCAAATTCGATTCACCAACGCCATTACGAATGGTGTTTTCCGTGTTCCGTCGAACCAAATTTTTGCAACGACTCCCGATACTCCTGCTCCCGGTTTCTCATTGTACCGGTTTTCCACCGGTCACGGTGGAATCAAGTGTGAAGCCTGTCATGGTTCGACGCACGCTGAATTTCCCAGTGCGCATCCTAATGACAACATCTAAAGCATTCAACATCAGGGGCATGTTGGCATGTTGTCCCAATGCATTGTTTGCCACGGGACCAGTCCCAGCACTATTACCGGTGGCCCGCATGGCTTGCATCCAATCGGCGCCGGTTGGGTTGGAAATCATCATAATGTTGTTGAAAACAGCGGTGCGACGCAGTGTCAGGTTTATCATGGCGCTAACTACCGGGGTACAGTTTTATCTCGCTCGCAAAGTGATCAGACATTGAACGGAACTTTCTTCTGGCGCGGTCGTCAAATTGGTTGCTACGACTGTCACAATGGTAGTAGCGGCGGCGATGGAGGCGCGCCCACTGCCCCAAGCGTTAGCAATATTGCTGGGAGCACGAAAGCGAACACACCGGTAACATTGAGTTTGATTGCCAGCACGAGTAACCTGCGGATTGTTTCACAGCCTAACAATGGTACCGTGGGTCTAAATAACAATCTTGCAACCTATTCCCCAGATTCAGACTTTACCGGCACTGACCGATTCACATTTGCCGTTAATGACGGCTATCGTGATTCCAATTTGGCTACTGGGACCGTTGTTGTTACTGGTGCTGCCGTGACTTGCAAGTACACTGTAGTCTCTACCAATGCAACTATCAGTGCCGGTAGTGGAACTAACACGATTAACGTGACCACATCCGCTGGTTGCACTTGGACAGCGACCAGCGTTGTGAATTGGCTGACGATTCACTCAAGCGCTAGCGGCAGCGGTAATGGACTGGTTACATATTTGATTGCGGCAAATACCAGTAGTAATAGCCGCACCGGAACTTTAACTGTGGCCGGTCAAGTTGTGACAGTCATACAAGCCGGTGCTGCGTCAAGTTGTGTCTATACCGTTACGCCAGCTACTATAAATATTTCGTCCATAGGTGGAGCACGTAGTAGTGCCACTGTAAGCGCAGTGAAAGGATGTGCGTGGACGGCGAATAGTTCTGTGAGTTGGATCACAATCCAATCCGGTGCCGCCGGCTCAGGAAAGGGAATCGTCCAATTCAGTATTAGTAGGAACTCAAGTCGTAGCAGTCGTAGCGGTATATTGACCATTGCTGGCAAAGCCGTCACTATTAATCAGACCGGTGCCCCAAGATAACCATAATTAGATTTCCCAATGATAGTTTTGGTGCTGGCTAGTTATAATGAAGTTGTTCGGGGTTGACTTGGCCGGGGAATTACACAAAGTTAGTGCTGTGCCAACTTACGAATACGAATGTCAGAAATGCCAACACCGATTTGATTTATTCCAGTCCATTAAGGACGCGCCGAAGAAAACCTGTCCGAAATGCAAAGGCCGAATCAAACGACTTTTCAGTGCCGGTGGTGGATTGCTGTTCAAAGGTTCTGGTTTTTACATCACGGACTACCGGAAGCCGGGGTACAAGGAAGCCGCTAAAAAAGATACCGCCGCACCGGCGCCGGCAGTCAGCAGCGACGCCAGCAAAACACCAGCGACACCCGCGAAGAAATCGACCAGCAAGGATTCATAATGCTTATTTGCGCTAAATGCGGATACGACAATCAACTCGGCCGGATTTTTTGTCATTCGTGTGGCGAGAAACTCGATCTTACACAAATCAAGCCGCCGACGGCTGCCGAAAAATCGCGTCGGAAAGTGAGGCGAGGCGTCGGACGGACGATTCGGACGATTCTCGGTCTAGCGATTACCGGTGGCTCGCTTCTGGGAATCATTTTGATTTGTCTGACGCCGTCAGTTGCGCCAGTGGTGCCGACGGATAACGAGTTGATGGCCAGCGACGAAAAACGGATGAATCTCGAAAAACTCATTAATCGCCACAAACCCGGTCACGTGCTGGTAACGGAAGGGGAATTGAATGCGTTTTTCAATCACCAGCCGTTCGCGCAACCGACCGGGACCGGTATTCAACTTGCGCCGGTCGCTTTGCGGATGAGCTTGAGCGACGGGCGAATTAAAATCGAGTTTCTCGGTACGACACATTTCGGAACTGTCTTTGACAAAAATCTCTACTTCAGTTGCGAAGGTCAGCCGACGGTGACCGGTGGCCAATTTAGTTTTAAGTTGACTGGCATTTGGCTTGGTAAGTTGCCAATTCATCCGGGAATTCTGACAGCCGCCACCAATTTGAAATCACGATTTATCCAACCAGCCGGTGAATTGCGTTATGACAAAGAGTTGCTCGATAAACTTTCCGCAATCAATGTCACCCAGGAAGCTGTGGAACTAGTGGTCGCGGCTCCACCGGCGCGCTGATTCGGTATGAAAATCGGTCGCCTGTTTTGGGTCGGCGTGGCGCTCCACTTTGGAGTGCTGAGTTGGGCGAGTACGAATGCCCCGCTCGAAAATGCCACCAGCGCTTCCCGGCAGTTTATCGCCTATGCGCCCGACCCGGTTGCGCCAGCGACAATCTGTATTTTTGCCGAACGCATCAAAGACGCGTGGCTAAACCAGCTCGCGATTGCGGACGAATGGCACGACCCGATTGTTATCGTGTTTCGCCCCGGTCTCACCAACGATGCGCCGGCGATTTCGTTCGGCGTGTTTCAGATTGGACCGATGGTAAAATATGAAATCAGTAGTCGGATCCCCCCGGCTCCGGATGAAACGTTGCTCGCCGCGAAAATCGTCGAAGCGCTCTGCCTTGAAACCGCAAATCGAAACCGGACAACAACTCCATGGAAAAGCGCGCAGATTCCGTTTTGGCTGGTGCAAGGCCTCACCGGTGTGGTGCAAGGTGATAGCGATTGGTTGCTGACCGTCGCGCGCCGGTCGGCGACAGCGGCGCGACCACCGGCGGTGAGTGATTTGATGCGCGTGATTGAATTACCGGCGGATGAAGTGGCGCGGGATTTATTTCTGGCGAACTCGTGGTTGCTAACCGATGGCTTGCTGCGATTGCCGGATGGTGGTCAGCGATTGCATCGCCTGCTGACGGAATTACGCACTTCGGAAGATGCATTTGCGAAAGTTTATCCCGAATTTGCCGGTGCGGTGGCGCTGGAAAAATGGTGGAGTTTGTTGCAGGCGCAACTGACAACCATCATCACCGCGCAGAACTTGACGACTCACGAGACCAGCCAGCAACTCAACGCGTTGTTGACCATGCCGGATGGTCAGCCGTTCAACAATCTTTACCGGCAGTCCGATAAATTATGGTTGCGGCAGGCGGTGGCGCGGCGAGTTATGGAATTGGAGCAACTCTACAGTCGAGCGCATCCGCTCTACCGGCCGGCATTGGAAGCTTACATCGAAGCTGGTCGCTGGTTCGTGGAGGAAAAAATCAGCCGGTACCGTCGGTCGGTGGCGCGGGCGGATCAACTCCATCGAGATGTGCGCCGGGAAGCCGAAGCCATCAGCGTGACGATGGATTGGGCAGAACAAAAGTACACCACCGGCACGAGTAGTAATATTTGGTCTGGCTATTTTCAGGCGCTGGATCAATTGAAAAACCTCCGGCACCGCGATCCCATCAGTAATTATTTAGACCAGTTTGATAAGTAACACTTGCAGCTTCTCGCGTTGTTCTCGAAGCGTTTTTTGTTTTTCACGTTCGCGTTCGACCGCCACCGGTGCGGCGCGGCTGACAAAACTTTCATTGGCCAATTTCGCCTCTGTACCGGCGAGTTGTTTTTCAATCTCGGTGAGTTGCTTCTTTAGTTTTTCGCGTTCTGCCGCCGGGTCAACAGCGCCAACCATGAATACAGTGGCCACACCGGTGACCAGACTTGGTGTTAGACCGGTTGGTGTATAGTTTTCTTCGATTGCCACTGATTCGGCATTGAGAATGCCGGTGAGAAATGCGGTTTCGGCACGGATGAATTCGGTGTGTTTGCCGGGCTTGATGACGAACTGAATTTTCTTTTTCGGATCCACGCCGTTGTCGTTCCGCAATTGTCGTCCGGCGGTGACGATGCCGTAGAGTGCCTCGGTTTCGATGAAGAAACTTGCGCCGGCCGGTTTGGCGATTGGCCATGCGGTGAATTGGATTGTGCCGGTGGCGTAGCCCATGCTGTTCCACAATTCTTCCGTGATAAACGGTGCGAATGGATGGAGGAGCCGGAGGATGACGCCGAAGATTTCGTTAAGGACGGCGATATTCGGTGACACTTTACTGGCTTCGATGTACCAATCGCAGAAATCACCCCAGACGAAATCGTAAAGCTCTTTGGCGGCGTCGTTAAATTTGTAATTGTCGAGTGCGGTGCTGACTTTCGTGATGGCTTCGTTTAATTCGTGGAGCACCCGGTGGTCGTGAGCGTTGTGCGGACGTACCGGTGGATTACCCGCGCGTTGCATTTGGATGAACCGGGCGGCGTTCCAGAGTTTGTTCATGAAGTTGCGGCCAACTTCGCTGCGCTTCTCGTCGAACAAAATATCTTGGCCTTGCGGCGCAATGAGCATCAGGCCGAAGCGCAAACCGTCGGCTCCGTATTTGGCGATGAGGTCGAGCGGGTCGGGCGAGTTGCCGAGTGACTTGGACATCTTCCGGCCTTGCGCGTCGCGGATGATGCCGGTGAAGTAGACGTTGGCGAACGGTTTTTCGTTCGTGTACTCGTACCCGGCCATGATCATGCGGGCGACCCAGAAGAAAATAATATCGGGACCGGTGACGAGGTCGGTGGTTGGGTAAAACTTTTTCCGTGTCGCGTCGTCCATTGTGGCGAACGGCCAGAGCCATGCGCTGAACCAGGTGTCGAGCACGTCTGGGTCTTGAGTCCAACCGGTGCCGGTTGGCGGCGTAAGGTCGCAATAGATTTCTTCGCCTCGGTACCAAACCGGGATTCGGTGGCCCCACCAGAGTTGACGGCTGATGCACCAGTCGCGGATACCGCGCATCCAATGGGTGTAGGTTTTCGTCCAACGGTCGGGGTAAAATTTAATCGCGCCAGTTTCGACGGCTTCAGTGGAGCGGGGAACTTGCGGGTACCGGAGGAACCATTGCTCGCTGAGATACGGTTCAATGGGAACGTTGGTGCGTTCGCTGTAACCGACGTTGTGGGTGTAGTCCTCCACTTTGACGAGGAGACCGGCGAGCTTGAGTTGTTCGACGACGGCTTCCCGGCATTCAAACCGGTCGAGACCTTCGTAATCTTCACCGGCGGCTTCGGTCATGATTCCGTCTGGACCAATAACGACAGTGAAAGGGAGCTTGTGCCGCAACGCCATCTCGTAGTCGGTGAGGTCGTGCGCCGGTGTGACTTTGACGCAGCCGGTGCCGAACTTCGGGTCAACGGCGGCGTCGGCGATGACCGGGATTTCTTTGTTCCGGAGCGGGAGTAAAAGTTTTTTGCCGATGAGATGCTGGTAACGCGGGTCGTCGGGATTCACTGCGACGGCTTCGTCGCCGAGGAGCGTTTCTGGGCGCGTAGTGGCGACGACGACATCGTTGCCATACCGGATGTGCCAGAGATGACCTTGCGTCTCGGTCATGATGACTTCCTCGTCGGAGAGCGCGGTACGGCCGGCGGGATCCCAGTTCACCATGCGTTTGCCGCGATAGATGAAACCTTTTTTATAGAGGTCAACGAAGGTCCGGAGGACGGCGTTACAAAACTCGTCGTCCATCGTGAATCGTTCGCGAGTCCAATCGCACGAGCAACCGAGTTTTTTGAGTTGCTGGATGATAATGCCACCGTGTTTGTGTTTCCATTCCCAAACTTTTTCCTGAAATTTTTCGCGACCGAGATCGTCGCGATGTTTGATGACGCCTTGTTTCTTGAGTGTTTTCTCGACGACGGTCTGGGTGGCAATGCCGGCGTGGTCGGTGCCGGGGAGCCAGAGGACTTCGTAGCCTTGCATGCGCTTCCGGCGGGCGAGAATGTCTTGGAGCGTGTTGTTGAGCACGTGGCCCATGGTGAGAACGCCGGTGACGTTCGGCGGCGGAATGACGATGGAGTAAGACGGTTTCGTCGAAGACGAGTTCGCGGTGAAATGGCCTTTGCTCAGCCATTCGGCGTACCATTTGTCTTCGACGAGCTTTGGCTCATAGGCTTTGGAAATTTCGGTGCTCATGCGGAACTGTTCTTACCGGAGAATATCGCCGAATTCAATTTCAGAGTGAAAAGGGATGACTTTTTTTTCGGGCGTGTTAATCTCGGAATGCAGTTTTTATGCAACCGGAAAAACAACGCTCTAATCTAATTGCGCAAGTCTGCGTGAGTATTGCGCTGGGCTTAGCCGGAGCGACGGCGTGGGTTTGGGCGGTCGGGATTGATGAGTTGTTGGCGTTTGGTTCCGATCGCAAACCGATTTCGCCGGTCGCAATTCCTTTATGGTTTTTTATTGGGATGGCGTTGCTGTTTTTGAAGCGGTTGCCGAATAGCCGGTTGACACTATGGCTGGCGCGCGGTGTGGCCGGCGTGAGCGGGATGGCGGGAGTATTGATTATGCTCCGGTATCGCTTCGATTGGGGGTCGCCGGTCGAAGCGTGGTTGGTGCATACATCAGCGCACGTTGGTAATTTTCCAGTCGGATATATTTCATCGCAAGGCGGTACAATGTTGGTGATTGTGGCGTTAGCGTTGGGGTTGCGGCAGCCAGTCGGAGGAATGCACGGTTGGCGCGGATGCGTAGTCAAGTTGTGCGCGGCGGTCACCACGGTGTTTGGCTTGTTCGTGGTGGCGAGTTATTCCTTCGAAGCAACATGGGTGACGGGGGTTTCCATTAACCCAACACCTTTAGCGGTGGGACTAATTTTTGTTTTTCTCGGGATTGGATTATGGGTGCGGGAACCGAGCTACTTGGCACGGATGGGGTTGCGACCGGCGGTGATTGCGATTGCCGCGGCGGTGGTGGTTGGCGCCGGTACGGTTTACGGGACGCGGCATTTGCAGGCACAAGACCGGGATGATGCGCGCGATTTGTTGGAAACGATTGGGAAGTTGAAGGCCAAGCAGATTACGGAATGGCGGCACGAAAGATTGAAAGACGCACGAGCGTTTGTGCAAACGCCGAATCTGGCTCGTGATGTGGTCAAGCTCTTGGAAAATCCGGATTTGGAACCGGTGCGCACCGACCTGAAGCAGTGGTTGGAGGCGGTCAGATTTAGTGATCTTTATACCTCGGTAGAATTGTTTGATACGAATTGTGTCCGGCGGTTGAGCGCACCGGCGTTGACCAATTCACCCTGCGGTGAGCTATGTGCGACGTTACGGGCGGTGTTGCAATCGAACGATGTTGGTTTCTGGGATTTGCATTCTGGGAAGAGTGGTGGCGTCGCTCACTTTGATATTGCTTGTCCGGTGCGCTTAGGAAATCAACCGGTTGCGATTTTGGTGTTGTGCGTCAACCCCCGCCAGTTTTTATTTCCGTTGTTGCAAGAGTGGCCGATGCCAAGCGCAACGGCTGAGACTTTACTCCTCCGGCCTGAGAGCAGGTCTATGGTGTGTCTGAATGAATTTGGGAATCGGACAAAGGTTTCGCAGTCGGTCATGAGGCAGACGAAGGTTTTGGTGGAGACGTTGGATTCGCGGAATACGCCGGTGTTGACGATGACGCGCCCGGTTCCAGATTCACCGTGGTACATCATGACGAAAGTGGACCGGAGTGAAGTGTATGCCAAACTCTACGAACAGGCGTGGTGGGCGATGTGGGTCACGGTCTTCATTACGGTGGGTGCGGTGTTGTTTGTGTTGCAGATTTGGGAACGACAACGGTTGGTCTTGGCGGACCGGATTGAACAGTTACTAAAGAATGCCAATGACGCCATTCTGATTCAGGATGAGCATCTTAAAATTCTCGAAGCGAATGACCGGGCGCTGGAAATGTACGGCTATACATTGGCGGAAATGCGCGCGCTGCGTAGTGAAATCGATTTGCGGGCACCGAAGGCGCAGTTGCATTTTCAACCGCAAGTGGACCCGTTGTTCACCGAAAGTCGCGACGCTTACGAGACTATGCACCAGCGCAAAGATGGCTCTCTTTTTTATGTGGAAGGGAGTAGCCGCGTCGTCGAATCCACCGGTAAGCGATATGTTCTCACGATTATCCGGAATATTTCGGAACGTAAAGCGCACGAGGCGGAAATTACTCGGATTAACCGGCTGTATAACATCCTGAGCCAAATCAATCACACGGTCATCCGGGTTCAAACGCGCAAAAAATTGATGCAGGAAATTTGCCGCTTGGCGGTGACCCATGGTGGTTTCAGGTTAGCGTGGATTGGTTGGCTGGATAAAAAAACTCAGATTGTGATGCCGGCGGCACGGGACGGAGAAAGTCAGGAATTTCTCGATAAAATTATTATTTACGCCGACGACCGGCCGGAAGGGCAGGGGACTGTGGGGCGCTGCATTCGTTCCGGGAAGCCGGTTTTTACCAACGATGTGGCGAATGATTCAATGGTGGCACGGTGGCGAGATTATGCGCTCGCGTATAACATCCATTCCATTGCGTCCTTCCCGATTCGTTTGAATGGATTTGTGGCCGGCGTTCTTCAAGTCGCCTCGGGTGAGATGGATGTATTTCAGGACAAGGAAGTCGCATTGTTGTCGGAAATCGCGGCCGATGTTTCCTATGCATTGGACACTTTTGATAAAGAAGAACAACGCCAGCAGGCGCACAACGAACTGTTTGAGAGTCGCGAACACTACCGGTCGCTGTTCAGTAATATGGTCGAAGGTTTTGCGCGCTGTCAGATGTTGTACGCCGATGGCCAGCCGACCGATTTTATTTATCTCGAAGTCAATCCGGCGTTTGAAAAACTCACCGGTCTGAAAAACGTGACCGGGAAAACCGTGAGCGAAGTGATTCCGGATATTCAAAAGACGAATCCAGAGATTTTCGCCATCTATGGTCGCGTCGTTCAAACCGGCAAGCCGGAGCAATTTGAAGCCTATCTCAAAGGTTTGGACATTTGGTTGGAGGTCGCGGCTTATAGTGCTGGCCCCGGAATGTTCGTTGCTGTTTTTGATAACGTCACCGAACGCCGCCGGGCCGAGGAGCAACTCCGCAAACAACATGTGCTTTTGCGTACCTTGGTGGACTCGTTGACGGAAGAATTTTTCGTGAAAGATGCCGCCGGTCGCTATCTGCTCTGCAACCAAGCGCATTTGAAAAACTACGGTTTGGCAAACGAGTCCGCAATTATCGGGAAAACTGTTTTCGAGATTGCATCACCGGAGTTAGCGCAAGCGCAACATGCGCGTGACGTTCGCGTACTGCAGGGTGGTGAGACGATTCGCAACTTTGAAAATTCTTTCACCGATGCCACCGGTCAGGTGCAGTGGCGATTGACGACGAAGATTCCGTTGCGCGCTCTGAACGGTGCGGTCACCGGGATGCTCGGATTCCATCACGATATTACCCAGCACAAAATTACCGAACAACAGATTCAAGAGACGAACCGGCAGTTGACGTTGGCGTTGACGGACCTGCGCGCCGCGCAACAGCAACTCGTCGAGCAGGAACGGCTGCGCGCCCTCGGCCAAATGGCGAGCGGCATTGCGCATGACTTTAATAACGCGTTGGCGCCGATTGTTGGGTTTGCGGATTTGTTACTGGAACATCCAGATCAAGCTGCCGATCCGAAACGCGTGGCGCAATATCTCACACTGATTAAAGCCTCGGCGCAAAATGCTTCGCAAGTGGTCCGGCGGTTGCGCGAGTTCTACCGGCGGCGTGGTCAAGGTGAAATCTTTCTGCCGCTCGAGTTGAATGAGTTAATTCAACAGACCATTGAGTTGACGCGTCCCCGGTGGCAGCTTCAAACCCAAGCCGCCGGTGTCACGATTGTTATGCAGAAAGATTTGGGAAAAATTCCGGTCATCAATGGCAACGCCGCCGAGTTGCGCGATGCACTGACGAATTTAATTTTCAACGCGGTCGATAGTTTGCCGAAAGGTGGCACCATCACCATTCGCACTGCGCAGACTGAGCAACACGTTCGGATTGAAGTCGCCGATAGCGGTGCCGGTATGAGTGAAGAAGTGAAAGCGCATTGTTTCGAGCCATTCTTCAGCACGAAAGGCGAGCACGGCACCGGTTTGGGTTTAGCGCTGGTGCACGGCATTGTCCGGCGGCACGACGGCACGATTGAGGTCGAAAGCCAGCCGGGAATCGGCACGACGTTCACCATCCATTTGCCGCTTATTATCAATCAACTTGTTCCGGCGAAGCCATCACCTGCTAGTTTGCCAGCAACGCCGGCGCACATCTTGTTGGTGGATGATGAAGTGCAATTGTGTGAGATGTTGCGAGCGCTTCTGAAAATTGATGGCCATAGCGTCGAGCTGGCCGGTAGCGGCGCGGAAGCGTTGGAAAAATTCAAACCCGGTAAATTTGATTTCGTCATTACTGATCAAGCGATGCCGGGCATGACCGGTAGCCAATTGGCCGCTGCCATCAAGAAACAATCGCCGGCGACACCGGTGATTCTGCTGACTGGTTTTGGCGCGTTTATGGAAGCGGAAGGCGAGCCGCCGGCGGGTGTAGATTTGGTATTGGCGAAACCGATTAGCGTTGCGGATTTGCGGACGGCCTTGCGCAATATCCGGCAGTCGGCTGCGAATTGACCTTCCTGCGGCTTCCGTGTAATCTCCGCGCCATGACCACTGACGAACGAAAGACTATTGTGCGCGATTTGCTGGCTCAAGGCCGGACGCTTTCGCAGATTCAAGATTATCTTCGCAAAGAAAAAGGCGATTCCATTACCTATATGGATTTGCGTTTGCTACTCTCGGAAATGCCGGAAACGAAGTTGCCGGAGAAAGAATTACCGAAAGTTGTCTTGCCACCGGAGCCGCCCGCTGTTCCGGCTGCCGCCGGCAAGCTTTCCATCAGCATGGATCAAACGCCGGCACCCGGCTCGATGCTCAGCGGTTACGCGCGGTTTTCTTCCGGCGCGAAAGCGCATTGGTTCCTTGACGAAACTGGCCGGCTCGGCATGGAGCCAGAACTTGGCACCGGCAAGCCGACGCAGGCGGATATGCAAGAATTTTCAACCGAGTTGCGGCGCATGCTGCAACGCCCTGGAGGAGCGCTATGAAATTGACCGGCTGTTACACAGCGATTGTCACGCCATTCACGAAGGCTGGCGCGATCGACGAAGTGCGGTTGCGCGAGTTGGTGGAATTCCAAATCGCCGGCGGCGTCACCGGTATCGTGCCGTGCGGCACCACCGGTGAATCGCCGACGCTCGATCACCACGAACATAATCGCGTCATCGAATTGGTTATCAAGTTTGCCGGTAAGCGTTGCCAAGTCGTGGCCGGCACCGGCTCGAATTCAACCGCCGAAGCCATCGAATTAACTCAGCACGCCAAAGCTGCCGGCGCGGATGCGACACTCCAAGTCGCGCCGTATTACAACAAGCCGACGCAAGCCGGTTTGTATGCGCATTTCCGAGCGATTGCGGAAGCGGTGGACATTCCGCAAATTCTCTACAACATTCCTGGTCGGTGCGGCGTGGATATTGCCAATGAAACCACCGCGCGGCTCCGGCGCGATTTGCCAAAGCAAATTGTCGGTTTGAAAGAAGCCACCGGTAACGTGGATCGCGTGAGTCAGATGCGGCAACTGGTGGATAAAGATTTCAGCATCTTCTCGGGTGACGATTCGTTGACGTTGCCGATGCTGGCGGTCGGCGCGCAAGGCGTCATCAGCGTGGCGTCGAATGTCGCACCGCGTGAGGTTTCCGAACTGGTGCAGACGGCGTTGAAAGGTGATTTTGTGCGCGCCGGGCAGATGCACGCGAAATTATTTCCGTTGTTCAAAGATTTATTCATTGAGACAAATCCGATTCCAGTGAAAGCGGCTTTGGCGCTCGCCGGTAAGATTGAAGAGACGTACCGGTTGCCATTGGTACCGATGAGCGACGTCAATAAAGCGCAGCTCCGGAAAACTTTAGCCAGCTTAGGATTGGTGAAATGAAACCGGTACGCGTCATTATTTGTGGCAGCAAAGGTCGAATGGGACAGGCGTTAATCACGAGTGTGAAAGCCAATCCAGAATTACAACTCGTCGGAGAAATTGATGCCGGTGATGATCTCAGTCAGGTGATTGACCGGTGCGATGTCATTGTGGATTTTTCGTTCCGGGAAGCGACCGGTAAGATTGCGAAGCTCGCGGCAGAACATAAAAAAGCGTTGGTCATCGGCACGACCGGTCATTCGGACGCCGAGAAAAATGCCGTGGTGGAAACGGTGAAAACGATTCCGTGCGTCTGGACTTCCAATTTCAGCACCGGCGTGAATACGTTGTTTTGGATTACCGGTAAAGTTGCCAGTATCGTCGGCCCGCAGTGGGAAATCGAAATTGTTGAGACGCATCACACCGCGAAAAAAGATGCGCCGAGCGGTACGGCAAAATCGTTGCAGCAAGTCATCCGGCAAGCGATTGGGAAAGAAGCGCCGGCACACGCGTTACGGATTGGCGATGTGGTTGGCGATCACACGGTGACGTTTGGCACTTCGGGCGAGCGAATTGAGTTAAGCCACCGGGCGAGCAGCCGGGAAACGTTTGCGCGCGGTGCCTTGCGCGCGGCGAAGTGGGCGGTGACACAGAAGCCTGGCCTTTACGATATGCAGGACGTTCTGGGGTTGAAGTAGGCGATGAAAGTCGGGCTAGGGCTCGGCTCAAACGTCGGCGACCGGCTACAGCAGTTACAGCACGCCAAACAATTTCTCCTCAATCTCTCACCGGAGCAGTGGCATCGCGCCTCACCGATTTACGAAACCATGCCGGTGGATTGTCCGCCGGATTCGCCAGCTTTTTTTAATGCGGTTCTGGAAATCGAGTTCACCGGTGCGCCTCGGACTTTGCTCGAAAAGATTCTTGCTTACGAAATTGCCTGTGGACGCAATCGTGCGGCTGGATTGAATGCGCCGCGCACGATTGACATTGATATTCTTTATTTCGGCGAAAAGGAAGTTGCCGAGGCTGATTTGGTAATTCCCCATCCGCGTATCGCAGAACGCCGGTTTGTCTTGATACCGCTGGCGACAATCTGTCCGGAAATGATTGTGAAAGGTACCGGTCAGACGGTCCGGCTGTTATTGCGAGAGTTGCCGGAGTGCGATGGAGCGGTTAAGTTCGTTCAACAAGATTGGGAATGAAAATCACACCGGAAATTTTGCGCGAGATGAAACAGCGGGGCGAGAAAATCGCGGCGCTGACGGCTTATGATTATTTCACAGCGAAAATCATGGACGAAGTCGGGATTGAATTGATTTTGGTGGGCGATTCGCTCGGTATGGCGGTGCTCGGTTACGAGAACACGTTACCGGTGACGATGGAGGAGATGTTGCACCACACGCGAGCGGTGGCGCGGGCGCAGACGCAGGCGTTGGTCGTGGCGGATATGCCGTTTCAGAGTTACATGACAGCGGAATCGGCATTGGAGAATGCGAATAAATTTCTGGCGGCGGGTGCGGCGGCGGTGAAGTTGGAAGGTGGCGTTGCGGTAGCCGATCGAGTCGCGGCATTGACGCGGACGATTCCGGTGCTTGGACATATTGGTTTGTTGCCGCAGTCGATTTTAGAGGGCGGCAGCTACCGGGTGCAAGGGCGGACGACGGAATCAGCGGAACAATTGCTCCGTGATGCCAAGGCGTTGGAATGGGCTGGTGCGTTTGCGGTGGTGGTGGAATGCACGACGGCGGCGGTCGCGCGCGAGATTACCGGTGCGTTGAAGATTCCCACGCTTGGGATCGGTGCCGGTAGCGATTGCGACGGACAAATTTTAGTGAGCAGCGATATGCTGGGGCAATTTACGCGGTTCACGCCGAAACATGCCAAGCGGTACGCGAATCTGGCGGAGGAAATGCGCCGAGCGTTTCTAGCGTACCGGGGCGAAGTTGAAACGAAAAAGTTTCCAGACCGGGAACACAGCTTTTAAACTACTGCCGCTTCAGCCATTGCGGTAGTGCCCAAACGACGAGTGCTCCACCAAGAATAGCCATTACAACTTTCCCGCCGAGTTGAGGTGATTGCCAGAAGATGACGACGGCAATGCCGAGGCAAATAACGGTCGCAAAAATAACAATCCCGGCCCGCGTCGTTTTTTTGTGCATCCAGCAGAGATCGACAAAAATATTCCATGCTTTGGTGAACTGCGGATCGATTTGCAGTAAGTCGCGTTCCGTGGGTTCAAGGATTGCTTGCAGGATGGCATCGTACGCCTGTTTGCTCGGAAACACGAAATACTCTTGATAAATTTGGCCGAATGAATCTAAGCCGATTTCTTTTAACTCCGCTTTCCGGTCCTGCAAAAACCGCCGGTGGCGCTGCTGGAATTGAAGAATGTAGCGGTCAACGACCGGGTCAATCAGTTGCTTTTCAGTCGCCATGCTAGAATTCAAACTTTAGTCCAGCAAATCGTTTTTCGATTTCGCTCACGACCCGGCGTTCATCGGTTTCATTCTTCGCCAGAAACGTGACGGAGAATCGCAAGTAAGGTCCGGCATCGTCCCACGGAACGGTGGAAATCAATTTTTCGGTAATCAACCATTGCGACACATCTTCCGCGCTCTTGAATTCCGTTCGCTGGCCGGTCGCGGTGCTGACGGATTTTGGAATCCGCACGTAGAGGAAGAATGAACCTTTCGGTTTCGTCGCATTGAAGCCAAACTTTCGGAGCAACGCCACCAATAAATCCATCCGCCGGGAATATTTCGCAGCGATTTTCTGAGTGATTTCCGGATGCGCTAACGACGCCGCACAGGCCTTTTGAATGGCGAGGAACTGACCGGAATCGCTGTTGTCTTTCACATCGCCGTAGGCTTTGACGAGGAGGGGATTGCCGGTGACGAAACCGAGTCGCCAGCCGGTCATGTTGTACATCTTGCTCATCGAATGTAATTCCACCGCGACCTCTTTCGCGCCGGGAATGCTCAGAATGGAGAGCGGCTGGCCTTCAAACACCAGCGCCGCATACGCCGCATCGGAAATGATAACGAGCTTGTGTTGCCGGGCGAACTCGACGGCTTGGGTGAAAAATTCGCGTGGCGCGCTCGCGCCGGTCGGGTTGTTCGGATAATTCAACACCAACACCTTGGCGCGTTTGAGGACATCTTTCGGAATCGACGCGAGATCCGGTAGGAAATGATTTTCGGCCGTCAACGGCAGATTGTGCACCGTGCCGCCATACCATTTGGTGTGAGTGCCGAAGACCGGATAGCCCGGCACCGTCATCAACGCTACATCGCCGGGGTTGATGAGTGCCGCCGGCAAGATGCTCAACGCCGCTTTGCTGCCAAGACTGTGAATGACTTCCGTTTCTGGGTCGATACCGGTGACACCACAAACTTTCGCCATCCAATCAGCGGCGGCGTGTTTGAATTCGCTTCCGCCGTTATCGGCGTAGCCGCGATTCTCCGGCTTCTGCGCTTCCTCGCACAACGCCCGGACGCTCAACGGCAACGCCATCTCGTCCGGCTCGCCGACACCGAGGTCGATGATTTCCGTGCCGGGATGCGCAGTTAGCGCGGCGCGTTTGGCGCGTTTGATTTTCTCAAACTTATAAATCTGCGTGCTTTTGCCGTAATTCTGGCCGCCGATTCGTTCGGCAAAAAGATTTTGAATATAAGACTCGCTCATGTCGCCACGATGACATATCGCAGGCAGGAAAGTCAACCGGCAGGCGGCACCGGTTAGGAATCATGGCGGGGTTATACCGTGCTTTTTTGAAAAGCATTGGGCGGTGCCCAACGCCGAAGTTCAGCTGTGCCAGTAGTATGGCTAAAGCGTATGGTTCGGCAATCGAGCAACAGACATAATTTAGATCTCCCGGGTGAAGAACTTGCTATTGGGATCAGGTTTGTAACCGACAAATGCAGCACATTCTTTGAAACCCGCCTTGCGATAGAGACTTCGTGCTGGCTCGAAATATGGCATAGCTCCCGTTTCAAGACTGAGTCGGCAATATCCGCGTCGCGTCGCTTCCGCAATAATGTGTTCCAGCAACATACTGGCAACTCCGCGTTTCAAGTATGCCTTCACGGTGCGCATAGACTTCACCTCGCCATGTGTCGAATCAATTTCTTTGAGAGCTCCACAACCGGCTAACTGCTGTCCAGCCCACACCGTCCAGAATGTGATACCCGGCTGTCGTAGTTGCTCCAAGTTTAATGCATGGCGGCTCTCGGGCGGAGAGACTTGCGCCATGCACTCCAGATGCTCGGTGAGAAGAGCAGCAATCTCAAGTCCCTTTAGATCGTCAATTCTAATTTCCATAGCTTGATTGCAGAACGTTAATATTCTGCCTTATTTAGCGGCGTTGTGCCGGTGATGTTGTTTGGCCGGTTTTACGAATGAAATGTAAAATTCAGTCCGGTTTTAGTCAAAGCTAATCCAATAATTTTCTCCGTGACGCTGGTGGTTGGTCAGACTAAAGTTGCCGGTGTGAAAATCATTCGTCACATCGCCGAGATGCAGGCAACGGCGACGGCTCTCAAACGGGCGGGTCGCCGGCTCGCGTTGGTGCCGACGATGGGTGCGCTGCACGCTGGCCATGCCACGTTGATACGCCGGGCGCGCGCCTGTGATGCCGCGACGGTGGTGAGTATTTACGTGAATCCGACGCAGTTCGGTCCGCAGGAAGATTTCAACCGGTATCCGCGTGACATCGAGGCCGATGCCGCGCTTTGCGCCGGTGAATCCGTGGATATTATCTTTGCGCCGCTAGACGCTGAGATGTACGCCGGTAACGCCGCTTCGACGTGGGTGGAGGAAACTGCGCTCGCCAAACGGTTGGAAGGCGAACGGCGTCCCGGTCACTTCCGTGGCGTTTGCACCGTCGTCGCAAAACTTTTCAACATCGTTCAGCCAGACATCGCCGCGTTCGGTCAGAAAGATTTTCAACAGCTGGCCGTCATCACGCGGATGGTGCGCGATCTTGGCTATCCGATTGAAATTCTGCCGGTGCCGATTGTGCGTGAAGCGGATGACCTCGCGTTGAGTAGTCGCAACCGGTATCTCAATCCAACGGAGCGGGCGCAAGCGACGATTTTGTGGCAAGCGCTCAGCGCGGCGCAGAAACTTTTTGCCACCGGTGAGCATCGCGCCGCTCCATTACAAGCCAGTCTGTTGCGCACACTGCAACTTGTGCCGGCCATCCGTCTCGATTATGCCGAGATTGTCAGTGCGGCGACTTTGGAACCGGTGACGGATGTTCAAACCGGTGCGGTTGCGCTTCTGGCTGTGTACCTCGGTCAGACGCGGTTAATTGATAACGCGATTTTTTAGACAACTTCCCGGCGATATGGCATACCGGGTTGTGCGCCGGAACGAGTGACGGCGATTGACGCCGCGCGGACTGCCCGGCGAGCAGAATCTTCCAGCGAAAGACCTTCGGCAATTCCAACGGCCAGCCACGCCGTAAAACAATCACCGGCGCCAACCGTGTCCACCGGCTTAACTTTTGGCGCCGGTATCCGTTGGTTGCCGACGAGGACGCCGCGTGCACCGAGAGTCACGACCGTGCGGCGCGCGCCTTTGCCGACGACGCGGACTTCATGTTCGTTAGGTGTGAGCGTATCCACGAGGCGGAGTAGTTTCGCCGGTAATTTCTGCGCCGGTGCTGGATTTAAGATGAATGGAATACCGGCAGCAGCAGCTAGTTCGGCAGCAACTTGCACAGCGGCGAAAGGAATTTCGAGTTGTGCGACGACGGCATCGGCGCGACGGAAAACAGACCGTGCGGCACGAACATCGGCGGCGGAAAGTGTGTCGTTGGCAGAGCGCGCGACGGCAATTTGGTTTTGCCGGTCGCGACCGCCGATGAGAATCAGCGCGACACCACTGGAAACTTTCCGGTGTTCGCGGAAGTACCGGACATCAATTCCTTCCCGGCACAAACCAGCTTTAGCGGTGCGACCGAAATCGTCGTTACCGTGTGCGCCGATGAATGTGACGCGAGCGCCGGCACGGGCCGCAGCGACAGCTTGATTCGCACCTTTCCCACCGGCGAAGCGGGCGAACTCACCACCGAGAATCGTTTCACCGGGGTTCGGCAGCCGGTCGCACTGAATGACTAAATCCGTGTTGCTACTTCCGACGACGATGAGGTGCGGCTTTGAGCGCGACATCAACCATTTCCTCCGCGAGTTTGCTGATTTTGACTTCGTGATAGCCATCGACACCGGTGCGAATAATGTCGTGCATCGGGCGGGTCCATTTTTTCGGAAGCGCATCGACGCCGTGTTTGACGCCCCAGAGACTGCCGGCAGTGGCGCCGTTGCAGTCGGTGTCGAAGGCCGGCATAATGGCGCGCGTGATAGTTTTTTCGTAATCGTCTTCGCCCCAGAGCAGGCCGATGACGACAACCTGAGCATTGGAGTTGGTATGACACCAATTGTGGAAAACCCGTTCGTCCCACTGGGTGTGGACGAGTTGGACGACCTCTTCAAAATTCAGACCGGCGGCGTGCGCGGTAATGATTTTTTCCACGTCTTCGCGCAGCCGGCAGTTCACCGGTACTTGCGCCAGACCGGCGCGAATAATTTTCACCCAATCTTTCTCGACGTAAGCGGCGGCGAGCATCGCGGCGACCCACATTTCTCCGTAAATACCGTTTTTGATGTGGCTGATGGAAGCATCGCGCCACGCCCATTCGGCAGCGCGAGCAGGATTGCCGGGATTGGCGTACCCAAAATAATCGGCTCGGATTTGGGCGCCAATCCATTCCCGGTACGGATTCCGGTGAGTCGCGCTCGCCGGTGGGATGATGCAATCTACAAAGTTCCGGTACGCCACGCGTTCAGCGGTGCAGGTGTGGAAAATCGGAATGTTATCGCACCAAAAGTTTGCGACATCCACCGGTGTAAAATCGGCACCATATTTTTTGACGATGGCGAAACCGGTGGTGGTGTAATTGGTGTCGTCATCTTCGACCATGCCGTGCATGGTGTCGCGTAACCAACCGGGTAATGTCCGTAAATTTAGGTGTGGTTTTCGACTGGCAATATGTTTGGCTTCGCGGGTCGTGGGGGTTCGGTAATAATCGCGAATCGGCCAGTTACCGGTCTCTTCGCCGAAGATTTGCAGGTCTTCACGCCAGCAACATTCGATTGGTTTGCCGAGTAAGCAACCGCAAATCCGGCCGAGGAGTCCGCCGTGTAACCGGCGAAGAAATTCAGAACGAGTGCCGTGCCATGTTTGGAGAGTCGTGGATTTCGGACGCACCGCTTGGATGCCGGCGAGGTCGCTCGGCTCGATGTACCGGTAATCTTTGCGAACCGGCAGCGTTTGAATCCGGTCGGTAAGTGCGGCGGCAGCGGCGTACCATTGCTCGGTGCGGTTGGCCTCTTTTACGGCTAGCAGTCGGTCAAATTCTGACTGGACACGACTTAGGTTCCGGCCTTCTTCTTTGGCTTGAGTGTTTTCAACTGACAGGTCAATGCCGGCCAGCCACCATTGTTTCTGAATCCATTTAACGCGTTCGTTCATCGGTAAGTTCCTCGGAGATGGTTGAGGATAAGGGATTTTTTGAAAGCGGCGAGCGTGACCGGTTGTTTGGGTGTGAATTTGAATGTCTGCGCCTGACCGGGTAGTAACGTGACGCAATTATCATCGAACTCACCACGGATACCGGTGGCATTCAGCGCGACGAAGAAGGCCGGTTTGTCGGTGCGGAGTGTGGCTCGGTAATTTTTGCGGACTTGGATGCGAATGCGTGGTTGAGCGAGTTCGCAGCGTTTGTAATCGGTGAAAAAATGTGTGTTGGTTGTGCCATTGAAACTGAGCTGAAGGAAAACTTTTTCCGGTTGAGGCGCGAGGTCGGCGACTTGCCATTTCTTGACCAGTTTCGCGCTGCCAGCCGCGACACGCGCCGGTAGGCGGTACCGGCGGATAAGTTTACCGGCAAGATTGCGAACCTCGGCGGCGACGGTGCCGCGGACGGGTGTGAGCTGGTCATTGGTAATGCGGACTTCCAACGTGCCATCTTTGCGTTGGAACGCGGAGATGAGGACCGGCGCGTAAAATCGTTTTGCGGCGTAGTGTAAAAGTTTCCATTTGCCACCGTGGTTAATGGAAGCCCAGGAACAGACCGGCCAGTTGTCATTGAGTTGCCAGAATAGTGTGCCCATGCAATTGGGCCGGAGCGACCGCCAATATTCGACGGCGGTTTGGATGGCAATCGTCTGCTGGACTTGGCTGAGATAGACAAAGTTGGTGAAGCTGTCTGGCATCCGAAAATATCGACTGAACATTTCGATAATGCGCGAGTTACCGGCGCTGCTGCGTTGATGCCATTCCATGATGGGCGCGGTGACGTTGAGCTGATTCGCGGGGGCGTACCGGCGAATTGTTTCCAGCGATGGAAAAGATTGAAAACCAAACTCGGAACAAAAGCGCGGTCGGACATCATAGTAGGAATCGAACGATTTGCCGCCGTGCCAGACTTCCCAGTAATGCATGTCGCCGCGATTATCCGCGTGCCAACAATCGGAATAATCGTTGCGCCCACCACACGGTGAACTCGACCAGAATTTTCGGGTCGGATCACATTCATCCACAGCTTTACCAATCACGCCTTCATTCAACCGGTCGTAATCCACGAGGTACCGGTCACGGTTGTTACGAGATTCTTCATGCCATTTCAGCGCGCCGAGGTTTTCATTGTTGCCGCACCACAAGGCGAGGCAGGCGTGGTTCTGAAGGCGTTTGATTTGATGGCGGACTTCCTGCCGGACGTTCTCTAGGAATTTTGGCGTGGCCGGATACATCGCACAGGCAAACATAAAATCCTGCCAGACGAGCAAGCCTTTCTCGTCGCAAAGATCATAGAAATCATCGCTCTCGTACTGGCCGCCGCCCCAGACGCGAATCATATTCATGTGCGCTTGCTGGGCGCTTGTGAGTAAATCGTCGATTACGGCGCGGGTTTGTCGTTGCGGGATTGCGTCGGTCGGAATCCAGTTTGCGCCTTTACAGAAAATTTCAACGTCATTAACTCGAAACGTCAGTGATAAACCGCGCTTATCTTCGATGTTGAGAACTTCGAGATTGCGTAAACCGATGCGCTTGCGGATTTCATCGCCGGCAACGCGCACCGTCAAATCGTATAACGGTTGTGCGCCATAGCCATTCGGCCACCAAAGTTTCGGGTTCCGAATGGCGACGCGAGTGCGTACGACATTCGTTCCGGCGGCTAGCGTGACCGGTTTCAAAATGCGTTCTTTGCCGAGTGTAACTTCGAGAGTGGATTTACCACCGGTGGGTGATTTCACCTCTACGGCGACTTCTACAGTTACGCGGCCGCGTTGGTGACGTTGGGTGGTCGCGACATATTCAATCCGACCCAGTGAAGTTGCGCCAAGGTAAATCGCACCATTGATACCGGAGACCATCAGGCAAATGCCCCAATCCCAGCCGGAGTGACATTGCACTTTGCGAATAAGATTGCGGCGTGGAGACTGCACTGGATTATCGATAAACGGAACCGGATAGGGGAGCTGTTTCGCTTCGGCGAGGGCGGCGCGTTCTGGTGACGCAAACTCAATCCGGAGCGTGTTCTGACCGGTGTGTAGATATTTTTTCACCTCGACGCGCAGGCGGGTAAACATATTTTCCGAACCCGTCACGCGCCGGTCATTGATGAAGATGGTGGCGATCGTGTCGAGGCCGTCGCAGTGGAGAAACACCGCTTGCTCTGCCAGAAGGGCTGGTATCACACGGAAGCTGCGTTCATAAATCCAATCCTGCCGACCAATCCACTGCACCTGCAGTTCGTTATCCGCCCAGTACGGATCTGGAATGCGGCGTGCGGCGAGTAATGCGCTCACATTATCGCCCGGGACACAAGCCGGGATGGGTGTGGAAATTTTTTTGGCGCGGAGTGACCACTGGCCGGTCAAATCAAGGATTTGCACAAGCCGTTTTCTAACCGGCAAATTCGCAGGCTGCAAGCCCTTTCACACTTGACCCAGCTGGTTGAATAGCGTTTAATTCTTACTCAACCACAAACCAAACTAATCGAAGGAGAAGCGAACATGAAGAACACAGTAAAAATAGTTGGGCTTCTGGCAATTGTCGCCTTGGCGGTGACCGCCGGTAATGTCCAAGCCGGTATTGACTCTGGTAACACAAACAACACGGTCAGCATTGGCGCGACCGCTTAGCTGCAAGTGGGCGGCACCACCGTCAATGGTGTGACCACCACGCCAGCGCCGGTGCAGTTGAAGATTAACAACAAGTGGCTGATTTCACGGCTCTGCTACAACTATGATGTTAGCGTGCCGGCGAATGGCCAGTTGAAGTATGATTACTCCAGTGATTACTTCTTCATCACGACCAATGGCGTGACTTATCTCACCGATGACAACCAAATTCTGTACTGGGATTGGAACGGCAAAGAGCTCGCGTGGGGGAAAGACAATGCAAATACCCTCTCCTACAATGAAAACTACCAAAGCTACGCCTATCTTTGGTTTGATGACGACAGCTATGCTGCAACTGCCGATTTCGGTTTCTATGGAACCTTGAGCGAAAACTATAGCGGTTCGGCGACCAATAAGTTGGGTGTTCAGTCCTGGTCGTACTCTGCCGACATGGTCAATGGGACCGGTGAGGGAACGATTAATGGCACCAACGTTGTCCTCCAGACTGGCTCGTCTTGGCACTTGAGCGGCAGCGGCAAGTACAACGCGGCACCATAAAGCTGTTTGCAAAAGGTAGAAATCATTCATCTTTCTACTGAGTGAAAGCAAAGGTTTTAGTCGGAGTCGTATTGGGGGCAGTTTGCCTCTATGGGATTATTAATTGGGTGCCGTGGTCGAAATCCACGGCACCCAATCCTTTACCGGAACAAGCCGAACCGGTTATCGTTGTTAAATCAAAGTTCACTTCGTCGGTTGATTCTCAACCTTCGTCTACAGTTAGACCAACCCAAGTTGAAGTAGTTACCGACACAACTGTCGCGAGTCCACTTTTAGAAAAACTTAGAGATTCAGATCAAGGAATTCGTCAGCAAGCGCTCCGGGAGATTATTGATTTGGATGACCGATCCTTAAATCCGCAACTTCTTCAGATTGCAGCCCGGACAACCGACCCTATTGAGCGGGCAAAAATCATTGCCGCGGTAGATTATATTAATTTACCAAATCCAGATGAGTATTTTGCCAGTCAAGGACGGACGGGCAGTTTTGCTGGTTCAAACGCGTCGGCAAAAAAAAACGCACCTCCGCACCATAAGAAGAAACAACCAGATGCTTCTGCGCAACCACCGGTAGTAGCGGACCCACCGCTCGCGCAGTAACTCGGTTTTTAACCGGCAAACTCGAAAGCGGGCAGTCCTTTCACACCCACGTCTGCGCAAAACAATCCACCGGCGAGTGAATCAGTTGTTTCCAATCCACGGCGGGCGGTGGTGATAAATAACCGGTCGAGTTTGGGACCGCCAAACGCACAGGAAGAAACTTGTGGAGTCGGTACGGTTACGGTTGCGAGTAGCTCACCGGTGCGCGGATTCCAGCGCGTTACCCGACCACCGGACCAGTGTGCGACCCATAACATTCCCTCCGCGTCGAGGGTTGAACCATCCGGTCGACCGGTGTCAGGTGGAATTGTAATCGCCACGCACCGGTTGGAAATTGCGCCGGTGTCCAAATCGTAATCAAACACATCCACCGTTCCTCGCGATGTGTCGGTATAATACATTGTCTTCGCGTCGCGGCTCCAAGCGATACCGTTTGAATTTCCCACGCCGGTTAACTTTTGCTCGCAGCGCAAATCTGGAAAAAGACAAAACAAACTGGCAAACGGCCCGCGTTTTGTCAGTGGAATCGTGCCGGCCCAGAATCTTCCGGCCGGATCGCATTTACCGTCGTTGAAGCGCAATTCTGGATTACCGTTTTCCGGGTCACAAATCAGCGTGAGCTTTCGGGTATCCAAATCATACGCCGCTAATCCGTGGTGCAATCCCAGCATCACGCCGCCGGAGCGGCGCGGAACGATGGTGCTGACAAACTGTCCGACTTCAAATGCTTCCTGCGTACCGGTGGCTGGATTAAACCGCCAGAAGCGTTGGCCGAGAATGTCCACCCAGTACAATACTTGCTGACGCGAATCCCAAATCGCGCCTTCGCCGAGTGTCGCTTTCGCATCCAAAATTAAAGCCACAGTCATCTCCTTTCGTCTAACACCGCTGGGTCGAGCGGTCAACACTCGCGAAGATTGGAGAATCTACTTGCCGGGCTAGGATGCTTTGTTAGGCTGACAATCTGTTGAAGATTCTACACAAAACAATGTTATGCGGTCTGCTGGCATTGCCGACAATCGTGTCAGCGGCGACCAACGGCGTTGTGCGCGTGGTTTCGCTCGCTCCGAGTTTAACGGAAATTATTTGTGCCATCGGCGCAAGCGATTGCCTTGTTGGACGAAGTAGCGCGTGTCATTTCCCACCGGAGGTCGTAAAGCGTGTACCGGTGGCCGGTGATTTCGGAATTCCGGTGCTGGAAGCGCTGGCCAAATGCGCGCCGGATTTGGTGGTGACCGTGGACATGGAAGACCAGAACGCTGCGCAAGCTATTGAACATCTCGGCATCCGCCATACCAGCATTCCATGCCGGTCGCTCAATGACATTTCGAGTGCCATCCGCACAGTCGGCAAGTTGTTACACCGGGAAGAATCAGCGGAAAAGCTTGCCAGCGAGTTTTCCGAAACGCTGGCCGGACTTCGCAAGCAAAAGCTGACAACTCGCCGGCGCGTGTTCATCGAAATTTGGGGTGACCCGCTGATGACCGCCGGTAAAAAATCTTTTTTCAACGAGTTAATTGAGTTGGCCGGTGGCGTGAACATCGCCGGCGATGTGGCGCGGGATTTTTTTGAGATTTCCTCCGAGACGGTGCTTGCCCGCGACCCGGAAGTGATTATTCTCCTCGAAGGCACAGCACCGGCGGTCGCCAAGCGGACCGGCTGGCAACAAATGACTGCGGTGAAGACCGGTCGCATTTGCAGCGGACTCGACCGAGATTTGCTGGAGATACCGGGGCCGCGTGTGTTGCAGTCGGTAGAACTTTTACGGCGGTGTATTCAACCATGAGCCACTCACGTCGCTGGCCAATCTGGCCGTTATTGCTCGCAGTGCCGATAGTTTGCGCCGGTGCATTATTGACCGGTGCAGCGGGATTACCGGATTGGCACACGCCGTTGGGACGAGCAGTGCTTGAATTGCGATTGCATCGGATTCTGACCGGCTTGGTGGTCGGCGCGGGTTTGGCCGGCGCTGGCGTGGTGATGCAGGCGTTGTTGCGGAATCCGCTCGCAGAACCGTACGTGCTTGGCGTGAGCAGCGGTGCGGGACTGGGCGCGGCGTTAGCGGTGTTTTTCGGTTGGAGCGCGATGCACTTGTTGGCGGTGCCGGCGGCGGCATTCGTGACCGGCATTGTGACGTTAACGATTGTTTATTTTCTGGCGGCGCGCGGTGGTGGCGCTTCGATTTACGGGTTGTTGCTTAGCGGCATCATTGTGAGTGCAGTGTTGTCGAATTTGTTGATGTTGATTGTGTCGCTGGCACCGGCGGAAGGAATGCATAGCATTTTGTGGTGGATTCTCGGCAACCTGCAACTCAGCGCGCAGCCATTACTACTGACCGGTGGTGCGCTGGTGCTTGGTGCGCTGATAATCTTAACCATGCTTGGCGCACAATTGAACGCGCTGACGCTGGGGCGGGAAGCGGCGCATCATCTCGGCGTGCGAACAGGATTGATGATTGCCGGCTGTCTGGCGCTGGCGACTTTGCTGGCGGCGACGGCGGTGGCGTTGGCGGGATTGATTGGGTTTGTCGGACTGATTGTGCCGCATGCGGCGCGGGCATGGGTCGGGCCGGACCACCGGAAGCTTCCCGGGGTGGCGGCGATTATCGGCGGATTATTTCTCGTTGTCTGCGATACCGTGGCACGGACAATTGTTGCGCCGCAGGAAATTCCGATTGGTGTGGTCACGGCGTTAGTGGGTGGGCCATTTTTTCTGGCGTTGTTGTTGCGCCGGCGGAAAGGCGGTTGGATCGAATGAGCGCCGCGGTCATTTGTCGCAACGTCAGCGCGGGTTACCGGCAACAGCCGGTGCTGCATGACATCTCATTGACGATTCAAGCCGGTCAGATGGTTGCGTTGTTAGGACCGAACGGCGCCGGTAAGTCCACCTTGCTGCGCGTGCTGACCGGCCTGCAGCCGTTGACCGGTGGTGAGGTGGAATTGTTTGGTCGTGATCTCCGGCAACTCCGTGCGACGGAGCGCGCCCGGCTCGTGGCGGTGGTGCCACAAGAGGTGACAACGCCGATGGCGTTTACGGTGGCGGAATTGGTTGCGCTTGGACGGAGCGTGCCGCGTGGCCGGTGGGCGGGATTGGCGGCGACGGACCGGCAGGCCGTCGAGCAAGCGCTGGCGTACACCGATACGCTGGAGTTGCGCGACCGGTATTATTCGGAATTGAGCGGCGGCGAAAAACAGCGCGCCATCATCGCGATGGCGTTGGCGCAGGAACCGCAGTTGTTGTTGCTCGACGAGCCGACGTCGCACCTCGACATCAATCACCGGTTAGAAGTGCTGCAATTGCTCGAACGCTTGAACCGGGAACGCGGCTTGACGGTGGTGATGACGAGCCATGATTTGAATCTCGCGGCGGAATTTTTTCCGCAACTTGCATTGTTGGATCACGGGCGAATTGCGGCGACCGGTGCGCCGGCGGAGGTGTTGCGCGAAGAATTGCTGGAAGAAGTTTATCACTGCAAGCTCGCGGTGCGGCGTGACGCCACCGGCGTGTTGATGATTTTGCCGACGCGCACCGGGACTGCGCCGACCGGTAAGCGGGTGCATGTAATTTGCGGTGGTGGCAGTGGCGTCGAAGTTTTGCGTCGGCTTTGTCTGGCCGGTTGGCAGGTGAGTTGCGGCGCTCTGAATCAAGGTGACACCGATGCGCAAACGGCGCTGGCTTTGGGCGTCACGACGGCGTTGGAAAAACCGTTTTCGCCACTGAGTGCCGGTGTGCTGGCAACGGCGGGTCAACTGGCGCAAGCGGCGGATGTCATCGTGGTATGTGAAGTGCCGTTTGGTTCCGGTAATGTGAAAAATCTCGACGTGGCGCGGCAGGCCGGTAAGCCGGTGTTGTTGAACACGCGGCAAGTGGCGGTGCGTGATTTTACTCCACAACGCGAAGTGCCGGCGATGATTCGGACGTTGGTCGAACGCGGCGCGACGTCGTGGGAACACGTGAGTGATTTGCTAATCGAACTGGAAAAAGTTCGATGAAATCTATTTTGTGCATCGGTCTGACGCCGGCGGTGCAGGAATTGCGCGAGTTCAAATCGTTCCAGCTCGGAGAAGTGAACCGGTCGATAGCCATTCACCGGTCGCCAGCGGGGAAGGCGACGAATCTGGCGCGCGTGCTCCGGCAGCTTGGCGGAAAACCATTATTGCTCGGTTTTGTCGGTGGCGAGACCGGGCGATTTATTACCACGAATCTGCGTCGCGAAGGTGTGCCGGAGAAAATGGTTCGCACGAATCAGCCGACGCGCATTTGTACGACGTTATTTGACCACGCCACCGGTACCATTACGGAGTTAGTTGAGGAAGCGCAGTTGCCGACGCGGGCGGCGTGGCAGAATTTTTTTCGGACACTGGACCGGAATCTGGCGAAAGCTCGATATGTCGTGATCGCCGGGGCGTTG
>CAINDI010000026.1 GCA_903847335.1 uncultured Verrucomicrobiota bacterium | reverse complement strand
GGCGTTGAAGCCAACACCATCTATCTCGGCACCCAAGGCCTCCACACGAAAACCTATGTGGCGGGAATTTCCGGCACGAGTGTGAATAATGGCGCCCTCGTCGTGGTGGACGCCAACGGGCAGCTCGGCACCACCAACCTTGCCGCCGGTCCACAAGGTCCCACAGGTCCAACAGGGGCGACCGGTGCGACTGGAGCCACCGGTCCGCAAGGTCCGATTGGTGCAACCGGCCCACAAGGGCCAACTGGTTTGACTGGAGCCACCGGTGCGACCGGTGCCGCCGGGGTAACGTTCCGTGGAGTTTGGACCAACAGCGCGTGGTACGCAGCGAATGACACCGTGACTTTGAATGGCTCGACCTGGTTGTCGGTAACAAACTCAAACCATGGTCATAATCCAACAACCGATAGCGGCACAAACTGGACGACGTTCGCCGCGGCCGGTACCGTTGCCTCCGGTATGTGGGTCTTGGTACCGACTAACGCGGTAGCTCCAGCGGGTTGCACCTTCTTAGGAACCACGACGATGTCCTATAAATACGAAGTGCTAGTCAACAACCATCCGACCACTAAAACAGCCACGCAGACGCTGAACCTCTATCAGAAAAATTAGTTTCCACCAGTACGCTGGACGAAAGGGGGAGATCAAGCAGATCTCCCCTCTGTCGTTCACCCCACCAGCGGCGGTGCTGCCGAGAGTTTTTTTCCTGACGCGCTGCCGTGTCCGTGTTATCGTGGAATTCATGGCTACGGACATTCGCCAAAAAATCCAGACACTTCTCGCCGCTCCCGGTTATCACCCACTCCGCCGCGCTGAAATCGCCAGCAAGCTCCGCCTCGACGAGGCGCAACGCCGTGACTACCGGCGCATCCTCGACGAAATGCTCGCCAACGGCGAAATCGCGCGCGTCCGGCAAGACCGGTTCGTCCTACCGGCGGACGCCGATCTCGTCGCCGGGCGAATTACAATTTCCGAAAAAGGTTTTGCGTTCGTCATTCCGGAATCACCGACCACCGGCGATGTGTACGTCGCCGAACAAGACACCGGTGTCGCCATGCACGGCGATAAAGTCATCGTCCGCTTGCAACGCGAACGCCGCCGGCAAGGCAAAACGTCCGACAAACCCACCGGCCGCGTCATCCGCATTCTCGAACGCGCTCACGACACCGTCGTCGGCACGTTGCAAAAAACAAAACTTTTTTACTACGTCGTGGTGGATGATCCGCGTTTCGTCCACGATGTCTACACCAAGCTCGCGCTGAACGCCCAAGTGGGTGACAAAGTCGTCGTCAAGCTCGCCGAATGGACTTCCCGACACGTCAACCCCGAAGGCACAATCATCGAAGTCCTCGGCAAAGCCGACGCGCCCGGCGTGGACATTCTCGCCATCATTCGCAAACACCGGTTGCCGTTGCAATTCACCGAACAGGTCGAAGCTGAAGCCGCCAAACTTTCCGAAGTCATTCCGGCGGAAGAAATCCGACAACGCCGCGATTTGCGCAACGAATTTATCGTCACGATTGATCCCGACGACGCCAAAGATTTCGACGACGCCGTGAATGTGGACGAATTGCCCGATGGCGGTTGGCGACTCGGCGTGCATATTGCCGATGCGAGTTTTTACGTCACACCCGGCACCGCCATCGACCGGGAAGCCAGCGGTCGCGGCAACAGCGTGTACCTCGTGGATCGCGTGTTGCCGATGTTGCCGGAGAAATTATCGAACAATCTGTGCAGCTTGCGCCCTCAGCAAGACCGGCTCACCGTTTCCTGTTTCATTGAATTCGGCCCGAAGCTGGAAACCCGGCAGGTGACATTTGGCCGGAGTGTGATTCATTCCAAACACCGGCTGACGTACAAAGAAGCGTTCGCCCGGTTGGAGTCGAAAGATAATGACGAGCTGACCCGCGAGCTGAAAAAGATGTGGAAGCTGGCGTCAAAACTCCGGTCACAACGCTTCGCCGCCGGCTCGCTGAATCTCGATTTCCCGGAAATCAAAGTGCGCCTCGACAAACAATGCCGGCCAATTCGCATTGAGAAAAACATCAACGACATTTCGCATCAGCTCATCGAAGAATTCATGCTCGCCGCCAACGAAGCGGTCGCGCGAAAGATTTGCACGTCGCAGATTCCGGGAATTTACCGGATTCACGAAAATCCCGATTTGGAAAAACTCCGCGACTTTCGCGAATACGCTAAGACGTTCGGCTATAAAGTCGGCGATGTGGCGCACCGGCAGGAACTGCAAAAACTACTTACCGCCGTCACCGGTAAAGTGGAAGAATACGCCATTCACCTCGCGCTACTCCGGTCGCTCAAACAAGCTCGGTACGCGCCGCAACCGGTGGGACATTTCGGGTTGTCGAAAAAATATTACACGCATTTCACCTCGCCGATTCGCCGGTACGCCGACCTCGTTGTCCACCGGACCTTGCTCGGCACGCGCCGGTATGGACTCAACGAATTGACGAAACTTTCGGACCACGTTTCCAAAACCGAACGCATCGCCGGTGAAGCCGAACAGGAATCGGTGGAACTGAAACGCATGGAATATTTCCACCGGCAACTTCTCGCCGGTAAACTCGACACGCTCGACGCCGTGGTTTCGACGGTGCGCAATTTCGGAATCTTCGTCGAACTCACCGAAAGTTTGGCGCGCGGCTTGGTTCACGTTTCAACGCTCGACGACGATTTCTATCACTACGACGAACTCCGCGAGCAATTAGTCGGCAAACGGACCAAGCGCGTCATCCAAATCGGCGACAAACTTCGCGTGCAAGTCGCGCGGGTCGATTTATTCAAACGGCAAATTGATTTTCGGGTTGTCGGATGAAATCGTTAGCACTCACCACCGATTACGCCACCAGTCGCGGCGATGCGACGCCGTATCTTCGACGGATTGCGGCGGCGGGTTTCACACATGTTCACTGGTGTCACGAGTGGAATACGGATTACGAATATGCGCCGGCGGAAATCGACGCGCTCCAGAAATGTTTTATCGAATGTGGTTTGAAGTTACTGGATTTACACGGTTCTGCTGGTCACAAGCACCGGTGGTTTGCGCCGGCGGAAACCGAACGGCGCGCCGGGGTTGCGCTGGTGCAAAACCGAATTGAAATGACGGCGCGGCTCGGCGGCCAAAGCGTTGTCATGCATGCGCACAGTGATTTTTTGGATCCGCTCCGCCGGTCGTTGGATGAACTCCAGCCATTCGCCCGGCAACGCGGCATTCGCATCGCCATCGAAAACACGGAAGAGACCAATCACTTCACGACGCCCCGGCAATTGTTGAGTGAATACCCACCGGAGTTTCTCGGTCTGTGCTACGACTCCGGTCACGGTAACATGGGTGACCGGCACGGATTGGATGAGTTAGAAACGTTGACGGACCGGTTGATTGCCTTACACCTCCACGACAACGACGGCACCGGCGATCAGCACAAGCTGATGTTTACCGGCACGGTGGATTGGTCGCGACTGGCGAAGTTGATTGCGCGGTCGAGCTATCGGGGATGCGTCAGCTCGGAATCAAACAATCACAACAACGGGCTGACGGATGAAACGGAATTTCTGTCGCAAGCGTTTGCCGCCGGTCACCGGTTCGCCGCGCTGATTGCGGCGAGTTAGCCTTTTAACGTGGCGCGCTTGACTTGGATGGCGTGCTGGTAAGTCTGGACGTATTGCGTTGCGGAATTTTCCCACGAAAAATTTTGCGCCATCGCTTGTTGCCGGAGTTTGGCGATGTGTTGCGGCCGGTCAAACCAAGTGCTCACCGCCCAACCCATCGTGTCAAAAAGCGCTTGAGCGGTTGGCAAAATAAATTTGAAACCAGTCCCGGTGCCGGTGGCTTCGTTGTAATTGATCACGGTGTCGTCGAGTCCGCCGGTGGCGCGAACAATCGGGAGCGTGCCGTACCGGAGCGCATAAATCTGACTGAGACCGCATGGTTCGTAGAGCGATGGCATCAGGAAAAAATCACTCCCAGCTTCGATGAGGTGGCTGAGTTCGTTGTTGAAACCGAGGAAGGCACCGACGCGCCCCGGATTGGTTTGTTGGAGCCAGCGGAAATAATTTTCGGTATCAGTGTCGCCATTACCGAGGACGACGAGTTGGAATTGCATCTGCTGCAACGCCGCCGGTAATGCTTCGCGGAGAAGCGTAAAACCTTTTTGCGTGGCAAACCGCGAGACGATGCCGAACACCGGCAAGTCGGAGCGTTCGGCGAGACCGAGTTGCGCTTGCAGCACGGTTTTGCAGGCGGCTTTACCAGCGAGATTGCCGGCAGTGTATTGCGCCGGTAAGAGCGGATCGGTGGCCGGATCCCAATGAGAATAATCCGCACCATTGAGGATACCGGCGAGATCAGCGCGGCGATTGTTCAGGAACGGCGCCATTCCCATACCGCCTTCCGGCTGGAGAATTTCTTGGGCGTGAGTCGGCGAAACCGTGGTGATGGCGTCGGCGTAGTTGATGCCGGCTTTGAGAAGATTAATTTTTCCATGGTCTTCCAACGCGCCGGGATGAAAATGATCGCCACTAACGCCGATGTACGGAAGCACATCCGGCGGATAGACGCCTTGGTAGCCGATATTGTGAATGGTCAGCACGCTTGCGGTTTCGGAGAGCGGCGAAAGCACGCGGTCCCAAGTTTTGAGAAAGACCGGCACCAGCGCACTCGGCCAATCATGAGCGTGCATGATTTGTGGAATCCATTGCCGGTCTTTGCAGATTTGCAATGCGGCTTTCGAGAGCATTGCATACCGGTAGGCGTTGTCGGTGTAATGACCTTGCGCGCCGTCGTAAAGTCCCAACCGGCCAAAATAACTTTCGTACTCAACAAACCAGACCGGCACACTGCCGTCCATTTGCGTTTCGTGCAACCCAACCCAATGCTCGATGTTCCCGCCCATGTGAACGCAATGCGAGCCGACGATGTGCAAACCAAATTTCTTCCGGTCGATGAACGAATAGAGCGGCAACACGATTCGCGCGTCGTGACCAAGTTGCCGAAGCGATTTTGCCAGACCCGCCACCATATCGCCGAGACCGCCGACTTTAGCGAACGGCGCGCATTCAGACGTAATTAGTAAAACTTTCATGGGCGATTCAGTGGCCATGGCAAGCGCACCATAGCAAGGTAATGGCGGACTCGCAAGCGACTACAGCGCAATCCGCACCTTGTTCAACCGAACTTTTTCCGAAAAGTCAACCAACTCTGGTTGCGCGAGACGCGCGAAGTCGGCGTAACTCATTTTGATCGCATCGCTGTGCGTGCCGGCTTCAAAGGCGAGGCGCGTGTTCAGTGAAAACTCAGCATCCATCAGCATTTCCACTCCGTAAAGCCGGCCAAATGGTGGCATCGTGCCGATTTGACAATCTGGGAATCGCTCTCGAAAATCCGCTTCCACAGCCAGCGTTAGTGCTTCGCCAATTAGTTCCCGCACTCGTTCCCAATCCACGCGCCGACTCGCCGACAACACCAACATCACGAGGCGCGTCCCCGCCTTTGCCATCACGACTTTCGCATGTTCGTGACCTTTGACGCCTTCAATCGCCGCCAATTCCTGCGCCGTGAACGCCACCGGATGATGCACGATTTCATAGTGCACTTGATTCTGGTTTAGAAATTCAATGAGTCGCTCCGGTATCTTCATCGCGTCACCAGAACTTCCAATCGCCGCGCGCCAACACCCACGCCGCCAGCGCGGCATTGCTGACCGCATGCGCAATTACGCAAGCGGTAATGCTCCGCGTCCGGCGCAACAACCAATTGTAAAGCGCGCCACAAATCAGACCGGCGAGCCATTGGTTGTGTTCCGCGCCGAAAAGCAAAACTGTGATTGCAAACGCCGACCACGAAAACACGCCCACCGGTACCGCGCAAAAATCTTCGTTGTCCAACCACCGGATTAAAAACGCGCGCCAGAAAAGTTCTTCCATCACTGGCACCACCAACACCGCGCCGGCTACTCGGCCAGCAATGAATAACCACCGGCACACGACCGGCAAAATCAATGTCGGGTCAAACACCGGTAAAGCCGAACTTTTCGGCGGTGGCGAATGCAGGATTCGGCTGAGCCAATTTTCGGACTGGAACATCAGCGTGTCCACCTTTGGATAAAATGGATCACCGGCAATCCAAATGATAATCGCGACAAGTCCGACGCCAACTGCCAGCCACGAAAAACCGGGCCGCAACTCGGTGTAAGAATTCCGAAAAAACCAGAGCACACCGGCGACGGCGAGAATTTTTACCGGATAAATCCAGACGAGATTCGCGTTGGACTGCACCGAGAGAAACGCCATGTACACCGCCATCGGCAGCACGTACGGCAACCATGGTCGCGAATTGGATGACGTTGAAATTGCCATCGCTTTTAGCGCAAACTAATGAGCGGTCGGCGCGTTGGTAACGGAGAGTTTAGCGGCTTCCCGCCAAATCAAATACCGGGATTTTGGCAAATGTTGCGGGAAGAAATGTTCAATCGCGCCAAAGAACCACGCGCCCCAAACCAGACCGGCCACCACCAAAATAAGAATCGTGCGATTCCGTCCAGCCGTACTTTCGGCATACGGATCAACCAAATCGCGGTGCGAGCCAATCGGCAACTTCGCCACGCTGGTCAGCGCGGCACCGAACGGCACATTGATGCGCGCTTTCGCGTTCACCGCCCAACCGTTCGCGTCGAGAATCGGACCGAGATTACGTTTGCGGAGTTTCAACCATGCCAACAGCATCGATGGAATCGAAATCGCCATCATAATTCCGAACAGCGCCACCGGAACCTGCCAAATCGGTAACTTCGCAAACACGCCGAAAATTCCGCCTAACGCTGTCAGCAAGGTCGTCAACACCAAACCAATCGCCGCCAGCGTACCGGTATCAATTTTCTTCGGTAGCTCCGGTGGTGCGGCATTTTGAACTTGCGCCGTCGCGGCGGTGTTGGCATCGGCGGCGCGCTTGGCCATAAACTCTTCGATGACCCGAATAAATTTTTTGTATGGCGCCCAAAACGCTTGCCGGAGGCTGATTGGATTATCAACGACTCGTGTGATCGTCGCGTCCCAATCGCGGCCATGCCGGTCGTAAAATACACCGTTGCGACCCACCATCAAATTATCGGAATCGCCACCGGTAAACGCCGCCACAATCTGGCGTTTCTCGCCAGTCGCCTGATGAACGCAATCGCAATACGCCAGATACGCGCCGGCCAAACTCGCCATCGCCACGTGCCGGCTGGCATCCTCGACATACAGCGTCAACTCACAACTCCGCTGGTCGAGGTAAAGCGTTCCCGCTTGAAAAATCGCCGGCTTCCGCCGCGAATAAAAATCTTGGAAATTTACAAAATTCACACAAAGCCGGTAGAGGTCGCGATAATACCGGATGAGTTTCTCGACATCTGCAATCCGGTTGGCTTCCGGTTCCAGCGCCCGGTCTTTCGCGATGAGCGCGGCAATTTTGGCTTGTGAATTTCCGGCGAGAATTTCGCGAACCCGTTGGATACCGAGTTTTTCAACGGCCGGCCCGGCCGGTCGCGCCGCCCAAGTTTCATAGGCGGAAAACTTACCGGTAATCAAATCCCAATCCGCTTCGGTGAGCGCCGCCTGATCGCCGAGCACCGGTACGACAACGCGCGACTGAAATTCCGCCAGCGCCGTTGTCCACGCCGGATTGATACCGGTCGTCAGCGGGAGCGGTTGACCGGCCACGATGCGGGCCAACGGAAAACCGGCCACTTCCGTACCGGCGCGACTCAAATCTTTTCCGGCCAGCGTCAAATATTCAGTCTCGTGCCGGTTCAGCGCCGGCAAAGCACGTGGATCATACGCCGCGAGCCGGCACCGCGAAAAATAATCATCTACCTTGGTTTGCACCGCGCGCAACATCGCCGCCGCCGCCGGTGTATCAGTTCCCAACGGAAGAACTTTCGCGTCGGCTTGGTCATACCAGCCAGCAAAGGCATTGCCTTCGGTGAAAAATTGCTCAAGTTTGGCCTGCGAGATTCCGGGTTTTCCGTTCCGGTCAATTTCGCTGCCGCAGCAGGCAATGATGTCGTTGATGACGGCTTGCGTGGCGGCATCACCAGCGGCAGAGACCGGAATAATTCCGTCACCGTTAAAGTGTGTGCCGGCGAAAATCTTGACGGTGTCACTGGTGTCGTCAATCGTCAGCACGGTGGCAGTGGATTTACCGAGATTGGCGAGAATCTGTTTCGCGGAAGCGAGGAGTTGCGGGTCTTTGATGGCGGCGAGCGGCAATTCGCTGGCGCCTTTCAAAAGATCATCGGGATTGGTCAAACAAGCACCGGCCCACCGGCAAGCAGCGATAATGTCTTGCGCACGAATCCGGCCGTCGTGATCGGTGTCAATCAACTTCAGCGTTTGGGAATCAAATTCCAAACCGGTGGTCGGACAAGCCAGCGCCACCCAAAGTTTCTGGTCGAGCTGGTCGAGGTGCAGCAAATCTGCGCCGCTGGTGAGTTTAACCTGATCGAATCCACCCGCGCGCCAAAAACTC
>CAINDI010000025.1 GCA_903847335.1 uncultured Verrucomicrobiota bacterium | reverse complement strand
GGCATCAACGCCATCGCCAGCAACAACACCGCAAACGGCGTCACCAACCAAACCGACGGCTCGGTCATTGCACCAATGCCTCGACCGGCAGTTTGCCATTCCACATCCGCACATCTAATGTATGCGCTTCACCGGTCGGCGCACTGGTAACTTGACCGCCGGCGAGTTCGAGAATCAATTGCCCGGCGCAAATGTCCCAGAGCTTGATGCCGTGTTCAATGTAAGCGTCGTACCGGCCACAGGCGACGTACGCCACGTCGAGCGCGGCGGCGCCCATCAAGCGCATTTTGCGGACGCGGCCAATCAAGTTTTGAAAATTCACCAAACTTTTGCGAATGGTTTCCTCGTTTTTGAAAAAGCCGATGCTCACAATAGCTTGCGAAAGTTCTGCTCGGTCGCTCACGTGAATCGGTTGGCCGTTTAATGCCGGTAGCTGACCTTTAGCTCCGGTGAATAATTCATCGCGTTCCGGGTCGAGCACCACACCAGCCACGGTTTCCCACCGGTCGCCGACGCGTTGCTGGGCCGCGATGCTCACGGCGTAATGCGGAATGTTGTAGAAATAATTCACCGTGCCGTCGAGCGGATCCACCACCCAGCGCACATCGGCCTGCTGGTTGCCGGTGATGGCTTCCTCGCCGAGAATACAATGGTCGGGGAAATCGGCAAGAATGACGCGAGTGATGAGCGCCTGCGCCTGTTCGTCGAGCGCGAGCTTGATGTCGTGTTGTGTCGCGGCATTGACGTCGAGTTTGGTGCCGAAGTTTTGTTTCAGCAACTTACCAGCGGCAGAGGCGGCAGCGATCGCAGTTTCAAGCATGTTAATTTCTTTCAAATTGGCGGAGAGGGAGGGATTCGAACCCTCGATAGACCATGAGCCTATACCGGTTTTCGAGACCGGCGCCTTCAACCACTCGGCCACCTCTCCAACGCGTACTTCAATAAACGTTACCGTTCAAATGGTCAAGTTGCTTACAACCGCGACTCGACGTGTGCCCATTTCATAGCTATCTTTCCCGGAGCACAAACTTACATGAAACCGCTGATTGCACTCACATCGGAAGCCGGTACCTTATCGGCGAAGCGCGGCGCATTTTGCCAATCCGCATATTCCGAAGCCATTGCGAGTGCCGGCGGCATACCGGTGATTTTACCTCTCACACGCGAACCGGCAACGCTCCGGCAATTTTTGCACCGGTGCGATGGATTGCTGCTGACCGGCGGCGCGGATGTGAGTCATAAGTTTTATGCACCGCGAATGCCGGCCCGGGAACGCGCCTTGATTCGTGATGTGGATGAAGTTCGGGACGAGATGGAAATTTTTCTCACTCGGACCGCGCTCCGGCGCGGGATACCGGTGTTGGGAATTTGCCGGGGGATTCAAGTGATGAATGTTGCGTTTGGTGGCACGCTCTTGCCGGATGTGCCACGACATAGTCATCCCCAACCTGACATTTTGCTTCACAAGCTCCGGTGGGAGTCGGCGTCAAAAATTCGTGCCGCAATCGGTGAGTCACCGGTCAATAGTTCACACCATCAAGCGCTCGCCAAAGTGGCGCCGAGGTTGCGTGTGACCGCTTGGGCGGAAGATGGAATTATCGAAGCGGTGGAACACTCGACGGCGCAGTTTTGCTGGGGCGTGCAATTTCATCCAGAACGACTCTTGAAAGTTACGCCACAAATCCGCCGGCTCTTCACCGCATTCTGCGCGGCTAGTTCGCGGCGGGCGGTTCTTCGGTCTCAGCGGTCGTCCGCGGTTTGATTTTGAAATCGACCTGTTCGGTGCGCACAACATCTTGCAGCCAAGCATTGAACAAAGCTTGCCGGTTGCGCTGGAGAACTTGCTGGGTGAATTGCGCTTTATTCTTCTCGAACTCCGCCAAGTCCGCCGCTTGCCGGTCGCGGAGGTGAACCACCACGCCACCGGTCATCGTGCGAATGAGTTCGCTGGTGGCGTTGACTGGCAAACCGAGGACGACTTGCTGAATGCTAGTGGCGGCCGGTAAATCGAGTTTTTCTTGAGCCACGGTGAATGCCGGTGGCGTTTCGACTTTGAGTTTCAATTCAGCGCAGGCACCGGCAAAGGTTTGGCCACCGGCAATCAGCTTCTTCAATCGCTCGACTTTTGCAGTTCCATCGCCGAGCGTGGCGGCGTACCGGCGGAGTTGCCGGACTTGTTCCGTGGCTTTGTCTTGCACTTCTTCGAACGCGGGAATGCCGCTGGGTTTGCCATCGACATATTCCAAAACGTAAAAGGCATTCGAGCCGGCAATCGGATCGCTGTACGGCTGGTCAGGCGTCAGAATGAAAGCTTTCTGAATGAAATCTGGACCGACTTGGAGACTGGGCAACTTATTCGTCGCAGTGAGATAACCGGTCTCTTGCACAGCAGCGTTTAGACCGGCGCAGAGCTTGGCGAAATCTGGTTTACCTTCGGACTGCCGGACGAGCTTGACAGTCAACTCGGTCGCCCGGTCACCGGCGGCACGCTCAGCCCGCAGCTTCAGCAATTCCGCTTTGACTTCCGGTTTCACCTCGACCAACGGCTTGGCGATATTGTTGGTGTCGGTAAATTTGAACCGGTTCCGTTCGTAGAATTCGTTGATTTCGTCGTCGCTGAGTTGGATTGTTTTTTCTGATTCAGCAATCGGGAAGGTGGCGTACCGGACTTTAACTTTCGCCGGCGTGCGGAAAGATTCCTTGCTCTCCTCGTAAAACGCGCGAACTTCGGCGTTGGAAACGGTAATCGGCACGGTGTAATCGGCCATCTCAAACCGGACCAAGTCCACTGTCACTTTTTCGTTCAGCGGCAAATAGGCTTGCTGCACTTCCACCGGCGTCGCGGTCACGGTCGAGACGATGAGCTGCTGGAGTTTCGCGTGGAGCAACTGACTCCGGAGCACTTGCTCAAACGCCGCTTCATTAATTCCGTACTTTGTGAGATACGCCAGCAAGCGCCGGTAGCGTTCCGGCTCGAATTGACCGGCGTCGTTCACCAACATCGGCAAGTGCTGCACTTGCTGCATCAACTCCGCATCCGTCACTCGCACGCCGAGTTCCTTCGCCTTACGATTCAAAAGCAATTGCACCACGGCTTGCTGTTTGAGTTGATCCAACGTATCGGCGGTTTTGCGCAGCTCACGACCTTGCGAAATCATGTACTGCGCCTGCACCAAATTCTGCTGCTGCTCGAATTCCGCCGCCGCGATGGGCTTCCCGTGAATCGTCGGCAAATCACCACCGCGCCGATCCGTGTTACCGGTGGTCGTGAACATCGCCACGAATCCCGGGATGAGCAACAGTAATACTCCCGCCATGAGCCAGCGAGCGTTCTTCCGTAATTTTTCACCGTGAGAAATAAACATACGTGTTTTCCTTGAAAAGTGCGGCGAGAATACCCGCGCGCCGCGTCAGCGTCAAATGCCAAAACAGCTACTGCCGTTAAGCCAGACTCGCCCCAACAATCTGACTCACCAGTCGGTTATCCGCGCGACCGCCAGTTTTGGCTTGGACGGCCTTCATCACTTTGCCCATGTCAGCTTTTGTCGTTGCGCCGACTTCAGCGATGGCCGCTTTCACAATCTCCTCCACCTGCGCCGGTGACAACTCCTCCGGCAAGTACGCTTTCAAAATCACCAACTCCGCCTGCTCCGTCGCCACGAGATCGGCCCGGCCACCTTTTTCAAAACCTGCAATCGAATCCTGCCGCTGCTTGATTTGTTTCTTGATGACTGCGGTGACGTCGGCATCCGTCAGACTTTCCTGTTTCTTCTCCATCTTGTGATATTCGATGGCCGACTTCAGCATCCGCAACGTCGAGGTCCGCGCGGCCTCTTTCGCCAGCATCGCTTGTTTCAAATCCGCCGCAAGTTTTTCAATCAGCATGGTCGTAGCGTAGGCATCCCACCGGCAACTGTCAACCGGTCATTGTGGCTAGCACCACCAATCGCCGCCGGTAGACTTGCTCAAACAAATCGCTTTTCCGTTCGCCACCGGTGCGATGCGCTTCTGGATTATCCCGGACTTGCAACCGGAGCGTGACGACGGTGTCGGTAATTTCACTCGTAAATTTCTGAACTTGCTGCCGGTGTGGCCGGTCCAAGCCGTCCGCGATTCGCAACAACGCCGCCAACTTGCGCACGACTTCCCGGTCCGCCGCCGGTAACGTTGCGAACGCTTCGTGCTTCAGCGCCGGTAACGATTTGCGGTGATACCGCGCAATGTTCGCCACCAACACGACTTCCGTCGCGGTGAAGTTAGACAAGCGTTGCCGGTTTTCCTGAATCAACCGGTACGAGTGCTTGTGATGTTTGTCGTGGCTCACTGTCCAGCCGATGTCGTGGAGCAAAGCCGCCGCCTCAAGAAGATCGCGCTCCGGTGCGCCAAGATTGTGCAACGCAGTCAATTGATCAAACAACGTTACCGCCAAGTTCCCCACCTGCCGGCAATGCGGAACGTCCCAATCGAACTTCACCAGCACCGCATCTGCTTGAGCGCTGCGTTGGTTCATAGCTGACTGCGCTGGGCGGCCAGTGCCGCACCCAAAATGCCGGCATCGTCGCCGAGGCCGGTGTCTTTAATCCGAATCCGGTCCGGACTCGCCGAGATGACATGCGCCCAAGCCGATCTCGTAATGCGCGGCAACATCCGGTCGCCGAGTGCCTCGATTACACCACCGCCGAGAATGACGGCTTGTGGATTGAGCGCGTTGATTAACATCGCCGCGCCGATTCCGGTATAATGGCAGACTTCGTGAATCACTTCCCGGACCAGTTCATCGCCTTGCCGGTACGCCGTCGAAAGAATTCGGCTCCGGAGGCGAGTCAAATCGTCATCGCAAAGTTGTGTTACAACCGATTCGCGACCCTCTTCGATTTCCCGAACAATCCGCCGCACAATGGCACTCCGACTCGCGACCGCTTCGAGACAACCGCGATGGCCGCAACCGCATTTCGGGCCACCGTCCGGAATCACCGGCATATGTCCGACTTCACCGGCCATCCCGGTGCTGCCGCGATAGAGTTGACCATCCAGCACAATCCCACCGCCGAGACCGGTGCCGATGAACATGCAGACAAAACTTTTCAGACCGCGCCCGGTGCCGTATTCACCCACCGCCAGCGTGCCGGCTTGCACGTCGTTGACCACGGTCACCGGAATATCGAGCCGGCGTTTGAGCAACCGCGCCAGCGGAACATTGTGCCAACCTAAATTGGCGGCGATGCGCACAATTTCGCCTTTCGTATCTACCAAACCGGGCACGCCAATGCCGAGTGCCGTAATCGCAGTGTGCGGGAGCGCTGCGGTAGCGAGCGCTTCGTGGATACATTCTTCGACGCGCTGCAGCACACCGGTCAAGCCGAGTTCCGGTTTCGTGGCTTTCTTTTCGCGCGAGAGCAATTTGCCGCGGTCGTCAAAGACCGCCGCGAGAATTTTCGTACCGCCGAGGTCGACGCCGAGGTAATGCTTGCCGGCGCGGCGCAGCGGTTTCACCAGTTGTCGACGAGGCTGCTGAGTTTGCCGACGAGCCGGTCGATTTCTTTCAGATCGCGCCGGCGACCTTTTTGCGGTTTGACTTCGAGGGTGTGAATCCATTTCAGCATTGTCCCGAGTTGATTGAGTGTCTTCCGGTCAATGATATCATCGCTCCGGAGTAATTGCACGGTCTGTTCGAGGTGCGCGACTTCGGCTTGCAGACCGGCAATATAATTTTGCCCCACTTCTTTGACCACGAGCCGGAGCGTGTGCAAGCTAGCGACGAGATCGGCTTGGGTGCGGACAAATTTAGCAGAGCGTTTCATGGTTTCGGCATGTCGATAACCGCTTGCACTTTGGCCCGCAACTCGCCGGCAATGGCGCGCGTCGAGCGGTTGCCGTTGATGACTTCGAAACCGTATTCGGTTTGCATAGTGCGGAACTCCGCCTGAATCAGGCGCTGATATTTCATGAAACTATCGAACATGTCGCGTGATCCGCCGATATCCATACCGCTTTCCCAGTAATTGAGCGTCGGGTTTTTCTTGAAGTTGCGCTCGATGAGTTGCTGCGGGCTGACGCGCAGATAAAAGACCGCGTCCGGCACCAACGCAATCGAGTAGAGCGATTTCACCCATTCCCGGTTCGCACCACGCACAATATCCCGCGCCATCAAAGTGTAGATATACCGGTCGGCAATGACCACAAATCCCGCCCGCAACGCCGGGATGATTTGATTTTCGAGCTGGTCGGCAAAATCGGTTGCATAAAACAAACCCCGCGTCGTATGGCTGAGAATATTACCTTGCTGCGCCGCTTCGAGTTCTTCGGCAACCAGCGTGCTCCGCTTGAGGCCGACACTTGCCGTAGCGAAACCAAGATTTTCCAGCCACGCGTTGAGCATTTCGATTTGCGTCGAACGTCCGGAACCGTCCGCACCCTCGAGCACAATCAATTTGCCCTGCAACTTGCTCGTGTCGCAACCCGGCAACGGTGTGCCGAAAAAGCGGTTATTTTTTCGCGTCGTGCTCATCGTTTCCCCCGCCAGCGAAAGGCCGGTAAGTCAATCTTCTGTTCGACGTACTTGCGCACCATCGCCTGTTGTTTTTCCACCGGCAGCATTCCGTTCATCACCACGAAATGTTCGGTCGGCACCATTTTTTTATACTCGTCGTAAATCTTGCCCTGAAAAATCCGGAAACTATCTTCCGCGTTGTCGGCCAGATTCAAATCCATTCCTGCTTCAAAATATTTCAATTGCGGCCGGCCGCTGAGAATTCGTTCTAGTGAAACCGCCAGCGGCGTATCAAAGAAAAACGTGATATCCGGGATCGCCGCAAAACTGTACAGCGACCGCAACCAACGCGGATCGCAACCCCGCACACTGTCGCGAGCGAACGCGGTGTATTGATACCGGTCCGCCAGCACGATGTAACCAGCGCGCAGCAACGGCGAAATCTGCCGTTCAAACCGGTCGGCGAAATCCGTGCAGTGCACCAGCGAAAAAGTGGTCGGCGTCAGCAGTTGCCGTTTTTTACCTTTGCGCGTCGCCTCTTTCACGAGCGCGGAGGAATTCCATTCGGTGAAAAAAACTTTCAAGCCCTGCATTTCCATCCAGCGTTTCAAGAGATAGATTTGCGTGGACTTGCCGGAGCCGTCGAGGCCTTCGACCGCAATCAACTTGCCGGGGTACGGTGAGTTTTTAGTCATGGGGGAGTTTGAGTTTTATTTTTTTATGCCAATCGTGATCGTCACGAAGAAATTTTTGTAAATCGGCGAGCGCGGCTTCGCCCGCACCTTGAAAAAACGTTAGCACGCCGGTCAAACGCTCGGCAAGCGGATTGTCGGCTTTGGTCCAGTGCCGCCGGCAGCTCCGCAAGAATCCTAACAACTCATCTAAATCGTGCCACGCGCCGAGACAGTCTTGCAGCGCTTTGATCTCGCGGACCACTTCCGCTGCGTCCGTCCGAAAAACCGCGATACTGGTTTCCAGAGAGTACCGGTAGCGTTTGGCACTCACGCGTAATTTGTGAAACGCCGCTTCCCCGGCCTCCTCTTCGCGACAATTCTTCAACCGCCGCCGCAACTGCCGGCGGAGTTTGCCGGTAAAATCTTGGGCGTCGGCCAACAACCGGTGCTCGTCAATCGCGCGCGGCTTGAGAATCAGCGCTCGGATCCGCGCCTCAAATCGGCTGGTCACAAACGTCTGCAACAATTCGCGCCCTTCACTCAACCGCTCCTGCCGGGCCACGAGCAGTTCGCCGGTCAACTTCCGTTGCGCTGCGATGGTGCCGGTTGGTAAATGTTTCGCCGCCTTATGGAGCACTCTCAGATTTACGTCCAGCGACCGAACTTCCCCCAGCGTTCGCGTCGTCCGGCGGAGATGCCGCTGGATTTGTCGGAGTTCACTCGCCGGAAAAAGCGCGGAAAAATACCGGAGCGCGATTCGTAGCCGCCGGGAGGCGACGCGCATCTCGTGAACCGCTTCGGCATTCCCGGTGCTCACCAAACGCACCGGGACAAACATCGCGTGCAGCTTGGCTTGCAGATGGGCTTCGATCCGTGCGGGTAATGTGGGGGTGTGGCTCATACCGCCGAGTCAGCAAACTCGGCTTGTGGCTCGAATGCAAGTGCCGGCTTTGCGGACTGCGCCACTTGGTGTTGGCGCCACCGGAGCAGCTCGATTCGGCCATCGTGATGTTCGACGAGCGCGGTGCTGCTTTCGACCCAATCCCCGGTATTAAAATATTGCACCGGCCCGATCTGTTTGACGGCGGCGGTGTGAATGTGACCGCAGATGATGCCATCGGCCTTATGCAACGCCGCGTAATGCGCGACGGCACTTTCAAAATCGCCGATGAAATTCACCGCGCTTTTCACCCGGCTTTTCGCATACGCGCTGAACGACCAATAGTGCAAGCCGAGCCGGCTACGAATCAGATTCAATGGGCGATTTGCCCAGAGCAAAAATGTGTAGCCGATGTCACCGAGGTGCGCCAACCACTTGGCGTTCGTCGTGACCGCGTCAAATTCGTGTCCGTGCATCACCAGCAACCGGCGGCCATCGACTGTCTCGTGAATCGCTTGGCGTTGCAGCGCGACATTGCCAAAAATGCCCAAAAAATTTGCGATGAATTCGTCGTGGTTACCGGGGATGAAAACCACTTCCGTGCCTTTGCGGGCTTTCCGGAGCAGTTTTTGCACGACGTCATTATGCGATTGCGGCCAGTAATGTTCCCGGCGCAACCGCCACAAATCCACCACGTCGCCGACAAGGTACAACTTGTCGCATTCCGTGACGCGCAAAAACTCCAGCAGTCCCGCCGCGTCACAACCGCGCGTGCCCAGATGCAAATCCGAAATCCAGACTGTTCGGTAGCTCATGCCCAGAGCTTCCCAGAGAATGGTGACAACTCGGTGGCGGTTTTGTTACGGAATGGTGACGTTCCGGCTACCGGGGCGGGGTGCGGATTTCAAGAATTTCATTAAATTGCACTCGGCTTTCGCCCAGAATCGAATCTAGCACCACCAAGCCATCGCCGGCGCCGATTCCCGGTGCCGCTTTGGAAGCCAGCGTGATGCCGTTCGCGAGCCGGACATAATACCGGCTCGCATTTTCCGGTAAAGCGCGCAGGATGACGGCCTTACAGTCCTTATCCCAATCCAACCGGCGCGGACCAAAGAGAATGGTGCTGATGGAAACTCGCGAATTGTCTCCCCCGGAAAATTCGCCGTCGATAAAATCGCCAGTCCGTAAGAGCGCGCCGAGCCGACCATTGGCGAACGCCGGGATTTGATTCGGATTGCCCGGTTGATTCAGAATGCCCGCGACATCCAGAATGGAAACGGTGAGTTTTTTGCCGAAACTTTCGAGAGTCAATCCCTCGGCTGTTGCCCGTTCAATCCGCGCCGGTAGAACCGAACCATTGCGAAAAACAATGTACCGGTAGGTGGCATTGGTGAACCCATTGGCCGGTGAATCAAATTTTGCATTCGCGATATTCGCGACCGGCACTAACGCCGTCCGGCCATCAGCCAGAGTGACCAGCAGACCGCCAATCGGACTCAGGATGACATTGCCTTCGTGAACGATTCCATCGAGCGTGCGAACGGTCCCGGAGCGCGCTTGGACATCCAGCGTCAGCAACCCGAAAATTCCCATTGCGATAAACCCGAATCGACGCATGCGTTACCGTTGATAGAGCGGCACGTAATGAAACGGCAACGCGAGCAGTGTCGTGTACACCGCCGTGGTATAGGTCGCCCCGACATCCGAGCCTTCTTTTTCCCAATACGCCATCTCACCTTGTCGGCGGACCGTCCGGAGGAGTTCCGCGCGCAAGTTGGTGTACCAAGTTTTCCACAATTCCCCACCAATCATATACGCCGCCGGTCCGGCATAGAAATGGCCATAGGCGATGTAGCCATTTTTTTCATTCACATGCTTCGTCAAATAATCGAAACCGGTTTTCACCTGTGGATCGTCGTACCGGCCGAGTACTTGCAACGAATAAATCGCAGCTGCCGTCCGGGCGAAACCCGCGCCGCCTTTGGGCCGGTAACAAAATCCGCCCGTTTTTTCGTCGTAACAATCGTGAATAAATTTCACCGCATTATCCAACGTTGCTTGCGGCACATCCAAGCCGGCTTCCTTCGCCGCGCGCAACGCCACCGCTTGCAGCACCGTCACCGAAATATCCGCATCTTTGGAAACCGGGCTATACCGCCAGCCGCCTTCAAAATTTTGCGCCCCGACAATGAGCTGCACCGCTTTTTCCAATTTCGGACGCAACGTTTCCGCTTTCGTTTGTCCGTACAACTCCGCGAGTACAATCGTCGCAATGCCATGCCCGTACATATATTGACCACCTTGGCTGATGGTCGAAAATTTTCCGTCCGTATGCAGCGAGTCCAGCAAGTATTGCTTACCGGCGGCCACCACTTTGCCGAATTCACCTTCATTCGGCAAATTGCCGCTCGCCAAAAATGCCAGCAACGCATAGCCGGTAATCGCCGTCGTCCACGCCTCTTTATTTTGCTCCGTCCATGAACCATTCGGGCTTTGCTGCAACGCCAGATATTTCAATCCACCGCGAATGGTCTCCGCCGTTTCGCGGTCCGCCGTCACCTCGGCTTGTTGCGCCCAAGTGGGTCCGGTGATTCCCAAAATTAAAATTAACCAGAGCCAATTCATCAATGTCCCTGACTCGATTGGTCCGCGAGATTCCGCAAGTATTGTTCAATCATCGCACCGTATTCTTCCGGATATTTTTCGCTTTGCGATTGCTTGATGGCTTGCCGGTCGCGCACCGGTAGCCCCAAGTACGCGCTCTGACCGGTCACTGTCTTGACTGCGCCATCCGCGCTTTGATTCGAAAAATTACCGGTCCCATCACCGGCGGACGGTGGATGTTGACCCTGACCGGGCTGCATTCCCGCCGCCATCGCCATCGCCGCCTGCGCTTGCGCTAAGGCGGCTTGTGCTGCCGCGGCGCTGGTGGCCGCCGGTCCCGGCTGGTTATTGGCCGCTTGCGCTGCCGCTTGCGCTGCCGCTTGTTGGGCCGCTTGCACTGCGGCTTGCGCTGAGGTCGGAAGTCCATTTTGAGGAGCCGCCGCAAGTGCGCCGGCGGTATTCGCAGCCTGTTGTAACGCTTGAGCCGCGGGTTGCATTCCGCCGGGAGTCTTTCCGCCTCTGGCCGGATCAGGAGTGGGCGTCCCACCCGATTTTTGGGACACACCTCCGCCGGAACCAGGATTCGGGTCCTCGGGATTGGGTTGTCCGCCCGGTTCTTTTTTATCGAGCTCTTCCAGTCCCTGAGCAATTTGTTTTTGCGCTTGGTCGAGCGCCGCCGCCGCGGCGGCTTGGGCTTTGGCATCTTCCGGTTTGGGGGATAGCTGTTGTTCCAAGAGAGTTTTCACTTGGTAAAGCTTTTCGAGTGCCGTTTGCGCCGTTGATTTCGCTTGGCTCGATTGACGACCGAGCAACGCCTGTTTGGTCTCCTCCATGTTGCGACTCGCAATGGCCAACTCGGAGCCGGCGGTGGGATTTTGTTGTGTGACCTCCGGTTGCATCGCACCGGTGGCGGTCGCGACTTGCCCTTGCGTGTTCGCTAACACGTCGGGGGCCGTGGCAATTTTCCCGGTCGCGAGTAAGATTCGTTGTTGGTCGAGAATAATTTTAGCCAAGCGGGCCAGGAGATTTTCCAAGGCGGTCTCAGCGGCTTGCGCTTGTTCGGCTTTCGCCAATTCCGGCTGCATTTTTTGCCGGGCTTGCTGGAGCGCATCAAGCGCCGCCTGTTGCGGAGCGCTCGCATTCTGAGCGGCGGCGAGCTTCACGCTGGCGCGTTGCATTTGTTGCGCTGCATCCCCCATGGCCTGAGCAATCGCTGGGTTCACCGGAGCCGTCGCGCGTTGTAAATCTTGGGCGTCCTGTTGGAGTTTATCTTGTGGCGCGACTTGCTTGGTAAATATTTTGCCATCGGGTGCAGCCGCGCCCGCTTGCATGAGCTTGGCTTGGTCATTAATGAGATTTTTTAATTGCTGATCCATTTGTTGAAGCTGGGCCACTGGATTGGCCGCCTCCGGCGGCGGAGCGGCGTGCTCGGCTTCGACTTGAAGCGCGGCTTGGGCTTCGGCGAGTTTATCCGCCGCAGTCTGCGCGGTTTTTTGGGCCGAACTCGGAACTGGCGAACGCAGTTCGGCGAGCGCCCGTTGCATCTCGGCGATGGCGCTTTTAAGTTTGGCCGCGGCGGCCGGCGCGAGATTGGCGGTGTCTTGCCGAATCAAATCCACGCGATCCATCAGATTGGCTTGCTGATCTTCGAGGCGCTGTTTAAAGGGAGTCGGAACAAACCCGCGCAACGTGTCGGCGTCTTCGGCCACTTTCCGCTCTTCCCGAATGGCATTCTCCAAATCGCCCTTGGCCTGCCGGAGGAGGTCGGCGGGATCCGTCGGCCGAATGAGAATGTAAGCCAGCTTCCGGAGTTGGTCGCGCACCGCTTTTTCTTGGCCCGCGGCATTGTAAATTTGTTCCTCTTTCAAACCGGCACTCGCCCCTTCGAGCGCCGGTAGGAGTTTACCGGTCTTCACCTGTTCCAAAGCTTTCGCCACATGCTCAGCAACATCCGCATTCGCTGGTTGCGTGGCAAAGTCACTGAGCCGGTCCAGATTGATTTTTACCTCCGCACTAATCGCCTCTTGCTCGGTCATTTGCGCCGTGAGTACTGCCACTTGGTTTTCTTTATCCCGTTTGGATGGATTAGCTGAAATTGATTCCGCAAAGGCGACGGCTTGATTCAGATTGGCTCCTTGCCGACTCGCGAGCGCGAGGAAATGGTTCGCAATCTCTTGTAACTCCTGCCGGCGCCGGTATTCGCCCACGAGTTGTCGCATCTGCACGAGAATATTTTTTTGACTGGAATACGCCGCCACAAGATTGCGCTGAATCGCACCGGCGTTCGGCGCACTGCGGGCGGCTTGCAATAATTCAACGACCTGTTGCATTTCTTTATCGGTGAGCCGATCGAGAATAGCAGCAATGGCTTGGAGGGTTTGTAGTTCGTCGCCGGCAAGCCCGTTGCGTTGCGATTCCTCGATGAGAAACCGGAGTTGGGCGCTGACTTTTTCGGTGTTGGTGCGGAGGAGTTGCTGCTGCCGCTCGCTTTGAATGAGATTATCGGTGGTGGGATTAACCGCACGTGCTCCGGTAATCCAGAGGACTCCGGTGAGCATGTAAACACAGAACCACTTCATCACAAGTGCATAGATACAACGAAATTACCCGACTGACAATAGAACTTTCGAGTGGGAAGCACTACAGATGGCGATTTGTCCGAAATTTTTATGATGTGGAGTTTAGACTGCAGCAATGGGGTTTTGGATGTAGCGAAAATCCGGGAAGGATTCAACGAAGTTGATTGCGATCCTATGATTTGGAGATTGACTCAGCGAACAAGCCGGTTATTGTTTCGCGCTTGAAAGCTGACTACCGGCAGAGCGGTAAGTAGATCAAATCGATTCGCTGAAGTCGCCAACGATAGGAAATAGTATGCCGACAAATGGAATATACCTAATTACTGAGTATGGAGCCGCTGGAGATGGTTGCGCGAACGACGCGAGTGCCATCCAAAAAGCAATCGACGCCTGCGCGGCGGCCGGTGGCGGCATAGTAGTGGTGCCAGCCGGACGGACATTTCTAGCGGGTTCGTTTTCCTTGAAAAGCAACATCGAATTCCGAGTAGAAACCGGCGCCGTGCTCATGGCAAGTCCGCGTTCCGAAGACCATGCGTATTACTCGGAACTCGCCAAAAATGACCTTCAAGATCACGATGCCACTACGCGTGTTTGGATTTGGGCGGAATCCTGCCAGAATCTTTCCTTTACCGGTCGTGGGGTGATTGATGGCCGGGGCCGCGACTATATGAAAGAGGAAACGCCGGAGATTTTCCGCCCCAAGTTCGGCCGGCCGTTCATGTTCTGGCTGCACCGGTGTCGGCATCTTAGCTTTCATGATTTGACGCTGAAAGAGGCTCCTTATTGGACGGTGGAGTTGGCCGGCTGCGAAGACGTGGATATCTCCGGGCTGCGAATTCTCAACAGCTTGAAGGTGGGGAATTGCGATGGCATCGACGTGGATCACAGTCGACATGTCCGGATTAGTAATTGTCATATCGAAACCGGCGATGACTGCATCGTGCTGAAAAACAGCCGGGAGTATGTGGCCGATGGTCATTGCGAAGATATCATCGTTAGCAACTGCACATTGATGTCAACTTCCACCGGTCTGAAATTGGGCACGGGCAGTTGCGGAAGTGAATTCCGTGACATCATCTTTGACTCCTGTGTGCTTAAAGCCACAAACCGGGGATTGACGATCCAACTCCGGGACGAAGGCGGCGCGGAAAATGTGCTGTTTTCCAACATGATCGTGGAGAATCGGTTCTTCAGCCCGGAGTACTGGGGGGCGGCGGAGTCAATCCACGTTTCAATGTTGCCCCGGTTTCTAAATTCACCAGTTGGGAAAATCCGGAATATCCGGTTTAGCAATATTTTATGCCGCAGTGAAAACGGCATTTATCTGTCCGGATGCCAAGAAAGCCCCTTGGAGGATATCGCTCTCGAAAATGTGCGATTGGAACTGAACAAATGGACCAAATGGGAGGGTGGGGTTATTGATACACGGCCGGGGCATGGCACTGCGGCCAGTCGCGGCAAGATTGCGGGCATCTTCTGTCAGCAGGCAAAAAATGTGACTCTGCGACATTGCGATATCCGGTGGGGTGCGAACCGTCCGTCATATTTTGGTCCGGCACTTGAAGCTCGAGATGTGGACGGCCTGCGCTTGGACGATTTTTCTGGCACCGCCGCCCACGCTGGCGAACCGGAACGAATCATTCACAATTCAAAAATTATCACTGCCAGCGGTGCCGTCAGCTAAGACTACAGGTGAAACAGCCACTCATTAAAGATATACCGCCGGTCTCACCCAATAAATTCCAAACGATTCCCTATTTAACGCGCCGTTTGGTGCAGCAGGGACGGCAAATGGGTTTTCGTGCGGAAACGCTTCCGGAATGGAAACTTTGGCGCACCCGGCTACAGGCCAAATTGAAACAACTCACTGGTTACAATCGCTTGCTCCCGGCGCCGCTGAAGCCCCGGATCACCGAGACGGTGGACTGCGGCGATTATCTACGACAACGCGTCGAGATCCAGACCGAACCGGGGCTGTTCATGCCATTTTTTGTACTCGTGCCGCATCGGCGCAAACCGCCGTATCCGCCGGTGATTGCAGTGCACGGACACTCTAGCGCCGGGAAACTTTCCGTCGTTGGGTTGCCGTTCAATGACGAACATCACCGATTAATCCAGGCATTCAATTACGCCTATGGGGTGGAGTTTGTCCGGCAAGGATGTATTGTGTTTTGCCCTGACGCTCGCGGTTTCGGGGAACGACGGGAAAAAGGTCCGGTCACATTGCTCGGTAGCTCCTGCGGAATTTTGAATCCCGCTGGCTATCCATTGGGCTTATCTCTGGCTGGGATGTGGGCATGGGACTTGCATCGCCTGATTGATTATGTCCAGACTAGAAAAGATAGTCGGGCCGACAAGTTGGCGTGTGTCGGGCTTTCCGGTGGCGGTCTCCAGACGCTTTACGCCGCGGCACTCGATGACCGGATCTCTTGCGCTGTCATCAGCGGTTATTTCTATGGTGTAAAACAGGCGTTACTGGATTGTGTGTGTTGTCAGTGTAACTATGTGCCGGACCTTTGGAAATATGCCGATATGGGTGATCTAGGGGCCTTAATTGCGCCGCGCCCATTCTGTATTGAAACCGGTGATCAAGATGAGCTGAATGGATCAAGTGGCTTAAAGAATGTGCGTAGCCAAGTGAATATTGTGCGGCGCGCCTACGCACTTCTTGGCGCACCTAAAAATTTAACACACGATATTTTTAATGGACAGCACAAGTGGAATGGCGTTAAGTCTGTGCCAATCGTGATGAAGCATTTTGAAGAATCAAAAGCGAGGCGGAAGCAATGAAAGCCATTAAAATGATGTGGGCAAACAAATTCTTAAAAGTTGGTCTCGTGATTGCAGTCATGGCCATCACTGGGATTCCGGCCACTCTTCCGGCGGCTGATCTAGGCACGTTACCAGCGACCGACAGAACCTTTCTCAATGTCAAGCTCCCCGCCGGCGAAGAAGCTTTTCTAATGTGGCCCAATTATCCGCCCGCCCGTTTCTGGCGTTTCCAGCATAAAAATGATGTTGAACTGCATACGACCAGCCGCGGGGTTGGCCCCGATTCCGCGATGGTAGTCTTTACGGAAAAAGGCCAACAACCGGGTGAAGTGTTGGCCTACGACATCGGCGCGCATGGCGATAAGCTTAAAAATTTTAAAGGGCTGTGTTTCTGGATGCGTGGAGATGGTGGAGACGGGAATCTTTCAATTGGCTGCAACTGGAACCAGACGCTCCCCACCTATCCCCGACTCGGGAAATTCCCATTGGCGCAAAAGGAATGGAAAAAATTCTTTGTTCCGTGGGAAAAATTTACACCGGCAATCAATAGTAATGGTTTTTATTTCCTGAACCTGAAAGTGGAACCCGCCACACCTCGCGCCGCCTGGGCCGTTGTCGCCCGCATCGACTTCTATCAGACCGAGACCACCGAAGCGATTCAGCCACCGGTCGCGGCCGATTCGCCGGGTCTGATTCCGGCCGCTAACTTTGTCCAGCCCAGCGTGGCGGCGGCGGCGCAGCTAATTCCGAAAACGTTAGCGAAACTCAAAGCGCATCAACCGGTGACCATCGTGGCCGCCGGTGACTCCATTACGGCCGGGGCGCAGTTATGGTACCGGAACCGTGATAATCAACATCGGCGTGATAGTGATGCGGATATCTATTTCTCTGTGCTCGAGCAACGGTTGGCCCAGTATTACAATTATACGAATCACCGAGCTATTCTGAAAATGTGGGAGACGGTGGATAAGAAGACCGGAAAGACGGCCTCCGGTGCGGCGCAAGATGGTTTTGCCGTGATGAGTGATGGGCCGGCGCTCACCGGGACGCTCCCGTTTGATGGCCTGCAAGTTATCGGCGTTGGCGCCGGTGGTAAGAACACTCAATTTGGGTTTGAACATCTCGCCGATGCAACCATGTATAAGCCGGATTTAGTGATCTGGTTTTATGGGGTGAACGACACGCTGAATAATATTAAGGGTTACCTGAACTATAGCCCCCAAGCGATTAAGGCACTTCAACAGCAAGGGATTGAAGTGATTTTAGCCCGCCCGCTATTTTTTGTGGATGAACCTTATTACAGCAACAGCGCGAATTTGCTCGAGGCCGTGACTGCGCTGGCGAATGAAAACAAAGTGCCGTGGGTCGATCAGTTTGGAGCTTTTAATGCCCGCGGCCGGCGCTATGTGGGCGATCTGCTCAGCGATGTCGTTCATCCGAATGACTATGGGCACCAATTACTCGGCAGCACACTCGCCGCGGCGTTGGGTGTGCCGAATCAACTGATCTGGGAGCAAGCGTATTTCCGGGCGCTCGCCGCCGGAGCGAAAGCACCCTAGGAATCTCAGGTTATGGAAGAACTCTTAGCGCGCAGCATTTGGAAAAGTACCAACGCCTCGAAAAAGGCCAGCTACCCCGAAGTTAAAATTTTCGCGGGGCTCGTCTTATTGACGATGGATGTCGTCAAAGATACCACCGGCGTGCAAGACATCATCCAGTTGTGTGTGAAACTGGATTTTGCTCTGAGCTGGCAGGAACTCGGATTGGATGAGCCGACGGTCTGGCGAATTTCCAAGCAGCTAGCGGATAAGATCCGGAAACCTTATCCGGTGGATGCCAATCTGCTGCATATGTGTTTTGTCAAAATCAACATGTGGGCGGAGAAGACGAAGGGAACCCGGAGCGCGGCCACTCTCGCGAAAGAATTGCTCGCGGAGAAACTCCCATTCCGCAAAAAACTTTCGCAAATCAAGAGTCGCCGGATCGCCTTCTTTGGCGATTCTCTAATGGCCGCACGCCATTGGGGGGCGCATGCCAGCTATCCGGATATCATCGCCGCATATTTCAAAAAGGTGAACCCGGCCATGGAGATTATTAACGCCGGGATCGGCGGTCATTCGACGGTCGAGGCCTTGCAGAGAATTGATCAGGACATCCTTAAGAAAAACCCCGCCAGCACCTTTGTCATGTTCGGAGCGAATGACTCTCTCGGTGAGAAAAGCGCACAAAAGGGTTTCACTGCCGAAGCCTTCCGCCGGCGGACCGCGAAAATTGTTACAAAGCTCCAACAGGAAAAAATTCACGCGATTCTCATGACCTTAGTCGCCACGCCAGTACTCCAAGGGCCACAGTTTGTGCGCTACTCGGACACAATTCGAAAAGTGGCCCACGCCGCGCACACACCGGTCATCGACATCTTTGCTAAGACCCAAGCACTTCCACCAGAAACCTTCCTTGCCTGCGACAATCTCCACTTGTCCACAGCGGGACAGCTCATGATGGCGCGAGAGCTTCTCGCTTGGATTGCGATCAATTTTTAAAAGTTAATCGCAACCAAGGCGACTAGAATTCACCTATAAACAAGGTACAATTTAACCGGTATTGTCAATACCGGCTTCCATTGCTAATGGAACGTGTGTTGTCTGGCGAACCTAGAGAAAATTGTGATTCAGGAAGTATAACGCCATCGTCGCTTCGTAGTTTTCAACCTTCTTTCGGAAAGTAAAAATATGCCGGTTTTACAAACCGGCAAGTTCCTAGATTAAGATGGCGATTAAGGCCGTCAATTATTTCCTCTGCTAGGAATCGACAAAGCCAAAACCTTAAGGCAACATTCGCCGGAACATCTTGGATGTGTCGGTGTTAGAATTGGCGGCGGTAAACGGCATGGCCAAATTGCATATTTTGTCGGGTGCCCAAGAAGGGCGCGTCATTGATCTCGACGTGGAGCGCATCACCGTCGGTCGCGCTCCGAACAACACGCTGCTTTTCACTGAAGGCTTGGTCTCAACTTATCACGCCGTATTTATCCGTGAATGTCTTGGCTACCGGTTGCGCGACCTCAACTCCACCAATCAAACCCGCGTCAATGGCCGTCCGATTACCGAACTTCCACTCCACAACGGCGACCGGTTACAATTTGGTTTAGTCGAAATCCGTTATGAATCAGTTGGCCCGGCTGCGTCGGAACATGTCGAATCCACTCCGGTATCGCCGGTCACTCGCTCGCAAACGCCTCACTGGATTGGCGTCGGCATTCTGATGTTGGCCGTGATCGTTGTGGCCATTTGGTTCCGGCCGGAGCCACCGGTCACCACCCATTCAATTCCACCACCGGCGCGACCACTGACACCAATGCCAGTCGAGGAACCGGTCATGGTCATAAAAGCTGAACCGGAAAAACCACCGGAGCCGGTGCCGATGATGATGGAACCTGAAGTGAAAACAGTGACCACCGTCCCGGAGACCAATCTGCCAGTCGCGCCAGTGGTTGTAGTCGCACCGGTTAAACCGTCGCCGCCCAAAGTTATCATTCAAACACCGGTGCCAACGCCGGAACCACCGGCCGCACCGGGCGCACCGCTCACCATTTTTGAAAGCCAAACTCCTTTGCTGGCCGGCACGCCAATTGACACTCTGGTATTGAACCGTCTGAAACAGTTAGGAATTACGCCGGCCAACATTTGCTCGGATGCGGTATTTTGCCGGCGCGTGTTTCTGGATGTGATTGGCACGGTGCCGACGGCGCAGGAAGTGACTGATTTTCTCGATGACAAGAGTCCGGTGAAGCGTGCCCAGCTGATTGACAAATTACTGGAGCGCGATGAGTTCGTGGATTATTGGGCGATGAAGTGGTGCGATTTGCTCCGCGTCAAAGCCGAATTCCCGGTCAATCTCTGGCCGAATGCCGTGCAATCTTACCACCACTGGATTCACACCTGCATCAAAGATAATCTGCCGTACGACCAGTTTGTCCGCCAGCTCCTCACCGCGAACGGCAGCAATTTCCGCGCGCCACCGGTCAACTTCTACCGGGCCATGCAAAATCGTGACCCGGCCGGCATCGCGCAAACGGTGGCGTTGACGTTCATGGGAGTTCGCTTTGAGCAGTGGCCGACGGATCACCGCGATGGCATGGCCGCATTTTTCTCGCAAGTCGGCTACAAAACCACGGCGGAATGGAAAGAGGAAATCGTCTACTACGATCCCGGCAAGGCGACAAATAATCTCTGGCAAGCTGCGACTTTTCCGGACGATAAGCCGGTAAAATGGATCGCTGACCGCGATCCGCGTGCGATGTTTGCGAGCTGGTTGATTTCGTCGCGCAATCCGTGGTTCACCAAAAATATCGTCAACCGCGTCTGGTCGTGGCTCCTCGGGCGCGGCATCATTCACGAGCCGGACGATATTCGCCCGGACAATCCGCCGAGCAATCCGGAACTGCTCGCCTATCTCCAGCGCGAACTGTTTGTCCACCGGTACGATTTGAAATATCTGTACCGGCTGATTCTGAACTCGCAGACTTATCAACTCTCCGCCATTCCGAAATCGAACAAGCCGGAGGCCGAAGCTAACTTCGCATTTTATCCGTTGCGCCGGATGGAGGCGGAAGTTTTGATTGATGCGCTGAATCAAATTACCGGGACGACGGAAAAATATTCCAGCCCAATTCCAGAACCATTCACGTTCATCCCGGAAGACCAGCGGGCAATTGCACTCGCTGACGCCAGCGTGACGAGTTCATTCCTAGAAATGTTTGGCCGGTCACCGCGCGCGACTGGGTTGGAATCCGAGCGTAACAACCGGCCGACCGCCGCGCAATGGTTGCACTTGCTCAACTCCAGTCATATCCAACAAAAAATCCAGCGCAGTCAAAATTTACAGGTGCTGGCGCGCGCCAAAACCAGTCCGCGCGACGTCGTGAATAATTTTTACCTCACGATTTTGTCCCGGTATCCGACCGAGGACGAAATCAAAACTGCGCTCAGCTATTCGCGTTCCGGCACAATTGCGGAAGGCGCGACGGCAGTGGATTTGGCGTGGGCGCTATTTAATAACGAGGAATTTTTGTACCGGCATTGACGCCGGTCGGAAAGCGAGGAATGTTATGAACATGTTAACTCGTCGCGAAGTGATTCACCGTGCGCTGTTCGGCGCAGCCGGGTTGTGGCTTGCCAACAAGTTGCCGACGCGCGTTTTCGCCGAGCTCGCCGCGGCACCGGCCAAAGCGAAAGCCGTAATTCAAATCTGGCTCTGGGGCGGCCCGCCACACCTCGATACATTTGACCCGAAATTTGAAGCCGGTACTGATTACGCTGGACCGCTGCGGGCGATTGAGACGAATGTTCCCGGCGTCAGAATTTGCGAACTCTTACCGGAGTTGGCGAAGCAGGCGGATAAATATTCCATTATCCGCAGCATGACTCACGGCAATAACGGCCACGAAACCGCCGCATACATGGTGCAAACCGGGCGCGCCGCCGGTGAGAAAGAAGTTTTCCCGTCGGCGGGCGCCGTCGTGTCCTTGTTCAAAGGTTACGAAGCCGGTTACACCGGTTTGATTCCGCCATACATCGTCGTCACCGAACCGCAAGGCCGGTTCGATGAATCCGGTTTCATCGGCGCACGCTACAAACCCTTCGCCACTGGTGGCGATCCAGCACAACCGGTATTTGCGGTCGAAGGTGTAGTCGCGCCCGGCGTCACCGTGGAACGGCAACGCGCTCGCCGCGATTTGCTGCACAGTCTCAACACACTCGAACATACTTTGCCGGGTAATTCGCGCCTGACGGCGGCGGTCAAGTGCGAACACGAAGCGTACGATTTGATTCTCGGCGATGCCGGCAAGGTGTTCGATTTGACGCAAGAAAAAGATGCCATCCGCGACCGGTATGGCCGGAATAAATTCGGCCAATCCTGTCTCGCGGCACGCCGATTGGTCGAGCGCGGTGTGCCCTATGTCACCATCAACTACAACGGTTGGGACACGCATACGGATAATTTCCCAAAAATGCGCCGCCTACTACCAGAGCTCGACAAAGGCTTGGCATCACTACTTCAAGATTTATCGGATCACGGCTTACTCGATAGCACCATCGTTTGGTGCTGTGGTGAATTTGGGCGCACACCGAAAGTCGATTGGAATTCACCATGGAACGGTGGTCGCGGACATCATGGTCAATGCTTCAGCGCCGTTGTCGCCGGTGGCGGTTTTCAAGGCGGCCAGATCGTCGGCACCTCCGATGCCAAAGGCGAGCAAGTGAAAGACCGGCCAGTTTATCCGGCGGACCTCATCGGTAGCATGTACACCTTGCTTGGCATCGACGGCACAGCGAAACTCCCGCACCCACAAGGTTTAGAAGTTCACGCCTTACCCACCCTCGCCGACAACGTAAAGATGGCCGGCCTTCTTAAAGAGATTATGTGACGAGACGATTTTCGTTTTTCAAAGAGTCTAAAGCGTCTCGAAGTTTGTAGTTATGCTGCGCCAGCAAAGCAGCGGCTTGCTTTTCTGAAATCTCACCCAACCGGGCAAGCGTCCGGATTGCGCGTTGCATAATTTTTGCATTAAACAAAGGATCAAGGTCGAGCAGCTCACCTTGTTGCGCTTTGCCGAGAATAACCATCGCAGTCGCAGAGAGGATATTGAGAGCCTTTTTAGTGGCCGTACCGGCCTTCATGCGAGTGGAGCCGCCAAGCAACTCAGGTCCACTGGCAAGCCGAATGAAATGATCGGCAATGTGCGGCACATCCAGAAGATCGGCTTCGTGAATGAAAATAGTCTTCGCACCTTTCGTGCGTGCGAAAGCAAGCGCTGAACGAACAAAGAAGGCGGTCCCACTCGCGGAAACTCCGATTACAAGGTCCTGTGGTGTCAGCGTCAGCAAGAGCAGATCCGGTGTGGACGGATAGTCTTCTTCATGCTCAGATTCAATCGATAATGCAGAGTCCGCAATCCCACCCGCAATCACGGCGACAAATCGGTCCGGTGACAGGCCAAATGTACAGGGGATTTCGACTGCATCCATCGCTCCCACCCGCCCGCTGGTTCCCGCACCAACGTAAATAATTCGTCCGCCATTTTTGATGGCTTCACTAACCATTTCTGCCCCACGCGCCAGCGCGGAAGCGCTATTGCAAAACTGCTCGGCGGCAGTTTTTTCAGCATTCGCCAAAATTTGAACAATCGCTTCTGCAGAAAGAGTATCCATCGCTGCTTGTGGATGTGTGGTTTCCGTGGATAGAAGATTAAAGTTTCCCAGAAAGCGGACTGATTCGGCCGCGGAATTCCCGATGGCTAGCGCGAGAGCACCGCGCAAAATAGTCCGGTTCCCCTCGGCAGCTGCGATAATCTCCGGCACTACATTACCGGGTAGGATATGGGTTGGAATTTCTTTTTTGAGAACGCCAATAAGATCAAGTCCTGCAGTTCGTGCGGCATCAATGGCACCGCCACCGAGCACAATGAAATCCAGATGGAAAAAATTCGCAGCACTCGCCACCACACTCGTAAGAGCCTGAAAATACTCTTGCTGATTCGTTGCATGAGATTTAAAGACCCCATTTTCAGAGGCACGCACAGCGCTGACCCAATGGTTGTAATCTCCTAAGCTAGTTTCGATATCGCCGAAATGCAGGAGTCTCCGGTTTGGTTTCCATAACCGCCCCTGCCGGACCACCGAAAATCCCAATCCAGTTCCGAGCACAAGGCCACCCACATTTTTGTCGAACGGTAAACCACCGGAGTCTGCGAATCCTAAAAGAAATGCCTCGGCATCGTTGATGAGCGTCACGGGACATCCCAAAATCGGAGTCAACTTTTCAACCCATGGAGTTGAGCCCATTACCCCCAAATGTTGACCGGCACAAATATAGCGATTCCCCGCTGGATTGACTTCACCGGCAGTGGCCGCCACTACCGCGCTAATTGGAGCGCCTCCAGATAATTCATGGCAAATATCAGCCAGTCTCGCAGCAAACTCTTTACCGGTGACAACCGTGTGCAACGGATTTGGCCAACGCCGAATCTCTCCGACTTCACCAGTAACTGCGCCCTGAGGGCTAATCGCCGCACCTTTAACCCAAGTTCCACCGAGGTCTAAGGCAATCACGACGGGGTTGTTTTTTGTGGCTACATCCGTGTTGGATTTCATTTGTTTATAACCGGCACTTATTACTGAGATTGTATTAATTGAAATCCGAATCTTCAACAAGGAGATTGCCTTGTCGCCCACATTGCAGAAATCGAGAAACCAGTGTACAACTTCGGTGTTAGTTCCGATTAAATCTATGAACTGGTGGCCAACAAGTTACCGGTACCTCGCGGCGATGTTGACCGCCGGGCTGACCATTTTACCAGTCGTACAAGCGCAGCAACGCCCACCGCACATCGGTTACGTCTATCCCGCCGGTGGCCGGCAAGGAACCACCTTTGAAGTTACCATCGGCGGCCAGTATCTCAACAATGCCACCAATGTGTTTGTCTCCGGTGGCGGAGCCAGCATCACGATTGTCGAGCAAGAACAGCAATTGACACCCAAAGAGCAGCAAAACTTACGGGAGCAACTGAAAAAACTTCAAGAAATGCGCAAAGCGGGCACGATTCTTTCCGACGATGACCGGAAACTGATGGCGGCCATCAAAAAGAAACTCGACCGGTTTGGCCGAAAACTCGCCAATCCATCGCTCGGTGAATTCGTCACTCTGCAAGTCACGCTCACCCCAAACGCAGCGGTCGGCGACCGCGAAATCCGTCTCGGCACCGAGCGCGGACTTTCCAATCCGCTCCGGTTCTGCGTCGGTCAGCTACCGGAATTCACCAAAGAAGATTGGAAAAGCGTTCCGCAATCGCGAGAAAATATGGAGCCGCGAATCAATGCCGCACCGGCGCCGGTGAACATCCAATTACCGGCCACGCTCAACGGCCAAATTCCACCCGGCGGCGTGGACCGGTATCGCTTCACGGCATTGCGCGGCCAAAAAATCATCGTCGCCGCGAGCGCCCGGCAATTAATTCCGTATCTGGCCGACGCCGTGCCGGGTTGGTTTCAGGTGACGATGGCGCTCTACGATGAGGCCGGCCACGAACTCGATTACGCCGACCACTACCGGTTTCAACCCGACCCGGTTCTATACTGCGAAATTCCCAAAAGTAGTGAATACACCATCGAGATTCGCGATTCGCTGTACCGGGGGCGCGAAGATTTTGTCTACCGGCTCACCGCCGGCGAGATGCCGTTCATCACCGATATTTTTCCACTCGGTTGCTCCACCGGTCAAACCACCACCGTCACATTGCGCGGTGGCAATTTGCCGATTACGCGACTGACGTTTGACGCGAAAGATAAACCGCCCGGCATTTATCCGGTCATGGTGCGCACCGGTGAATGGATTTCCAATGTGCTGCCGTTTGCCGTGGACGATTTACCGGAATGTTCCGAACAGGAAAAAATCGACAAACCGGAAACCGCTCAGCGCGTGCAACTGCCAGTCATCGTCAACGGTCACATTGATCATCCCGGTGCCGGGCGCGTATTTCGCTTTGACGGCCATACCGGTCAATCCATCGTCGCCGAAGTCCGCGCGCGCCGGTTGGGTTCGCCGCTGGATTCGGTTTTGAAACTCACCGACGCCACCGGCAAGCAACTCGCGTTTAACGATGACTTTGAAGATAAAGCGTTCGGTTTAGAAACCCACCACGCAGATTCGTATCTCACCGCGACGTTACCGGCGGATGGAACGTATTATATTTACCTCGGCGACGCGCAACACAAAGGCGGACCCGACTTTGCCTACCGGTTGCGCATCAGCGAACCGCGTCAAGATTTTGAATTGCGCGCCGTGCCCGGCAGCATCACCGCTCGTCCCGGTGGTAACACGCCGGTCACCATCTACGCCTTGCGCCGCGACGGTTGCACCAACGCCATCAACATCGCGCTCACCAATGCCCCGGCTGGTTTCATGCTAGGCGATACCAGCGTAATCACCACCCAAGAACAAGTCCGATTCGTCCTCCGCGTTCCGGCCACTGCGCTACCGGAACCTATCGCGCTACACTTCACCGGCCGCGCCGTCATTCAAGACCGGACAGTCGTCCACACCGCCGTCCCAGCGGAAGATATGATGCAAGCGTTTCTCTACCGGCATCTCGTCCCAGTGAAAGAAATGCAAGTTGCCGTCATGGCGCCGCCTCAACCACGTCCCACGCCGAAAATTATCAGCACCACACCCATTGAAATTCCACCCGGTGGCACCGGTCTCGTCCGTTTCAAATTCCCCGCCAACACGCCCGCCGGAAAAATTCAATTCGAGTTGAACGAAGCGCCGCAAGGCATCACGCTCCAAAGTTTTGCGCCCGGCGTGGATTGCATGGAACTCGTCCTGCGAAGCGATGCCACAAAAGTTATCGCCGGTCAAAAAGGTCGCGTCACCGTTTTCGCGTGGGTTGAGAAAACACCATCGCCAACCAAACAACTCATCCCCATCGAGTTCGTCCCGCCGATTCCGATTGAGATTTCGCCGCCGTAATCCGGCCGGCATCCAGTTCGATTTCGAAAAGTAAATCGTCACGGCAAATAACATTCTCCGTCGTCACCACCGGTAAGTCAGTCAAGCCATTCGCCGACTGGTACTCGTGAAATTGCCGCGCCAGCGCCGCTTCGCGAACATACGCAATCGCCCGAGTCGTATCGCTCCAACTCAAGCCGCGTGATTCCAAAATCGCAGCCACCACTCGCATCGTCAGCGCAATTTGTCCGACCCCATCGCCGACATGAACCGTTTCGCCGCCCGGCGCGATGCTCGCCGTACCAGAAATCCAAAGCCGGGAATGATCCGGCGTTTTCAATTCCACTGCGCGGCTGAACGAACTCCCATACTGCAACGCTGGACACTGCAACGGCGACGGCACCGCCGTCAGTTGACCGCCCGTCACCGCATACGCGCCGGCAACTAGCGCCGTGCCATCGATATTCGCGCCGCCGATCCCGGTGCTCGCCGGCACTAAACCGTCGAACACGCTTCGCTTCCGGAAAAATTCGTCACGCACCCGGTTAAACTCGCCGTACCACGCCAAAATATTATTGAGGTAAAACCATGTCCGCGCCACATTCGCAAACGTCATCCCCGCATCGCGCAACGCCGCTTCCAGCAGTTCAAATGTCGCTCGCGCCTGACCCGCCGGTGATTCGCTCATCGTCGCCGGCCGCAAACCACCCAACCGGCAATGCCGGACTGCGCCGTCAGCAAACACACTACCCACCACGCGACCAGAAAAAGTTAAACGCTCCACCGGTACACCTTGAACCGCGTGCAAATGCACACCCGTCAATGTTGGATTTCCACGCAACCAAGTCACCGGCCAATCGCTTTTTGCACTACCGGTGATGCCAAATAAATCCTCGGCCACAATTACTCCACCGGCATCGTGAACATACCGGTGACATTTTTCGCGAGCATTGGCCGGTGCCGTGACGAACCATTCTTCCAGATGTGGGTGCTGGAGTTTGACGATTTTTAGCCCAGTGACAGCTTTCATAAGATTTGTGAACACCGCTTCTCTTACGCTACCAACACTGCACACGTCCGGAAGTTTCTCAGTTTTTCTCCGGCGCAAAACAGTTACAAAATTTGTGGAAACGACTTTTCCGAATCCACGCCCAAGTCTTGAATCGCCTGAGCAACCACCTGCCGGTCAATCTGACCACGTTGAGCGAGCGCGTGTAGTGTGGCAATCACGGTGCATTCGGCGTCCACTTCAAAAAACCGCCGCAGCGCCTTGCGCGTATCGCTCCGACCATAACCGTCGGTGCCGAGTGTGGTCAAACCGCCGGGCACCCACGGCGCGATTTGGTCCGGCACCATTTTCATATTGTCGCTCACGGCGATAAACGGACCGGTCTCACCGGCAAGTGTGGTTTCGAGATACGATTGCCGGGGCGATTCCGTCGGGTGCAGCCGGTTCCAGCGCTGACAATTGAGCGCCTCGGTACGAAGTTGTTTGTAATTGGTCGCACTCCAGACATCGGCAGAAACGTCGTACCGCTCCGCGAGGATTTCCTGCGCCCGCAACGCTTCGCGGATAATCGTGCCGCTGCCAAAAATTTGCGCGCGATGTTTTTTACCGTCCGCACCGGGCCGGAATTTATAAAGTCCCTTGAGAATCCCGGTCTCACAACCCACCGGCATCGCCGGCATCGCAAAATTTTCGTTGTGCACGCCGAGGAAATAGAAAAGGTCTTCGCCGTCCCGGTACATTCGTCGCAAACCATCGGCGATGATGACGGCAATTTCGTAACCGAACGCCGGCTCATAGGCGAGCAACGTCGGAATCGTGCTCGCGAGTAGCAGACTGTGACCGTCTTGATGTTGCAAACCTTCGCCGTTCAGCGTGGTACGACCGTACGTTGCGCCGAGTAGGAAACCTTTTGCCTTGATGTCACCAGCCAACCACATCTGATCGCCAACACGCTGGAAGCCGAACATCGAATAATAAATGTAAAACGGAATCATCGGCTGGCCATGCGTCGAATACGCCGTCGCCGCCGCGAGCCACGAAGCAATGCCACCGGCTTCGGTGATCCCTTCTTCCAAAATCTGACCTTGCTTGTCTTCTCGATAATAGAGCAATGACGCCCGGTCCACCGGCTCGTAGAGCTGGCCTTTTTGCGAATAGATACCGACATCACGGAACAGCGCATCCAAGCCAAACGTCCGCGCTTCATCCGGGATAATCGGGACGATGCGTTTGCCAATTTCTTTGTGCCGGAGTAGACCGGCGAGCAACCGGACAAATGCCATCGTCGTCGAAACTTCCATCGCCCCGGAGCCTTTGGTCAATTCGCCAAAATAATCGAGCGCCGGCACTTCCAACTTCGCTGCGCGGACTTCGCGCTTCGGTAGGAAACCACCAAGTTTTTTGCGCCGGTCGAGTAAATATTTAATCTCCGGACTTTCGTCAGTTGGTCGGTAATACGGCATATCGGCAATTTCTTCATCGCTGATTGGCACACCGAAACGTTGCCGGAACTCGCGGAGTTCTTTTTCGTTCAGTTTTTTCTGCTGATGCGTGATGTTGCGGCCTTCGCCGGCTTCGCCGAGACCATAACCTTTGACCGTCTTCGCTAAAATTACCGTCGGCTGGCCTTTATGTTCGACGGCGGCTTTGAACGCGGCATAAACTTTTTTCGGATCGTGACCGCCCCGACCGAGTCGGTGAATCTGCTCATCGCTAAGATGATTCACCATCTCGGCCAACTCTGGATATTTGCCGAAAAACTGCCGGCGCGTGTAGCTACCGGGTTCGACGGAATATTTTTGGTAGTCGCCATCGACGGCTTCTTCCATCCGTTGAACAAGCCGGCCGTTCTGATCCTGCGTCAGCAACGCATCCCAATCCGAACCCCAAATGACTTTGATGACATTCCAGCCGGCACCGGCAAAAGCAGCTTCGAGTTCTTGAATAATTTTCCCGTTACCGCGCACCGGTCCGTCGAGGCGCTGGAGATTGCAATTAACAACCCAGCAAAGATTGTCGAGCCCTTCGCGAGCCGCGAGTGTGATTGCGCCGAGAGTTTCCGGCTCGTCGCTTTCGCCATCGCCGACGAACGCCCAGACGCGCGGCTCCGGGCCGGTAATGAATCCGCGTGCTTTGAGGTACCGGTTAAACCGCGCTTGATAAATGGATAGAATCGGCCCCAATCCCATTGACACCGTCGGAAATTGCCAGAACTCCGGCATCAAATACGGATGCGGATACGACGACAATCCACCACCGGCGGCCAACTCTTGCCGGAAGTTTTGCAACTGTTTCTCTGACAGCCGGCCTTCGAGAAATGCCCGCGAATAAATACCGGGCGCGGCATGACCTTGAAAATAGACGAGGTCCGCTGGCCGGTCGCCATCGCCGCCGCGAAAAAAATGATTAAACCCAACTTCGTAGAGCGTCGCCGCCGACGCATACGTCGAAATGTGGCCGCCGACGTTCGTGGTGGAGTTCGCTTTCACCACCATCGCCATCGCGTTCCAACGGATAAAACTTTTGATGCGCCGCTCCAGTTCGCGATCGCCCGGATACGGCGGCTCGGCGGTAGACGGGATGGTGTTGACGTAGGGTGTATTGGCGGATTTACGGTTTGGATTCATGAGCAATGCGTCGGAAATGATAACCGATTCTCGCCAAAACACAAACACCGGCTATACTTTAGGTGTGCAATTTCTCGACCTCACATTGCCAACGCCGGCGGAGAATCTCGCTTGCGATGAAGTGCTGCTCGACCTCGCCGAAGCCGGTCACGCCGGCGAAATCCTGCGTGTCTGGCAACCACCGGAGCATTTTCTCGTCCTCGGCTACTCCAACAAAATTCGCACTGAAGCCAATCTCGACCAAGCCCGGCACGACGGCGTCTCGGTCTTGCGGCGTTGCACCGGTGGCGGTTCGGTTTTGCAAGGACCGGGTTGCCTGAATTACTCGCTGATTTTGCGGATACCGGAGACCGGTCCCCTCGCCCACATCCGCTCGACCAACGAATTCATCATGGAAAAACACCGGCAACTTCTTACACCGGTGGTGGGCAATGGAATCGGAACGGTTTGCGTCCAAGGCCACAGCGATTTGACGCTGGGCGACTTGAAATTTTCCGGCAACGCTCAACGTCGCCGGCGGCAGCATTTGCTTTTCCACGGTAGTTTTCTGCTGAACCTTGATGTGGAGCGCGTTGAACGCCTGCTGCCATTGCCGTCGCGCGAGCCGACGTACCGGCACCATCGGCCGCACAAAGATTTTCTGGTGAATCTCGGAGTAGCCGGCGCAAAAATCCAAATCGCGCTCCGGCACGGCTGGCAAGCCGATGAATTGCTTCGCGAGTTACCAGTGGCGAAAATTACCGCGCTCGCCACGAATCAATATCTGGCGCACGATTGGATTTTTAAGTTTTAGACGACACACGGTTGTCACTTGCGCGGAGAGCAAAGTTTCAGTATTAGTGGCAAGGTCAATTCAAAATCAGGAGTTTATCTATGAAACGTTTATTGAGTATCGCAATGTTGATTGGCGTGAGTTGGAGCGTGTGCCAAGCGGACGAGACCGGCACGCCGAAAATCGTGTTCGATAAAATGGTGTACAACTTCGGCAGCACCGCGATGGTGCAGCAAGTCGCCGGAACTTTTGTGATTTCGAACGCCGGTAACGCGCAGTTGACGCTAGGCAAACCGGCCACGTCGTGCGGTTGTACCATTGCCGCGCTCACGGTGGATAAACTGGCCCCCGGCGAAAAGACGGATCTCGGATTCACGATGAATGTCAGCATTCCGCGCGGCATCATCGAAAAACAAATTACCATTCCCTCCAATGACCCCAGCAACCAAGCTTCGCGGCTGACAATCCGAGTCGAAATCGTCCCGGCGTTTGAATACAACCCGCAAGCGCTGGATGTCGGCCACCTCCGCCTCGGCACGACCACCAACCTCACCATTCAAATCAAACGCACCGACGGCAAACCCATCGGCATTAAAACGGTGGACGCCAATGCCGCGCACATCCATCCGACAATTGAGAAATCCGAAGGCGGCACCAATGCGCTGACCGTTCGTGTGGAAATCGTCGCGGACGGCGTCGCGCGCCGGTTCAATAACACGGTGAATATCCACGGCGAAGACGCCAGCCGGCCGCTGTTGATTATTCCGGTGAGCGGCCAAATCGTCGGCGATGTTTTCCTCACACCGCAGCAGCTCGTTTGGGGAATTCCCGATCCAGAAAATTGGCCCGGCCCGCAAGGCGCCGCCAGCACCACGCGCCGCGTCATCGTCAGCTCCAGTGTACCGGACCAGAAACTTGAAATCACCAATCTCTCGTCCACCGTGGCCGATCTCAAAGTCACTCTCAATCCGAGTGCCGATGGCAAATTTGAAATCGTTGCCGTGCTCGATAAAGTGCCGAAGGAATCCATCGCCGGCACCGTCCGGTTCGAGACGAATTTCAAAAAACAACCGGTGGTCGAAATTCCATTCACCATCAATGTTCTGCGTCGCAACTAACCGCCGGCATGGCGCATAACCTTCAGCGGGCGCTCGTGATTGCCTGCGCCGGGGCGGTGCTGGGATTGGCCGATAATTTAATTTCGCCACGCCGCATTCCCTACATCGCCGCGCCGAAAGTGGCGCCGCAACCGACGGATTTCATTTCGCTCGCCGACGCCAAACAACTCTGGCAAACCGGCGCGACATTTTTCCTCGACGCCCGCGCAACGGCCGATTACGCCGCCGGTCACATTGCCGGCGCGTACAACCTACCGGCGGAAGAATTCGACGCCCGCTATCCGCAAATCGCCACCATTCTCGCGCCCGACACCGCCATCGTGACTTACTGCGACGGTTTGCAATGCGATTTGAGCCATCACCTCACCGCGCGCCTCCGGCAACTCCATTACCAAAATGTCCGCGTCCTGCAAAACGGCTGGACTGTTTGGCATCAAGCTGGCTTCACCACCACGACCGGTGACAAGCCATGAAAACTTTCCACTTTATTCTCCGGTTCATTGTCGGCGGCGTCTTTGTGGTGGCTGGCGTGTTGAAGATTTGGAATCCAGCCAGCTTTGCCGGCGACATTGCGAATTACCGATTGCTGACGGAGACGCTCGTCAATCTCGTCGCCATTACCTTGCCGTGGGTGGAAGTGCTCGCCGGCAGTTTACTCATCGCCGGAATCTGGAAACGACCTAGCGCACTACTGATTACCGTGCTGATGGTGATTTTTCTGGCCGGCATCGGTCAAGCGATTTACCGACACCTCGACATTCGCTGCGGTTGTTTCAGCACACTCGAAGCCCGCAAAGTTGGCCTGACCGCACTCGCAGAAGATTTCGCACTACTGATTGCCGCCGGTTGGCTAACATTTTGGTATAAGGAATAAACTATGAATCGCAAAATCGTTTCCACCACCGCCGCACCGAAAGCTGTCGGCCCGTACTCACAAGCTGTCTGGGCTGGTGACTTCCTCTTTTGCGCCGGTCAAATTCCGCTCGACCCCACCACCGGTAATCTCGTCGCCGGTGGCGTCGTCGAACAAACCGTGCGCGTCCTCGAAAACATTCGCGGCGTGCTGGAATCGCAAGACCTCGATTTCGCCCACGTCATCAAAACCACCGTTTTTCTGGCGGACATGAATCATTTTGCGGCGATGAACGAAGTCTACGCGAAATTCTTTACCGGCGATTTCCCCGCGCGTTCCACCGTCCAAGTCGCCCGCCTCCCGAAAGACGCGCTCGTCGAAATCGAAGTCATCGCGGCCCGGTAAGTTCATCACTGGTGAAAATTGCGCCACATGGAATGAATTACAATTAATCCAGGCCAATGAGGTGCTCGCCCCTGCATTCGCGAGATGCGTAATTATCGCTTTCCATTCTAAGTAGAGGTTGTTATATGTCGAGGATAACGTTCAGTTGTATACGAGATTTTAATGAATAAACAACAGACAGATTTTATATCTCCGCACGTAGACACAACAAATCAAGGATTACCTTATCCCAGTAAAAAAATCCCCTTGCCACGAACATTTTCAGGTGCGAACCAATGGGTCATGGCTTTTTTTGCGTTGGGAGTCGTATTACGCATAGTGCAATATTTACTGCGTCTCCCCTTAAGTGGTGATGAAGCAATGTTGGCAGCAAACCTAGTGAATGCAAACTATGTGCAACTAACCAAAACTCTGCACTTTAACCAAGTCGCCCCAATTTCATTTCTTTGGGGGGAATTGTTAATGACCAAGTTATTCGGTTTTAGTGAACATTCCCTCCGATTTGTGGCAGTGATTGCCGGCGTCGCTAGTCTGGCTTTGTTTGTCCGGTTAGCCCACAAAATTCTTACGGGTCCGAGCTTAGTGCTCGCTGTCGCAGTCTTTTCGCTGGCCCATACTTTGATTCGCTACAGCGCTGAAGTAAAACCCTACAGTCTTGATTTGTTCGTTACTCTCATTCTCATCAGTGTGGCCTACGAATTTTGGCAAAAATTATCCGTTGCCCCCCCCCCCCCCCAACAACACACACCAATAAAAACACGCCAGTTGTGGGCATTGGTAGTTTTTATTCCGGTAGCTTTGTCGATTTCATTCACCTCCGTCTTCACCGCTGGAGCCATTGGAATTACGCTCGCGTTACCGGTTTGGCGTAGTCGAGATAAGCGAGTCTGGTGGACATTTATTGTCTTCCTTTGTGTTTTAGTAGTCACATTTCTAGTGCTATTGAAATTCATCGTCGGCCCTCAATATGATGGTGTCCGACACGATATGCTTGAATGTTGGAATGAAGGCTTTCCACCAATTTCACACCCGCTTCAATTACCGCTTTGGTTGCTCCGTACGTTTTGCGGAGGAATTATGGGTTATCCTTGGGAATTGCGAACTCCACCATGGAACTCGGCAACCTTTGTATTTTTTGTAGTTGGTTTCTGTGTTTTATGGCACAGCAAACAGCGATGGCTGGCGACATTGACACTCGCGATGATTGCCCTTGGCCTAGTGGCAGCAGGAATGCAACGTTATCCATTTGGAAATGTCGCGCGGCTAGTGCAATATCTCGCCCCATCCATCTGCTTGCTTATGGGGCTGGGAATTGCCCAATCAATTTCATGGCTTCGTCAAAGTCACTGGCAAGAACGTCTATTACGTTGGTTAATTTGCTTTTTATTTTGGGGTGCCGGAGCCGCTAGTTTAGCCGCTGTAATTGCCAATCCATATAAAACGATAGGAACTGTAATCCACCGAAATTTTGCGCAGTGGTTCTGGATAGAAAACCCAAGTATCCAAAATGTTTGTATTGATTTGGACTTACACATTCAACTCTACAGCCCACCTTCAGGCGCGACTTATCTTGAACCCTCCTATCCCTGCTACCGGGCAATGTATGACCACCAGAGAATCCATTTCTATAGTTTATCCGATCTCTTATCCGCTAATCCAAAAAACCTCCGGTGTGTTCTATCACATTCAAACCAATCCCAGCGGAATGATTTGGCTTTTGCGGAATGGCTGTCAGCGATGAATGTGAATTATGAATTGACTGGACATAATAGTTATCGGTTACCGATTGTGAATAAACATAAAACCGAAAGCAAAAACACTGAAATCGGAATTTACGAAGTTTATTCCTTTACGGCAATCCACCTTCAGTAAGGCAAGTGGCTTGGCAGATTACTGGTCAAGCGTGCGGTGAACCCATTCTACCGCACCATCAAATAGTTTTACCATTTAGTCAAAAAAGGCCGTTCGATAACGGGACAGAAACGCAGAACGGTGCAACCGGTTACAATCGCTGAACAGTCAGACCGCCGTCCACCAGCACCACTTGACCGGTGGAATACGGGAAATCGCCGCGCGCCAACGCCGCCACGGCTTTGCCGACATCTTCCGGTAATCCCCACCGGGCTTGGAGCGTGAGACCACCGGCGAGAAGTTTGTCGTATTTTTCAGTCACAACGGATGTCATGTCGGTCTTGATGACGCCGGGGCGAACTTCATACACCGGGATGTTAAATTCGCCGAGTCGAGCGGCCCAGAGTTGCGTAGCCATCGCGACGCCGGCTTTGGAGATGCAATAATCGCCCCGGTTCACCGAGGCGACGCTCGCGGAAATCGAGGAGACGTTGATGATGCAACCGGATTTCTGGGCGATCATCCACTTCGCGACGGCTTGCGTGAGAAAATATGGACCTTGGAGATTGGTGCGAATGAGTTCCGCAAAACTTTCTTCCGTGGCGTCGAGAATATCGGCGCGCACTTTCGGTGCGATGCCGGCATTATTGACGAGCACATCCAGCCGGCCAAACCGTTGCCGGAGCGCGGCGAGCATTTTGGCGCGCGCGCCGGCATCGCTGACATCGCATTGGCAGTAGAAAAATTCTTTCAAGTCGCACGTCGGGCGCACACCGCAAATCGCAACTTCAAAACCGTCCTTCAACAACGCCTGCGCGACGCCAAGACCAATTCCACGACTACCACCGGTGACGAGCGCGACGCGTTTCATGGTTTTCCCATGGTGAGTTTGACTTGTTTCACTTGGGCCGCTTCCGGTTTCTGTTTGTAGTAATCGTCCAGCGGATAGCAGCCGCTAATCATGCCGTTGCGCGGCGCGGTGGTGCAATCGCTGAATGTCCGGCAAATCAATTTCCGTTCCAGATCACCTTTCTCAATCGCATCCACAATGATGCGCGGATAGCTGAGGACGACACGCCCGATGCCGATGCTATCGACGTGACCGCGCCGGAGATAATATTGC
>CAINDI010000024.1 GCA_903847335.1 uncultured Verrucomicrobiota bacterium | reverse complement strand
TATATTTTTCAAGGTTATTGGGAAGATGTCGGAACAATTAGCTCATTCTTTGATGCCAACATTGCTATGTGCGGTATCAAATCGGCTTTTAGCTTTTTTGATCGTTCCTCGCCGGTTTATACTCGCGCCCGGTTTCTACCGCCGACAAAAGTTGTGGACTGCCAAGTCAACCGGTCACTCGTCGCCGACGGTTGTGTCATTCTTAAATCCAAGCTCGAAAACTGTGTCATCGGTTTGCGTGCGTATATCGGAGAAAATTGCGATTTGCGGAACACCATCATCATGGGTTGCGATTATTACTCGCCATCCAATGACGATACCACCGGTGGTTCGGTCACCATGCCGCATATGAGCATTGGGAATGGCACGAAAATCGAACGCGCGATTATTGATAAAAATGTTCATATCGGTGAGGGCGTTACTATCACCAGTAAACTCGGCGCACCGGACAGCGATGGCCCAAATTATTACATTCGCGATGGCATCGTCGTCATTCCGAAGAATGCCGTCATCGCGCCCGGTACTACAATTTAAGTAAAATTGCCGGTGCGAGAAAATGACACTTGCACTGACCGGCGGATTTGTTATGTTCGCTGGCAACGGAAGCGAGCGTAGCTCAGTCTGGTAGAGCGTCACGTTGCCAACGTGAATGTCGAGGGTTCAAATCCCTTCGCTCGCTCCATTTTCTTTTTTGTATCCGGTTGCGATAAACGGATTAATTCCTACACTGGAACTCGCCATCCTTTCCGCTGGATATCACAGATAAAACGTAGCAAAATATCTCTCACCATTTCATACTGTTCGAATCTGATATCAAAGTTTTTGGAGAAAAAATGGAAAATAAGAATGTGCAGAAAAATCAATGGCAGGATGCATTCAACGTTGAGGCGCGCCATGTACTCGACCTGAAGATTGCGCATCGTGTTAACCGGCTCGGTGGGTATGGCTCTTTTAGCGAAGTTATTTACGAAGGTCACCCCTCCGGCTGTCCTTCGGTGTTAGTGGATAGCCGCAACGGTGCCACGGCGACATTCATGTCCAATGGTTCTGTGGGGTTTACGGTGAAGATACCGGAGAGCCTAGAAGTCAAGGTTCTCAACGGCCATTTCGATCCCGTGGAAAAGTGCGAGACCGGAACGCCATCGTCTAATGTCTGGCTTGCGCTCATGGCCGGTAAGAAGCGCATTGTGGTTTCGCTAATGAATCCCAACAACAACCGTGACTGTCCGCCGACAAAGATTCGCGTCGTAAAACTCGGCGACCCGAATCGCGCTATGTGGTATTGCGCCTGGTTCACACCGATGGCAGGTGTCAGCCTCGTGACTGCTGTGAAGTTATCGCTACGCATTACGAGTAAAGGTCCGGTGCTGCTGCGGGAGGTCTATGTGCAGAACATCGGTCGCAAACCGGTGACCGGTCAGCTTTGGACTAATTATTTCCTGCCCGGCACCCAGCGCTTTGTTTACAATAAGTCGCTCTGGTATGACTGTGGCTGTCCGGTGACACTCGCCGATACGGTTATGACCGCACGTGTGCCGTATAGCGACATCGTCCAAATCAAGCGGTTGCACTGTGAGTTGATAAACCTAAAAGCTGTGGATGCGACCTGCGACTATGCGACATTCATGGGAGATACCGCCACAGTTTCGCTGATGCCAGAGGCCGTTCTACAGGGGGAAATGTTGAAAGGCGGTGCTGGTCGGCGAATCAACCGCTTCTCGACCTCTGCGGTCAGCACCAACCAGTTTGCGTTGAAACTGGACAAGAACGGCACAGCTCTACTGCGTCAGAGCCTACTGTACGTCACCGATCTGGTCACTTATGAAACCTTCCGTCGTCTATCTGGCTACACGGAGCCGACCTACAAGGCCATGACTACCTCGTTCCAACGCGCGTGCCGGACGCTTTTACCGGAGACGGATGTTCGGTTTGAGATTAATGACGGACTGGTTACGGCGGAAAAGTCTTGGCCTACTTTTGAAGTGCAATGCCCGTCTGAGCCGACTGTTTCTGAATACGCGAACTCTGTGTGGACTGGCGTAAAGGAACTTTACGAAAATTGCCGCGCACATGGTGCTAAACTGGCGGATGGGATTGAACTAGGCACTCGCGACCGCGGTCAGGATATGTGGCCCAAGATCAAGGAGGATCCAAGCCGTGTGCGCACCGACCTCGTCCACGCAATGAGCTTTCTTTACATTACGCACGACGGTGCATTCCCTAAGGATCGTCCGCTTACGTTGCGCGAGAAACTACACGGTATATTCCCGCGCCAGTTTCCAAGTCAGTGGAGTAACCGCGCAACGGAAGTTCGGAATGACAACCGTCCATACTCTGACAGTCCGCTTTGGCTCATTAATTCGCTGATGATGTATATCCGTGAGACCGGTGATATCTCGGTGCTGTTTGAGACGGTGAAGACCGTTTCGCTAACCTCTCCTGACACGCCGGAGACCTCAGGTCTTGTCGGTAATGAAAAGACCTTCCGAATCGCGGAGGTCGTGCGTGAGATTTTGGCGTGTTTCGAGCGCCACGCGACTGATTCACCTTACGGCATTGCACAGATTCTCTATGGCGACTGGTGTGATCCGGTGGATATGTTCGGTACCTCAGAGGTCGGTAACGCCAAGACGCGTGGCCGTGGCCGTGGTGTGCAGGTGCGACTCTCGGCGCATCTTTTTCTGACTCTGATTGAAACTATTGATATTTTCGCAAGTCACCGTGTCGCTAACGCGCTGGCAAGTCAGGATATATCTGTGGATATTCGCCGTCTTCAGTTATTTGCGGATCGTCTACGATGCAATATCGTGAAGGTGGCATGGGAAGACGACGGTACTAAGAATTTCCCGGCAGGATTCCTTAACTGCATCCACGAATTAAAAATCGATGGTTCTGTGCCGGACTACGCGAACGGTGAAATTGGTTACACACTAGGATCATTCAAGGGGCACGACTTTGACGGCCTTAAGCGGCGGGAACTTAATGGTCAGGCATACGCCTTGGAGATGCTCCTCACACAGCGGCCATATCTGACGCAGGTTTCCGGTGTGGATAAGATGGTCTCTAAATTACTCCACATGGTAGATCGGATGTTTTTCGACGAGAAATTGGGGCTGGTGATGTACACCAAGCCAATCGCTAACAATGCCAATTCGATTGCCACTTGTGGTCGCATGGGCGTGCTTCCGTCCGGCACGGCGGAAAACGGCGAATACCATCACTGCCAAGTGATGATGCATCGCTATCGTCTTTCGCTACCGGGGCAGGCGGATGTGGTTTGGCGACAGTTTAAGCCGATGATGTCTGCGCTGCGTGACGATTCCATCGCCGGTCCATTTGAAACGCCATCAACCTCATATGTTTCGGACAAGGATGATCCGCACTTTGGCAAGGGAATGTACTTTGGGCTGTCGGGTTCTGTGGACTGGATCGTGGAAGTTTTTCAGAAGTTAGCAGGTTTATCTTTTGCGCTGCACGATCCAAATCAGCCTGCCTTGCGCGTGGAACCGGAGCTTCCTGCGGCACTAAATCATACACTTACATTTCGCCGCATAATACATGTTGCGACAGGTCCAGGTACCTACCGGCAGGTTTCGTTACAAGTTGAAATTTTGCGGGAAGGCAAGGGGAAGAAATTACTTGAAAAGATTGTCACTGTGAACGGTGAGCGGCAAGTCAGGGCCGAGATTTCAAAAATGGACGGTCTCAATAAGGTTGAAGTAAAGATTGTTTACATGTTCGGGAAGTAGGTCGCGCGAAACATTCGGCTTGAGTATTCAATTTTATTACTCCATTGAATTACTGTCGTACTGTGCTACTTAATCCAGTTAACAGTTTGGTCTAGCATGACTCCAAAAATAGAAATTATTGAACTAGTTATCCCGACTTATCAGCGAGGCGCTGATAATCCTTATCCGCCGTTGAAATTTGGACGGAAGCGAGGGTTTTACAATCAGTATCCGTATTGTCTTCAGGATGACATTGATTTCGAGACAAGTAGGTATAAACTTGTTCCGAAGGCAAAATATCGGGCGGCCAGACTTTCGAATGGTATTCTAGAGGCCATTGTTTTGCCGAGCATGAATGGGCGGCTTTATTCGTTACGGAATGTTCAGACCGGTCGGGAGATTTTCTACAGGAATAATGTCGTTAAGCCGGCGCTCGTTGCCATGCGTGGCGCCTGGATTAGCGGTGGGATTGAGTTTAATGCGCCTTCCTTGGGGCATTCCGTCAGCACCGTAGCGCCAGTATTTTATTGCATTGAGAACAACGCCGGCGAGTGCGCGATTACGGTTGGGGATTTTGACCGGTGCACTCGGCAGATGTGGCAGGTGCGGATGAGTCTAAAAAGCGGGCGTGCCGCCCTCGACATTACCACTACGATATCGAATCCAAATAACTATCGGGAGCGATTATGGTATTGGGAGAACGCCGCAGTACCAGTTGCAGATGATTTGCGTTTTCTATGTAATGCCCGTTGGACTACTGGGCGAACCATTATTCGTCCATGGCCGCTCCAAGACGGTATTGATAAATCGCGACACATTAACAACCCGTTGCCGGTGGATCATTTTAGCTACCGGCAGGATCGGGATATTTTTGGAGCCTTTTATGAAAAATCCCAATTCGGAACCTATCATTTAGCCTTCCGTCATCAAAGTTCTGGCCAGAAATATTTTACGTGGGGCGTCAGAGAAGATGAAAAAATGTGGGAAAAATTTCTCACGGATACTGATGGGCAATATATCGAAATTCAGTCCGGTCTCTATCAATCGCAAGCGGTAACTGACTGGTTGGGGGGAGGCGAGTCCGTTACGTTTCAAGGTTCCTGGTTTGGGACTGAGAATCTCGGACCGGTAACGTGGGCAGATAAAAATGTTGCGGTGTCAATCGGTCGGCAAAAGAATGCGACAGCGCTGGATTTGTTTTCCATTGGCTTGTCTGGGCGATTCCGTGTCTCTATTACTGTAGGAACACCCGGGAAGGCGCAGGAGGAGTTCGTCCAGTTATTGCCAACAGAGGTCCGGCGATTATTATTGCCGAAGGTCGAACCAACGCAGGGGTTTGAGTTAAAAATTGCCACCGGTGATGGTCAGCTAATTTTTCATGAACGTTATGCCGGTGAACGCGAGCAGACCATCGAGGTTTCTCCGTGTGATTGGGTGATGGAGGCTGCCAAGAAAGAGGCGTTTCAACCTGTTGAGTATCTTGAGAAATATCACTTCTGGACCGACGCGCTCCAGCAGCTCCGGAAAAAATCGAAAGAGATTCCGGTCGTAAAATCTTGTCAGATTGAGGCGGTAATTTTCTTGAAAACTAATCAGCTCGATGCGGCGGAAGTTGCCATTGCCAAAGGGTTGATGGCGGAACCCATTAACGCGGAGTTGCATGCGCTTGCGGTGGCAGTTTATCTGCGGCGATATTATCTCCGGCGTGAGAAAAAAGACTTATGGCATCTGCAAGATCATTGCTTGGCTTTGCGGAATGGCGGGAAGCTTCCGGCGTCAGCCATTGTGAGCTTTGCGCTTGCTGAACTTCTGAATGGGAATGAATTGTATGCTGGGGAAATTTTAGCCAGCGTACCCGATGGATTGGCCGGTAACTTGGAAGCGCAGACGCTGCTTGCGGGGATCCGCCGGCGAGCTAATGATGAAGATCAATTCCGGAAGCGTGTAAATAATATTTCAGGATTGTGGTTACAAAAGGCGGGTGAGGAATATCTTTTTTCAGGTGAAAACACGCTTCTTCGCCAAGCCATTCCAGAGTTTAAGCAGGACTCGGATACGATTACTTTTATTGAAAATATCATCGAATGGCTCTTGCTTTATTGGCGGGTGGACTGGATCGACGACTTATTGAAGTTGGCGGAGGAGATGGCGCGGTTGTTTCCGAAAACAAAAGTGCATCCGATTTTTAATCTGCTGCTGGCAGATGCGTATGCACAACTGGGGGAGGACGGCAAAGCGCGGCAATTTGCGCAGCAGGCGACCACGTGTTCGCTTGAGTTTGTCTTTCCGCACCGATGGGAGGATGCGGAATTATTACGGCGCGGAAAGACATTGCTTCGGACAGAAGCGGCGACATTCGAATATCTACAGGGTTTATACCTGATTGAGAATAATCGGATTGAAATTGGTATTCAAAAACTTCGGAAAATATTCACAAGTAAAGCGGCAGCGAATATAAAAAAAATCGCTTTGAAGATTGTCGCAAAGTGGGAGGGGTTGACCGGAGGAGATCAACAGGAAATCAAACTCTTGCAAACGGCCTTTAATCTTGGTGAGTTTGATTGGCGGCTATTCATTCAGCTAGACTTGAAGCTGAATGAAGCCCACGTTATTGCCGCCCGAGAAAAACTTCACGCCATGATTCCGATTGCCATCCAAAAGCGTGGCGATGTCACACGGCAGCGTGCACTCTTGTTGTTTGATTGCAATCAAGTCGCAAAATCTTTAGAATTATTGCAAACGCATTCATTCAATGAATTTGAGGGAGAAGCCCGAACTAGACGCCTCTACGTGGATTGTCGGTTGATTTTAGGGTTGCGCCACTTTAGTGAAGGAAAACTGGACTTAGCCAATCAACATTTTAGCGCGGTTCAAGAATTTCCGGAGAATCTTAGCGCCGCAAGTTATCTTGGAGAACATGACCGGCTTGCGCGTTATATGCTTGGGATTATTGCCGCAAAACGTGGCGATAAGAAATTAGCCAAAGAATTCTGGGAAGACGTTGTCGGAGAAAGCACTTATGAAGCCTATGTTGTGGAAGGTTCGATTAAAAAGGGAATCACGCGTCCGGAGGAGTTTGCCGCCCGCGCACTTGCGGCCATGAAGTTGAGAAAACCGCGTCTTGTAAAAAACATTTCTGCCGAGCTTATTTCACGAGCCAACCGTGACGGATCGGGGGATGTGATTGAGTCAGCGCAGTGCTGTCAGCTAATGCTGGATGGAGCACATCAGAAAGCTGTTGCAAGAATTCAAAAAGCAGCGATTGTTATGCCCTGTTCAGCCTTGATTCATATAACGGAACTCTTAGTTAAGCTGGCTAGCCACGATACAATCCTCACCAATTGAGCGAATAACCTTTAAGGAAAATCTATATGAACAGCAGACAAAGAGTTCTTGCGGCGATTAACTTTCAAGAGGCGGATCGACTGCCTGTCGACTTAGGTGGAAGCACCGGTGCGAGCAGTATTCATGTTCTGGCCTACCATAATCTCAAACAAGCGTTGGGACTAAATTCGGTGGTTAAGTGTAATGACGTGATGCAAATGCTAGCTTTTGTGGAAGAGGAAGTGCGGCAGCGCCTTAGTCTTGATGTCGTCCAGATAAACTCGCTGACGTTAAGCAAGGCTTGGGAGCCGGTTCCGATTTTTGATAAAATGGGAAACAATCTGCTCCTGCCAGCGGGTTTAGGAATTACGCGAGAGCCAAGTTTAACTTGGAAGTTAAAGAAACGTAATGGCGCAACTTTTTCCATGCCCAAAGGCTCCTACTATTTTGACGCGGACGATGGGAAGGGTTGGTTCTCATATCCCTACGAACTCACGGATAAATACTTGTCCGATCTTCAGGCGCATACCAAAGAGCTTTATGAGACGACGGATTACGCGATCACTCTGAACTTTGGTGGTAACTTTGGTTCGACAGACCCGGACTATCTCATGGATTTGATCGCTGAGCCGGAAAAAGTGGACGAAGATATGTCCAAAATTTGCGACACACTAATCAAGAATTACTCTCTGCTGCATGACGCTGTTGGCGACTATACATTCTGCATTGTCTTTGCGGATGATTTCGGCTCGCAAGCTGCGCCGATGGTTGGCCCTGATATCTTCCGGGAGAGAATTGTTCCGCAGTACAAGCGCTTTACGAGCTGGCTGCGTTCCAAGACTAAATGGAAACTCTTTCTCCACTCCTGCGGTGCTGTTGAACCGCTGATTGAAGATTTCATCGATATGGGCGTCGACATTCTGAATCCGATTCAAACCTCTGCGCATGGAATGGATCCCGCTTTGCTCAAGAGTAAATATGGTAAACGGATTGTTTTCTGGGGTGGCGGTTGCGATACCCAGCGTGTGCTTGGATTTAAGACTCCCGCAGAGGTTGCGGAGCATGTCCGTGAACGAATTAGCATTCTTGCCCCCGGTGGTGGCTTTGTCTTTAATCAAGTCCATGCCATCCAGCCGACGGTGGATCCGGCTTCGATTCTTGCCATGTACGAGGCCGTCTATAAATATGGAAAATACTGAGTGCCAGAATGTGTTCTGCCAATGATTCGTCGGTTGGTTACCAGTCTTCTTCTTGTGGCGTGGTTGACAGCTGTGCATGGTGCTAATTCAGTCGCTCCGCAAACCTTGGTTTACATTGGCACTTATACCGGTGCGAAAAGTAAAGGAATCTATCTGTCGCGTCTGGATTCGGCTACCGGTGCGCTGAGTGTTCCTGAACTCGTAGTCGAGACAGCGAATCCAACATTCCTCGCAGTACATCCGAATCGCCGGTTCCTATATGCAGTGAACGAGATGGCAAATCCATCGAGTCAATCAAGTCCAACAGTTACGGCTTTTGGCATTGAGAACGCCACCGGTAAATTGACGATGCTCAATGAGCAATCCACCGGTGGCGATGGGCCATGTCACATTGTGATGGAGCCGTCTGGTAAAAATGTGCTGGTTGCGAACTATGGTGGCGGCAGTCTAGCAGTGCTGCCGATTAATGCCGATGGGCGATTAGGTGCAAGGACTGCCTTTATTCAGCATCACAGTTCCGACTTAAATCCGCACCGGCGGACAATTGCACATGCTCACGGCATTACGCTAGATTCCGCAAATCATTTTATATTTTGCGCTGATCTCGGCTTGGATCAAATCTTCAGCTATCAGTTTGATTCGGCTCACGGTGCGCTCACGCCGAATGTTCCGCCCTTAGTTTCTCTACCACTTGGCTCTGGCCCCCGACATTTCGTTTTTCATCCCGCTGGTCAATATGGCTATGTCATCAATGAACTAGCCTCGACCGTTACCGCATTTACCTATGATTCAAAACGTGGGAGCCTTGAAGAGTTGCAGAGCATTTCGACCGTACCGGAGGATTTTCACGGAAAGACTTATGCGGCGGAAATTGCCATCCATCCGAATGGTCAATTTTTATATGCTTCCAATCGAGGCCACGACAGCATCGCGGTTTTTACAATCGATAATCAGACCGGCAAACTCACTTTGATTGAGCATCAGTCAGCTCAAGGAAAGAGGCCGCGGAACTTCGGGATTGATTCCACCGGTAAGTTCCTATTGGTGGCCAATCAAGATTCTGACAACATTGTGGTTTTTCAAATCGATTCCAAGACCGGCCGTCTCCAATCGACCGGGAATGATGTCGCCGTCAATTCACCTGTTTGTGTGATATTCGTTCCGCAAGAAGCAAAAATGGCGGCCCCAACGGGATTCGAACCCGTGTACCCAGATTGAGAATCTGATGTCCTAGGCCTCTAGACGATGGGGCCGGCTCGCGAACAATAACGATGCACCGGTAGATAATCAAGCCGATTGGCGTAACCGTGTTAACAGCCTGTCGTGAATGCCGTCAAATTTACCGTTGGAAAAAATGGCCACCACATCGCCGGTTCGTAATTGCGGTGCTAGCGAATTGAGAATTGCCTCTGCATTCGCTAAATATTCTGCCGGTTTTCCCTGTTTTCGGATTTCGGCGACGACTTGTTCGGGATTCAAACGTTCGGCTTCCAGTAACTCATTTAGCCGGTCTACTCGTGCTACAAACACGCCGTCTGCTAGTGCCAGCGACTCCGCAAGTTCTCGCTGAAAAACATTCCGGCGCGTTGTATTGCTGCGCGGTTCGAATAATACCCATAATCGTCGGCGCGGATATTTTTGTCGGATGGCGCGGATGGTTTCGACGATTGCGGTTGGATGATGCGCGAAATCGTCGAGTATCGTCACACCGGCGGCTTCGCCGCGAACTTCCATCCGCCGTTTGATGCCGGTAAAACTATCGAAGCCAGCTTGAATTTGTTCTCGACTCAATCCCAATTCACCTGCGCAAACCGCCACGGCAGCAGCGTTGCGTTGGTTGTGTTCACCGGCAAGCGGAATCTGGTAGTCCACAAACTCTGGCAATCCAAAATATCGGACTCGGCACTGCGCACCGGCGACGACCTCTCGCACATTTGCATCATCGCTGTTGGCAATAATTAGACCGCGGCGCGGCACAACTGCGACTAATTGACGGAAGGTTCGTTTCACCGCTGCGAGGTCGGAGAAAATATCAGCGTGATCGAATTCGATGTTATTCAGAATCACTGTGTCCGGTAAGTAGTGGACGAATTTACTGCGCTTATCGAAAAACGCCGTGTCGTATTCGTCGCCTTCGATGACGAAATGTGCGCCGGTTCCGAGTCGCGCGCCGGCGCCGAAATTTGTTGGAATACCACCAATGAGAAATGACGGCGACCGACCGGCGGATTCCAACACCCAGGCGAGTAGCGATGTGGTTGTGGTCTTGCCGTGTGTACCGGCAATCACCACCGAATGTTTACCGCGAATGAAAAACTCGCGGACTAGCTCCGGTAACGAGCAGTAGTTTAACCGTTCATCCAAAGTGCGCTCGACTTCCGGTGTGCCGCGTTTCAATGCGTTGCCAATGACAATCAGTTCCGGTCGGTGATCAAGATTGGTTTCCCGGTAACCTTGGAGAATCCGAATCCCGCGTGATTCGAGAAACGTGGACATCGGCGGATAAACCTTTTCGTCGCTGCCGGTCACCGTGTAACCAAGTTCCCGGCACATCGCTGCGATCGATGCCATGGCGGTGCCACAAATGCCGACGAAGTGAACGGACTTAATCTCCTTGGAAAGCATTAAAACTTCCTATCAGAAATACCGGTGCGAATCAATGTTTGGCGATTTGCGTCACTCGATTGTCACTCATTTGTAACCTTCGCCACTTTATTTACGGCGCGGACTCAGGTAACATTGACACTCGTGAAGGCATTATTTCTCGTCAACGGAACCGGCATGGGACATATCACGCAAACGTTTGCGCTGGCCGAATTGTTTGCCCAACATGGTGCAACACTCACGCCGGTCGCGGTGATGGTGACGAATTGCTCTGCGCCAAAGCTGACGCTGCTGCGCGAATACTACCGGTGCCCGGTCGTCGAAGCACCATCGCTCCGATTTCACACAAACGCTGCCGGCGAAATCTCGCCGGTGCGCACCGCATTGGGCACTTTGCGTGATCTCGGCGATTGCTTTCGGTCTTCGGCTCGCCTCCACGCGTTGATTGAAGAAACTAAACCGGATGTCGTAATTAATTTCTACGAAGCGCTTGGCGGATTTTATCACCTCCGGTACCGCGCTGCGACGCCGTGGATTTCTGTCGCTCACCAATTCATGGTGCATCATCCGTCGTATCTCCGACACGCGCGCTTCCATCCGCAACGGCAGGTTCTCAGTCTGCTGACACGTCTCACCGGCTACGGTTCACGTCTCCGTGTCGCGCTATCGTTTTATCCGGCCGAGTCGCACGGCAATCTAATCGTCACTGCGCCGCTGTTGCGCCAGAACGTTCTCGCCGCGACACCGACAACCGGTAAGCATCTGCTCTGCTATTTGAATAACGGCACGCATTTGCCCAAGCTGATCCGGTATTGTGAACGCAATTCCGCGCAACTCGTTCGCTGTTTTTGTCCCGACCGACCGGCGGCGACACCGGCCAATCTCGAAATGCACCGGCCGGATTGGACGCGCTACATCGAGGAACTGATTACGTGCCGGGGATTAATTGCCACCAGCGGTTTTGAGAGTGTCGCCGAATCCGCTGTGCTCGGCAAACCCACGGTCGTCATTCCACTCAAAAATCAACTCGAACAAGAACTCAACGCTCGCGATGCTTTGCGCCACCGGCTCATCATCCGCGCCGTCGCGCCTGCTGACGAACTGCCGGATGTGAAATGGATTTCCTCGCTTCCGCTTGGCGAGACTCGGCAATTCGTCATCAACGAAAATCGCCAGCTGTGCGAACGGTTGCAGCAGTTTCTCCGGTTAAGTTGACCGTCTCCGCCGACGTGGTAGGGTGATTTCATGCCCCGGCAGATTCACGTCACCGATTTCAACCTCGCCGCGACACTCGAATGCGGTCAAGCGTTCCGGTGGTCGCGCACCGCTGACGGTTGGTTTACCGGTGTCGTCGGTCAACGCATCTGCCGGCTGCGCCAAACCGGTAAAAAGCTAGAAGGGGACATTGACCGGCATTATCTCGGTCTCGATGTTTCGCTGCTCGACATCGTAGCCACTTTCCCCGACGACGAAATTTTGCAACAAGCCGTGCGCCAGCACTGGGGCTTACGCGTGCTCCGGCAAGAACCATGGGAAACGCTTGCCTCATTCATCGCCAGTTCCACCAAACAAATCGTCCAAATCCGGCAAGTTGTTGAGAATTTGGCGCGCCGCTTTGGCCAACCGCTGGCCAACGACGCTTTTGCGTTTCCCGATGCCGCGACCATTGCCGGCGCGACACTGCCGCAACTGCGCGCCTGCAAGCTCGGCTTTCGCGCCGAGTATTTGCGGGCGGCCGCGCGAATGGTTGACCGGGGTAAACTCCGGTTGGACGCCTTACCAGCGATGGAATACGAGCGCGCGCTGGAAGAGCTGCTCAAAATTCACGGCGTCGGCGAGAAGATCGCCAACTGCACGCTGTTATTTTCGCTTGGGTTCGATCAGGCGTTCCCGGTGGATGTCTGGATGCAACGCGCGTTGCACCGGCTGAGTTGGCGCGGTAATAAGACCACGCGCCGGCAAGTGCTTGATCATTTCGGCCCGTATGCCGGTTGGGCGCAGCAATATCTATTTTTCAGCGAACGGTCGCACTGAAACACCGTTCACTATCCAGATAAACAAAACCATTAACGGCTGATACTCAATTAACGACGGGGATAGCTCAATGCTTTATAATTTAATTCCAAAAACGAGAGTAACGAGATAACCGAATCCAGCTAGGCTGTAAATCATCGCACCCCAGTCTACAACGCGTTTAATAAAAAGTCGGTATGTAAAATTGCTAGACAACTCGCGTATTTCGTCAACCTCTGGGTAATCTTTCTCGATAGCTTTGGATACTCGCCAAAGGACGACACTCACAAAAATCGCAGCGATGGCAAGAGTTATGTTTCCCACCAAAGGCAGTTTCATATCGGCAATAACCGCCACTGGAGTTATAAGTACGGCCATACAACTGCCATTAACGATAAGTCGTCGAAAACTAATCGCAAACGAACCAGCCGCTTGATCAGCGGCTTTATCCAATGCCGCAAGAATAGTCGGCTGGGGTAGCGTCTCTTGGGATTGTAACTTACCGGCTGTTACGCCACGGTTAAGATTACGATCCACCCGACGAAACCTTGCTAGCACCAAGAGAACTGGAACAAATATCAAGGAAGATGCCATCAGGAAAGAGATGGGAGTAGGTCGATCAAAAGGGTTGAGACGCTCATACTTCGCAAGATTATGAAGTTCGCATGAGTACAGCGAGACGATATTCCCTCCAGCACTCCGGCTAACCATCTGAAATGGGTGAGCTATTCCGGGCCGAAGGCAAAATAAATCCTGACAGACAAAAACATCTTCGTTAGAAGACCAATAGTAAGAGAAACCAAGCAACAGTTTAATACTTAAAAAGACAAAAAAGAAACCAAATCCAATCACGAATATGCGTCCGACCAATCGGCGTGCGGTCATGGCTCCAATCTTTAGCACGGTCGCGTCTTCTGTTCCAGTCTTTCGGCAGTCTTTCGGCGATGACTATCATTTCGGATATCTAATAAACGTGATCACCTACTCGGTCAATCTGTGCAAATGACCGTCGTCAGAGTCGCTTGGCGCGTGGTCCCTGCGGCGTGTCTTCAAGTGTCCATCCCAAACTGGTAAGCTGTGCGCGGATTTCGTCGGCACGTTTGAAGTCCTTCGATTGTCGTGCCGCCTGCCGTTTTGCAAACAGCGCTTGCACGTCCGCCGGCACTTCCGACTTTGATGGCAAACCGAAACCGAGAACCTTGTCGATCTCATGCCACTCATCAAGAATGGCCCGTGCTTCAGACGGTTGTAAAAGATTGTCGACGATTTTCTTGTTAATGGAGCGTATGAAATCAAACATAACACTAAGCGCAGCACTAATGTTAAGGTCGTCATTCATTGCACCGACAAACTGTGCGCCAAACATGTGGGGCGCCTCGAAGCTATCAGAGGCTGGCGGCTTTGCCATATCCATAAGTTTCAACAGAAATTCGTCAATCCGTTGCAGGGCACTCCGCGCGCCGGCCAGGCCATCCATCGTAAAGTTGAGTTGCTCCCGGTAATGCGCAGAGAGCAAAAGATAACGAATTTCCCGGCCGGTCCAGCCGTTGGCCAGCAAATCCCGGAGCGTGTAGAAGTTGCCGGCGCTCTTGCTCATCTTTTTTCCTTCGACGAGCAGGTGCGCGTTGTGGAGCCAGTATTTGACGAACGGCTTGCCGGTGGCGGCTTCGCTTTGGGCGATTTCGTCTTCGTGATGCGGGAAAACCAAGTCTTCGCCGCCGCAATGGATGTCGAAGCTTGCGCCGAGATGCGCCATGCTCATCACACTGCACTCGATGTGCCAGCCGGGCCGACCGGGGCCCCACGGCGAATCCCATTTTACCGGGCCGTCGGTTTCGACCCACGCTTTCCAGAGCGCGAAGTCGGCCACGGATTCCTTGGCGTACTCGTCGTGTTGGACGCGCGCGCCGGGCTGGAGGTTTTCCATATCGAGATGGCCGAGTTGGCCGTAGGTTGGAAAAGATTTGATGGAAAAATAAACCGAGCCGTCGTCGCCAACGTAGGCGTGTTGCTTGGCGATGAGTTGCTCGATCAATGCGATCATGCCGGGAATGGTTTCGGTGGCGCGCGGCACGATGTGGGCGCGCTGGATGTTCAACGTGGCGAGGTCGCGGAAGAATTCCGCCGTGTAGAAATCGGTGATCTCGCGGAGCGGCTTGCCGGTCTCGCGGACGGTGCGGATGATTTTGTCTTCCACGTCGGTGATGTTCATGACGTGAGTGACGGCGTAGCCTTTGTATTCGAGATACCGGCGGAGCAAGTCCTCGAACATAAACGCCCGTAGGTTGCCGATGTGGGCGAAGTTGTAAACAGTCGGCCCACAGGTGTAAAGACCGACCTTCTTGCCGGCCGGATCGAGCGGCACGAAGTCTTCTTTGCTACGAGTGAGCGTGTTAAAGAATTGTAGCGCCATCAAATCTCCACACTGACCATCGCGATGGCGACCACGCCTTCTTTGCGGCCGGTAAAGCCCATCAACTCGCTCGTCGTCGCCTTGATGCCGATCTGGTCGGGGCGGACGCCGAGGTGGCCGGCCATGACCGTCTGCATTTGCGGAATGTGCGGCGACAGTTTCGGCGCTTCGGCGATCACGGCGGCGTCAATGTTGTTGATCGTCGCCTTGAGTTCCCGGTATTTCGCCGCCACGTCGCGGAGGATCACCATGCTGTCCATGTCCTTCCACTTCTTGTCGGTGTCGGGATAAAATTTGCCAATATCGCCAAGCGCCACCGCGCCGAGCAATGCGTCGGCAATGGCGTGCGCCAGCACATCGGCGTCGCTGTGGCCGAGCAGCCCGACCGGATGCGGAATCTGCACACCGCCGATGATGCACTTCCGATTCGGCGCGAAACGATGAACGTCAATCCCAATGCCAGCGCGATTCATGGCCGGCACTATAGCAAGACTTGCCGCCACCGCGAGAAAATTTCCGGCATCCCGGTAACCAAATACGCATTGACGCCACAACCGAAACGTGGAAACTGGCGGCAGGTCAGTAAATATGGAAGACTATCTACCGTTTAACTGGGATTGGGTTAGGGTCGTAGTGGTTTACAGCCTGACAGTTTTTGCCTGCGCCACGGCTATACTTATACCGCTCTTAAAGTTGCTCCGCTCGCCGAGGCTTGACCGTTTGCCGACTTGGCTCCGCTGGGTGCTAGTTTTTCCGACGGCTTTCCTTGTGGGGCAAATCTCAGAGACACTCTCACAGATATTGTTTGTCGCTATCGAGGTCACAATAAACCATCATCTCACATTCAAGCCTGGGTTTGAATGTCTGACCTGGCAGGCATTTTCTCCGATTTTCTTTGTTATCGGCGGCATGAAAATGGCGCCGTCTCAAAGGTTCGGCGTGTTTGTAGCTCTCGGTGGACTAAAGGTCACTGTGGCAATTATCAATATCTACAACATCGTCAACTTTACGAATTGCGGCGGCGAATGGGACAGACTGGATCCGATCCTTAAATCGCCACTGTGGTGGAATGCCCCAGTTTATGTGTTGTGCATTGTTCTTTTGTTAGTCTTCGGCGTGTATTTTGCAGCACGGTTGCCGAGGGGGAAAGCTGCCACACCGTTGGCATGAGAGAGACACAGGACATGACTTTGCCGTTACCGGCGGGCTTGCAGCAATGCCTCAACCGTCGCCAAGTCAGACGGAGTGGTCACTTTGAGATTCAGGAACGGCGTCTCGACCAGATGGACCGGTTGACCTAGTAATTCGACGGCAGCGGCTTCGTCGGTGACGATTATCTTTTGCTCCAACACTTTCCCGTAGGCTTGCCGGAGCAAATCGGTGCGGACGGTCTGCGGCGTTTGGACGGCCCAGAGTTTGGTTCGGTCCACGGTGCGCGTGACGGTCTTGTCCGGTGCGGCTTCCTTGATGGTATCCACCACTTTCGTCGCGGCGATGCCGGTGCCGTGTTGCCGGGCGCTGGCAATCGTCGCCTCAATCAAGGCTGGTGTTACGAGCGGCCGGGCGCCGTCGTGAACGGCGACGATTTCACCGGTGGCTTTCTCTAAACCATTCCAGACGGAATTTTGCCGCTCGATGCCACCGTCCACAATCGCAGTGACTTTTTTGAATTCACCGGCAATGCGACGGGCTTCAGTGGCATATTCTGGTCGGCTGACAATGATGATTTCGGTAATCGCCGGACAGTGTTCGAAGGCGGTCAGCGAATACCAGATGAGCGGTTTTCCGGAAAGCTCAATGAATTGTTTGTTGGGCCCTCCGCCCATCCGCGTCGAGCGTCCGGCGGCTAAAACAATCCCGGTGACCATACCGGCAATCTAGCTGGCGCTCGCCGCGAGTTGGTTGAAGGCCAGTTTGCCATCGGCCACGGTGACTTCGACCATTTCGTTCGGCTTAATGCTGCCCCGGAGAATTTCTTCCGCCAGCGGGTCTTGCAAGTATTTCTCGACGGCCCGGCGGAGTGGCCGCGCACCAAATTGCGGGTCGTAACCTTTTTCGATGAGGAAATCGGTCGCGCCTTCGGAGAGGTGAATCTCGACATCTTTGACCTTCAACCGCGTCTTAATTTTGGCAACTTCGATTCCAATGATGTTGGCCATGTCCGGTTTGGTCAGCGACCGGAACACAATGATGTCATCGAGCCGGTTTAGAAATTCTGGCTTGAACACGCGCTTGGCTTCTTCGAGGAGCCGGCTCTTCATGTCGTCGTAGGTATATTCTTCCTTGGCTGGCATGAAACCAAGTCCGCCGGCTTTGCGAACCATGTCCGCGCCGAGATTCGAGGTCATGATGATGAGACAATTTCGGAAATCGATTTTGCGACCGAAGGAATCGGTGAGGTGACCGTCTTCCATGATTTGCAAAAGCATGTTCATCACGTCCGGATGCGCTTTTTCAATTTCGTCAAAGAGCACGACAGAGTAGGGGCGGCGTCGCACTTTTTCGGTGAGCTGACCACCATCTTCGTAACCGACATAGCCCGGCGGCGAACCGACGAGCCGCGAGACATTGAATTTTTCCATGTACTCGCTCATGTCGAGTTGGATCAACGCTTCGGCATCGCCAAACATAAATTCCGCGAGTGCCCGCGCCATCAGCGTCTTGCCGACGCCGGTGGGGCCGAGGAATACAAATGAACCAATGGGTCGATTCGGATCTTTGAGGTCGGCGCGGCTCCGGCGGAGGGCTTTGCTAATGGCAATCAGCGCCTCGTCTTGACCGATGACCGCTTTCCGGAGTTCCGCTTCCATCCGGAGTAATTTCTCCGCGTCTTTCTGCTCCATCCGGTTTAGTGGAATCCCGGTCCACTTGGCGACGATTTGTAAAATATCTTCTTCGGTGATGACGACTTGTTTTTCATCGCGGACTTGTTTCCATTCCGCCATGTCGTGTTCAAGTTTTTCGCGAACCTGTTTTTCTTTGTCCCGGAGGCTCGCGGCGAGTTCAAAGTCCTGCGCTTTGATGGCGGCTTCTTTTTCGTTCTTCACTTTTTCGATTTCAGCTTCGACGCCTTGCAATTGCGGCGGACGAGTCAAAACCTTGATTCGCGCTCGCGCACCCGCTTCATCCATAACATCAATGGCTTTGTCCGGTAAAAAGCGATTCGTGATGTACCGGTCGGACAGTTTGGAAGCTGCGGCTAACGCCTCATCGCTAAATTTTGCTTTATGGTGATCCTCGTATTTGGGACGTAATCCCTTCAAAATCTCAACGGTCTGTTCGACGGTTGGTGGCTCCACCATCACGGTTTGAAACCGGCGTTCCAGCGCGGCATCTTTCTCAATATACTTCCGGTACTCGGTAATCGTCGTCGCGCCGACCACTTGCAATTCTCCACGCGACAACGCCGGCTTAATGATGTTGCTCGCATCCATCGCGCCTTCTGCACCACCGGCGCCGACGATGGTGTGAAGTTCATCCACGAAAAGAATGACATTCTTAGCGCGCTTGATTTCATCCATTACGGCTTTGATGCGCTCTTCGAATTGACCGCGATATTTCGTACCGGCCACCATCAGTGCGAGGTCAAGTGTGACAACGCGTTTTTCACGGAGAATCTCCGGTACGTTACCGGCGGCAATTTCCTGGGCCAATCCTTCAGCGATTGCCGTCTTGCCGACGCCGGCTTCGCCGAGCAAGACCGGATTATTTTTTGTCCGCCGGCAAAGAATCTGAATCACGCGTTCAATTTCATTTTTGCGTCCGACCACCGGGTCGAGTTCATTTTTTCGCGCCAATTCGGTGAGATCGCGACCAAACATCCGCAACGCTGGTGTCTTGCCTTCTTTCTTACCGGTGGGTTGCTGTGGCGCGTCGCCATCTTCAACGCCGCCTTCGTTCGGTGTGAAATTTGGGTCAAGCTCCTTGAGGATTTCGTTCCGGCAGCGTTCGATGTCCACGTCGAGTGCTTTCAAAATTCGTGCCGCTGCGCCTTCGCCTTCCCGGAGTAAGCCGAGGAGAATATGTTCGGTGCCGACGTAATTATGATTCAGTTGCTTGGCTTCCTTTTGCGAAAGCGCGAGAACTTTTTTTACGCGCGGCGTGTACGGAATATTGCCAATCATCTTGGTTTCCGGACCGGAGCCGATTTGTTTTTCCACTTCCATGCGAACGGTTTCGAGGTCGAGTCCCATTTTCTGGAGAACATTGACGGCAACGCCTTGGCCGAGCTTAATCAGACCAAGCAAAAGGTGTTCGGTGCCAACGTAGTTGTGGTTAAACCGGTCGGCTTCTTTGCGCGCCAATGCCAGCACTTGCTGGGCGCGCGGCGTAAAATTTTGCATTTCCATAACGAATTCCTTTCCTCAAGCTAATTCAGTCGACCCGATTGGCGGTGGATTATTTGGCCGTGGTACATCTTGAAGTCGCTGCCGAATTAATTCCGCCCGGCTACTGTCGCGTTCTTCTGCCGTCAACTTACGTTCCGCGATGCGCTGGACATGCGCCGGCTGCACCGCAATAAATAATTCATCCACGATCGTTCGTGTTGCCGCCGGTAACAATTCCAAATCCACGCCCATCCGCATCAGACTCAACAAATTTAACGATTCCTTAGAACTAATCGTATGCGCTTGACTCAAAATGCCATACGACCGGCCGACTTGATCGTAAACCAGCCGCGGCTTTTTTTCAAGGAGCGTGCACCGTGCGTTTTCTTCATGCTCGATAATTTGCAAAATCACTTTGTTCAATCGTTCAATCACATCGGCCTCGCGCTCGCCCAGCGTCGTCTGGTTGGAGACCTGAAAAAAGTTCCCCAACGCCTCCGTTCCTTCGCCGTACAAACCGCGCACCGCCAAGCCGAGCTTGTTCACAGCTTGGACAACTTGATTAATCTGATCGCTCAATACCATTGCCGGTAAATGCACCATTGCCGACGCGCGCATGCCGGTGCCGACGTTGGTCGGGCAGGCGGTCAAGTAGCCCAGTCGTGGTGAAAAGGCGAAATCGAGTTGCTCCTCCAGCTCTGTGTCCACTTTATCAATCGTCTTGAATACGCTCTTGAGTTGCAGACCGGACTTAATCGCCTGCATCCGGAGATGATCTTCTTCGTTAATCATCACGCAAATAGTTTCTTTGTCGTTAATCACGATTCCGCTACCGGCGTTTTTTGCAGCGTGTTCCCGACTGATCAAATGTCGCTCAACCAACATCTGCTTGTCGAGCGCGGCTAAATTATCCAGCGAATCGCTAAAACACGACGCCATCTCCGGTAGCGCCTCGACCACCGGCCGCATTAAATCCAACGCACGTTGCCGGTCTGGCTTTTTCGCCCAACCGGGGAAGGGCACATTCCGGAGGTTCCGCGCCAATCGCACCCGGCTCGTCATGACGATTTTGCTATTCGGACTATCGCTCCGAACCCATTCACTCGGTTTACTTAATAGCTCGTCAATCTTCATGTCGATTTTACCGGTGTCACTTTTAATTGTGATTCTAATTCACGAATTTGGTCACGCAGTTGCGCTGCGTTCTCATATTTTTCACTCTGAATGGCTTGCTCAAGGTCGCCGGTGAGTTGTTTGATGCGTTCCGTAATCACCAAAGTGTGCGCCGCCTTGCTCGGAACTTTTCCGACATGCCGGTCACTCTTGTGCATCGCCTTCAAAAGTCCGCCGAGACCTTGTTCAAATGTCTCCCAACACGCGCTGCAACCTAACCGGCCGGTCTTCTTAAAATCCGCCTGCGTAAATCCGCAGACTGAACATTTTGTGCTGGCGTTACCGGTGATCTCTTCTGCCGCGCCGAGGCCGACTTGTAAATCTGCCAGCGAAAAACCATTCGCCTCCTGCAAGCCTTTCGACTTCGAGCAGACTTCGCACAAATCAATCTTCAACATCTTGCTGTCGATGATTTGCGTGAGATGAACCGTCGCCTCGTTCTTTTTACAAATGTCGCACGTCATTAAATCGGTGTTCCTTCCGAGCGAGTTAACTTACGGAATTCTGTCGTCAATTGCAACGTGACCGCCCCCGGCTTGCCGGTGCCGATTGTTCGTCCGTCCAATGATGCCACTGGAACGATTTCCGCCGCTGAACCAGTCAAGAAACATTCATCCGCTGTCATTACGTCATACCGTGTCAAATTTGCTTCGCTCGCCGGTAATCCTAGTTTGCTAGCAAGTTCAAGCACAACGCCGCGCGTAATTCCATTTAACGCGCCAGCGCTCACCGGTGGCGTCGTTAGCTTACCGTTGCGAATCACAAATAAATTATCACCGGTACACTCCGCGACAAAGCCTTCACCATTTAACATCAAGGCTTCGACTGTCCCGGCTTTCACCGCTTCGATGCGCGCCAAAATATTATTCAGATAATTCAACGACTTGATCGCCGGGTTGACCGCGTTCGGATGATTCCGCACCGTTGCTGCCGTAATTAACTCTACGCCTTTTTCATAAACCGTCTGTGGATATAATTCGATGGTCGCCGCGATGATAAACACCGTTGGTTTCTTACAAGTAAACGGATTCAACCCAAGATTACCAACGCCGCGCGTCACAACTAACCGGAGATACCCATCCGCGAGCTTGTTTTCTCGGCAAGCCGAGCAACAAGCCGCGACGAGCTCCGGCTTCGACATCGGAATCTCCAGCATGATTGCTTTCGCAGAAGCAAACAACCGGTCAATGTGCGCGTCTAGTCGGAAAATTCGACCGTGGTACAACCGAATCCCCTCAAACACGCCATCGCCGTAAAGTAATCCGTGATCAAAAACGGAAACTTTTGCATCCTGTTCATCCACAAATTGACCATCTAAATAAATCTTCATACAGAGCATTTATTTATCGCAGAAGCGCCCATCGCGCAAACTATTCTTCACAGGGTTACACATAGATAGAAATCTTAAAATGGTTAAGTTGGCCAACGCGAATTCTAGTTTTTTGCAAAAATAATCAGCCATCTAACACGAATTAATCGGTAAATAGTACTGATTTTAATAGGAGAGTTTTCATACTTGCTCAGACTGATGTTTATGAATTATGGTCGCGTTTAGATGATTCTCCTGCTTGGTGCTACTGGCTACGTCGGCTCCGCGTTTCGGGCGTATTTGACCGAAACGCGACTGCCTTATCACACGCTGTCCCGCTCCGAAGTCGACTACACGCAACTGCCAGTGCTGGCCACCTGGCTTCAACAGCACCGACCGGAATTCGTCATCAACTGCGCCGGCTACACCGGCAAACCCAACGTCGATGCCTGCGAATTGCACAAGGCCGCCTGTCTCCACGGCAACGCGGTCCTCCCCGGCGTCATCCGCACCGCCTGCGAACATGCCGGCGTGCCTTGGGGCCACGTCTCCTCAGGCTGCATCTACACCGGCGCCAAACCCGACGGCACCGGGTTCACTGAGACAGACCCGCCCAATTTCACGTTCCGCCAGAACAACTGCAGCTTCTACAGCGGCACCAAGGCGCTCGGCGAGGAAGTCATCAGCGGCGTCGGCCGCAATTATATCTGGCGCCTGCGCATACCGTTTGATGAAATCGACAATGGTCGCAACTACCTGTCGAAAATCCAGCGTTATGCCAAAGTCTATGACAATCTCAACTCGCTGTCCCATCGCGCGGACTTCGTCAACGCCTGCCTCGATTCGTGGGCGCGACACATCCCCTTCGGCACCTAT
>CAINDI010000023.1 GCA_903847335.1 uncultured Verrucomicrobiota bacterium | reverse complement strand
GTCACTGCTGAATTTGAAAAACCAATCACCCCGGAAGCCGCGCTGGCCGTTTTGAAAAAAGCGCCGGGCCTTGATGTCATCGACAATCCAGCCAAGAGCGAATATCCGCTGCCGTTGTACCAAGCTGAGAAATATAACTGCGCTGTCGGACGCATCCGCAAGGATTGCGCGCTGGAGAACGGTTTGAGTTTCTGGGTCAGCGGCGATCAACTGCTCAAAGGCGCGGCGCTCAACGCCGTCCAAATCGCCGAGCTATTCGTTTAACCGCGCAACGCGGCGCGCACTAATTCTTCCACGGTTGCATTTTTGTCGGCAATAGCCGCGATGGCTTTCTGCGCATCGGCTGGTTTGTAACCGAGTGAAACTAACGCGGCGGCGGCATCTGCCAGTTTCGGATTACTCGTGACCGATGTGATGCCGGTCACACCGGTGGCTTCGCCGACTTTGTCTTTCAACTCGACGACGAGCCGCTCGGCGGTTTTCTTGCCGATGCCGCGTAACGACGAAAGCGTTTTGGTGTCACCGGCGGCGATGGCGTTGCGGAGGCCGGTGATGGAACTGCTCGATAAAATATTGCATCCCAATTTCGGCCCGATACCGGAGATGCTGATGAGTAACAGAAACATCTCGCGCTCTTCCGGCGTCGCAAACCCGAAAAGTTGTTGCGTGCCGTCTTGCCCGTTGACGTGGTGGTGAATCAGCAGTTTCACCTCCGCGCCGACCGCCGGTAGCTTGGCGTAGCTCGACACCGGAATGAACACTTCGTAGCCGACGCCGTGGCAATCCACCACGATGCGCGTCGGCGATGTTTCGGCGAGTTGGCCATGCAGGTGCGTAATCACGCCTCCGAAATACCACGAAGCCGCCCCGGAGTTCACGAACTAAATGCGCCGGCAACTTGCTTTTTCGGAAAGATTTTCGCACACTGCCGGCGTGGCAACTCTGAATTACAAAGCGGCAGGTGTGGATTACGACGTGCTCGACAAATTCAAGCGCGCCTGTCAACGCGCCGCCGGCACGACTACCGGCAATCTCGCCCGGCACGGCGCGACCGAACCGGCCGGCATCCGTGGCGAAAGTGCGTACCTTGTCGAAACGCCGACCGAATATCTCGCGCATGTCGAGGAAGCGCTCGGTACGAAAATTCTCGTCGCCGACGCGCTTTACAAATTGACCGGCCAAAGTTTGTACCGGAATGTCGCCATCGACGATGTCGCCACCATCGCGAATGATTTATGCGCGGTCGGCGCGTTACCGGTCAGCATCGCAATGTACGCAGCGGTCGGCGACAGCACGTATTTCACCGACGAACGCCGCGCCACCGATCTCGCTGACGGTTTTGCCGAAGGTTGCTGGCAAGCCGGCGCAGTCTGGAGCGGCGGCGAAACACAAACACTCACCGGTATGATTACATCCGGCACTGTGGTGCTCGGTGGTTCAGCGTTGGGCCGCATCGCGCCCAAATCGTTGCGGATTGCCGGTGACGTGCGCGCCGGCGATGCGATTATCTTCCTCGCCAGCTCCGGTGTGCAAACCAACGGACTGACACTCTGCCGGGCGCTGGCCGACCGGCTACCGGAAGGTTACCAGACCAAACTTTCTGACGGACGCGGTTACGGCGAAGCGTTGCTGGATGCGTCGGTGATTTACGTCCGGTATATCGCGGCGTGTCAGCAGGCCGGCATCAAATTGCATTACGCGGCGCACATGACGGGGCACGGCTGGCGGAAATTGATGCGGCTGGACGCGCCGTTTGTGTACCGGATTGAAAAGGTACCGGTGGCACAACCGGTTTTCGATTTGATTGCCAAAACCGCGCAACTCGATACTCGCGAAATGTACGGCACGTTCAACATGGGCGTCGGCTTCGCGGTGTACGTCTCGCCCAGTGACGCGACACGGTGCGTGGAGTTGGCCCAACAACTCGGCTATACCGGCACAGTTGCCGGCACGGTGCGCAAAGAAGGCGACCGGAAATCTGTAGAGATTTCTCCGCTCGGCCTCACCTACGCCAGTGATTCGCTGCATATTCGTTAGCTCTCCTTCGTCGAAGGGTTTAGCATTGACAGGGGACTATTTTGACTATAAAAGCAGCACCGCTTGGGCGCTTAGCTCAGTTGGCTAGAGCATCTGCTTTACACGCAGAGGGTCAAAGGTTCAAGTCCTTTAGCGCCCACCATCTAGCTGGTCAGTGTTGTGAGATTGGTGTGGGGGCGTAGCTCAATTGGTTTAGAGCGCTGCCCTGTCACGGCAGAGGTTGCGGGTTCGAGCCCCGTCGCTCCCGCCACTTTCATTATCTGACATCCCAGTGTAATCTGGGACTTTCTGAGACGAACAACCTGAATATCAACGGGTTGTTCGTTTTTCATCCCGAAACCCACTTTGAATACCTGGGACAATAAAAGCCAATCTGGGGACATTTCTTGTGAGCCCAGTTGTGAGCCTGTGTTTTATTGGGGCTAAAAGTTGAAAGCGATTGGGTGGTGGCGGGAACTGGGCGGAGATTTGAGCTGGGCAATGGCGGGAAAATAAATTGGAGAGCCGAGGAACTGTCTCTCAATTTCGCTGCTTCCCCAAGTTTTCTCGGGGCTTCTGTCCGCCCTAGTGGGCGTTGCTGCTGAGAGGTTGCTCGACTCTCCACTGCAACGTAGGCTCATTTGGGGGAATTGCAAGGGGGAGTTTGGGGCGGGCTTATTGAAGATTCGGTGAGAAGAGGAGCGGACGACCATTCGCCCATTGGGCGATGGTATTCGCAACTTTGAGAGCTTGTGTGAAAACTGCTTGAGCGTGGTTGATGTCGCCAGTTTTTACCAATCGAGTAGCAATGCTTTCCAATGTTTGAGCTTTGTGAGAAGGATTGGCGTTAATAGAATTAAGCGGTTGACTTGTGTCTACGATTTCGATGAAGTTGGTAAATCTTTCGAATAGCTGATCTTCTCTGGCAGCATGGCTCTCGAAATTAGTAAAAAAATCTCGCATCGCTGCCCAAATCTCGCCGGTACACTTAGTTAAGTTAACCCGGTGAAATTGTGCATTTAATTGTTCCGCTTTCGCTAATAGGTCCGCATGTTCTTGACTCAAATCGGCGATAATTTGGGACTCAGTCGCACCGGGAAAGGCAGCTAACAATAGCGGGAATACCCGGTTCTCTTCGTCCGCAAAATGCTCGGAAATCTTCTGGGTAATGAGGTGCTGGATATCGGCAAATTGTTGCGTTGCATCCGGTGTGCGCACGCCCATAAACAGTCTGCGAAAGCTCTTGATATTCAACGCAAGAAGTTCGTGGTCAGCGATGACGCTTCCTAAAATTATTACTTGATCTGTCTCCCGAGTCAAAATTAGCTCCTGCATACAATTGTTAATAAGCAGGAGCGGTGCCAACTATAAATTATGCCTAAATAGCGTCATTAACGTTGGATTATCCACTTCAAGTGCTGCTGGTTTCAATTTTGACCGTCAAATTTGACTACCTCCGTACAAATTTGTTTTTCCAAAACTAATGAGTTCGTTAGGATGTGATTGCACTGGGCGACTTTCCACCAAGTCCGAAGGAGGCAACGGACTTCGACTATGTGGCGGTCTTGTCGGTCGCAATAGTCCGTACGACGATTTCCGCATGCAGAGGATGATTACAAGCCACGATGTCATGTCCAAAATCGTGTGCAAATCTACAGAAGCGACGGGACTCCTTATTGGTTTTACAGATCGCAAAACCCACTAGCTTGTCGCCCGCTGGAGATAACCGATTCAACCTGCTAAGCAGTCGAGCTTGAACCTTAACGCCCAATTATCGGTAAATCTCCCAAAGGCGGTCTAAGTCCGATCGTAGTTGTCTCTCTAAGAACGGATATTTTTTAAT
>CAINDI010000022.1 GCA_903847335.1 uncultured Verrucomicrobiota bacterium | reverse complement strand
GCTGAGTGCGTTGGTAATTTACAAACATAAATCAAATATCGAACGGTTGCGCGCCGGTACAGAAAATCGGATTGGAAAGAAAAAAGAATGAACATCACAGTCATCGGTACAGGTGGGTGGGGGACGGCGTTGGCGGTTTTGCTCAACGGCAACGGCCAGCGCGTGACGCTTTGGGGGCGTTTACCGGAGGAAGTTGAGCCAATTCTTGCAACGCGTGAGAACAAACTTTTTCTACCGGGAGTGAAAGTTCCGTCGGAGATTCAACTCACGCTTGATACGGCGGCGGCATTGCGCGAAGTGGAAATGGTGGTGTTGGCAGTGCCATCGCACGGAATGCGTCCGATTTGCCGGCAGCTCCGCGAGTTCTTACCGGCGAGTGCCGCGCTCGTGCATGTCGCGAAAGGTATCGAGAACGAAACCGGCGCGCGAATGAGCGAAGTCATTGTCGCCGAATTGCCCAAGAATCGCGTGGTTGTTTTGTCCGGACCGAGTCATGCGGAAGAGGTTGGGCGTGGCATTCCGACGGCAGTGGTTGTGGCATCCGCGAATGCCGGTGCGGCGGCGCAGGCGCAAAATGCGTTTATGAATGAACGGTTTCGTGTCTACACACACGACGATGTGACCGGTGTGGAACTCGGCGGCGCTCTGAAAAACGTGATTGCGATTGCCGCCGGTTGTTGTGACGGCATTGGGTTTGGTGACAACACGAAGGCGGCGCTTTGCACTCGTGGATTGGCAGAAATGGCGCGGCTTGGTTCGGCGTTGGGGGCGCGGCCGGAAACTTTTTCAGGATTAAGCGGCGTCGGTGATTTGATTGTGACCGCATTCAGCCGGCACAGTCGGAACCGGAGTTTTGGCGAACGACTGGGTCGCGGCGAAACGGTCGCGCAGATTACCGGTAGTACTAAATCCGTTGCGGAAGGCGTGAAGACTGCCAAGTCAGTTTACCAATTAGCTCAACGGCTGAAAGTGGATTTGCCGATTAGCCGACAGGTCCACGGTATTCTTTATGAAGGTCAGTCGCCGAAAGCAGCGGTACGCGATTTGATGACGCGGGACGCAAAACCGGAATTCGATTAAGAATTACTGCTGGGCGCCGGCAAGTTTCGCGGCGATGTCTTTGTTGCCGGGATCAATTTTTACAGCGCGTTTCCAAACGGCAATGGCCTCGGCTCGTTTGTTGAGTTTGAGTAAAACATCTGCGAGATGATCGTACACGACGGCGTCATCTTGGCGTTCTTCCTCGTCGCGTTTGGTATCTTTTTCGAGGAGTTCAACGGCCCGGCGCAGTTGCGGTAGAGCGTCGGCATCGCGGCCGATTTTGTGGAATACCCAACCGAGACTATCGAGAAATGCGCCACTGTCAGGTTCGAGTGTAACAGCTTTTTGAATTAATTCCAACGCCTCAGTGAGATTGGTGCCTTTTTCGACCCACATGTAACCAAGGTAGTTGTAGGCGTTGGCGAATTTGGGATCGATCTCGATGACTTTACGAAACAAAGTTGTCGCCTTATCGAGATTGCCGGCGCGTTCACAGGCGGCGCCGTAACTGAAATAAAATTGAGCATTAAGTTTGACCTCTTGTGGCGCTTCGTGGGCGAGCGTTTCGGCGTCGGCATAAGCAGTGACAGCTTCGGAATAGTTCTTATTGCCGGTGTAAATGAAGGCTTGGAAATAGGGCACTCGCCAATCGACCGGAAATCGTTTCTTCCAGGCCGCGATTGTTTTTATGGCATCAGCCGGACGTTTGAGACGGCGTTGCAATTCGCAGATGCCGACGTAGATGTCGGATTGATCCGGATTTAACTCCATCGATTGCTCGAAAAAGTTTAGTGCGTTTTCAAGCTTACCGTTGTCTTCGTAAAGCTCGCCGAGAATATTGTAGAACTCAAATCGTAACGGTTCGTGCTTGATCAGCTCTTTATACAACGCCACCGCTTTTTCCTTTTGGTTCGTTTTCAGGTAAACTGCCGCCAGTCGTTCACGCAAGGCCGGTAAGTTCGGGCGCAATTCGAGCAGCTTCGCATAAGTTTCGGCGGCAGCTTTGAATTCATTAGCGCTCAAGTACGCATCGCCAACGCGTAGGAGAATGTCTGGATCTTTCGGTGCCAACGCTGATGCGCGTTCGTAGCATTGCCGGGTTTGCGACGAGTTAAGCCGGCTGGCGAGCGAAGGTTTTTGGTGAAGTATGAGATTATGCAAGTCACCGAGTAACATCCAATATGCCGCGTTGGTTGAGTTTTGACGGCTCGTTTGGTCGAGCAGGTTGACGAGGTTATTGGTGTCGTCCTGTACGAGGTAAGTTTCCGTCAATGCTCGCACGGCACTGGGACTTGACGGCTCGATCTTCAGCGCTTGCCGGAATACAGCAATCGCATTGGTTGCGTTATCAACGCTCCGGTACGCTAATCCTTTGGCGACCAACGGCTCGCTTGATTTTGGATTCGCGGCGATGGCGGCGTCAAGAATGGCAATGGCATTAGTCAAATCGCTCCGTGACCGGTAATATTCCGCCAACAGAAACGCCACCGATAAACTGCCGGGATCTAGCTCGTAGACCTGCCGGAACTCCGGTACGGCAGTCGCTAGATCTTCGGTTGAAGCAATCGAAACCGCCGTCGCATAATGGGCAAGGGCGGCGGCATACCGGTCCTCGGCGGCGGTCAGTTCCAAAGAGTTAGACTTGACCGCCGGTGGAGGCGTCGTCGCGCAACCGATGCCGGCGCACAAAACCACCATCGCGCCGAGCCAGCCGCGTCGGTAAAACCACGTGCGAAACATTGGTGCCGGTAGGCGGCTACTTGCGTTTCTTATGGCGAATCGACTTGCGGGCCTTGCGGCGCTTGTGCTTGTTGATTTTCGCCTTCCGACTTTTTTTGATCGAACCCATTCGGTCTCCTCGGTTTGTTTCAGTAAATGACTTTGTTCAGCGGATACTCGATAATGCCTTCGGCACCGGCGGCTTTCAACTGTGGAATAATCTCGCGCACGATTTTCTCATCAATGATTGTTTCCACCGCCACCCAATCCGCTTTCGATAAAGTCGAAATTGTTGGATTGCGTAGCGCCGGTAACTGCGTTAGCAACGTGTCGAGTTTGGTGCGCGGTATATTCATCTTCAAGCCGACTTTTTCCTCGGCCTGCAACGCGCCCTTCAGCATCATCGCTAGCGTTTCCACCTTTTGTTTTTTCCACGAATCTTGCCAAGATTTCTTATTCGCAATCAGCTGCGGAAAACTTCGCACCAGCTCATCCACGATTCGCAAATTATTCGCCTTGAGCGACGAGCCGGTCTCGGTCAATTCCACAATCGCGTCCACCAGCTCCGGTGCCTTCACTTCCGTCGCGCCCCACGAAAATTCAACTTCGGCCGTCACACCATTTTTCTTCAACCACCGGCGCGTAGCTTCCACTAACTCAGTGGCAATTCGCTTGCCCTGTAAATCTTTGACAGACTTAATTGTTGAATCATTCGGCACCGCTAACACCCACCGGGCCGGATTGGTCGTTGCCTTGCTGTAGGCAATTTCGGCAACCACTTCCACATCGCTGTCGTTTTCTGCAATCCAGTCCGCGCCTGTCAGCCCGGCGTCAAGAAAACCGTGTTCCACATACCGGCTAATTTCCTGTGCACGAATTAGGCGTAGTTCCAATTCCGGGTCATCGACACGCGGAATATAACTCCGGCTGCTTGAAGAGATCTTCCAACCCGCCTTCGCCAATAAGGCAAAAGTGGATTCCTGCAAACTGCCTTTTGGCAATCCCAATCGTAATTTCTTATTCGTTTTCTCGCTCATAATATCATTCCAAAATTTTAACTTGTTGTCCGTCAGTCTGCAATTTACCTAACGCAAACAACCGAATCGCCTCCGGTAGCGATTCGTGTTCTGCAACCTGAATTCGCTGATGCAACGTCGCCGGCGTATCGTTCGTCAGCACTGGTACCGCCTGCTGCAAGATGACCGGTCCTGCATCCACGCCTTCGTTCACAAAATGCACTGTACAACCGGTCACGCGCACGCCAAAATTCAACGCCTGTTCCCACGCATGCAAACCCGGGAACGCCGGCAATAACGACGGATGCACATTCAGCATCTTCCCTTCGAACGCCGTCAGTAATGGCATTTTCACCACGCGCATATAACCCGCCAACGCCACTAGCTCCACTCCGGCTGCACGCAAGATGCTGACCATTTGCGTTTCCAGTTCCGGCTCTAACTTTGTCTTAAACCGGCTCGGTCCAACGAAGTGCGCCGGGATGCCGCGTTTGCGTGCACGCTCGAGGATAAATGCATCGGCCAAATCGCTCACGACCACCGCGACGCGCCCCGGAATCTGCCCGCGGTCGCACGCTTGGAGAATCGCTTCACAATTCGAGCCGTTGCCCGACCCCAGCACGCCGATGCACAATTCCTCGCTGCTCACGCCTACGTTTTAAGTGAATCCCGCCCAAAACACAAGCGAGGATTGATTATCGGCAGTGTTCGAGGAATGCTTCGTACATCCAGTTGTCCCATTCTTCAGTAACACCGATGCCATGGATATCGGGGTAATTCTTCGCAATCAATCCGCCATTCGCGCCGAAGAATAGCTTCGCCATCTTCCGGGCTTCGTCTTGAATGAGTTGTTTGTTACCGGTCGGTAGAACTTTTTGAATATCCACCGGAGAGTACAGGCAAATTTTGTGAGATTGTAACCGGGTAGCGAGTTTTTCGAGACCGTAAATCGATGGTTGGTCAAACTGGAAGGCGTTGATGCCTACCTCGGCAAGGTCGTCGATAATGGCCCAATTGTAACCACAGGAATGCATCAACACGTCGAGCTTGACGGAATGTGCGGCGTTACAGAGGCGTTGGTAAAGCGGTTTAAAAATTTCACGCCACATCTCAGCAGAGATGAGCATCCGGTCTTGAATTCCCCAGTCCTCAAAGAAAATAATGCCATCGGCGCCAGTTTCCGGAATCTTGCGAATCACTTGCTCCATCGCAGTCGTGACGATGTCGTGGAGCTGGTCAATATTTTCTCGTTCCAATACCAAATCCTCAAAATAAATTTCCATCTTCCGTAAATACCGGCAGATGGAAAATGGGAAACCTGGAATATTGATCATCCGATAGTGTTGGTTACCGTCATCGGCAAAAAGTTGTTTAATAGTCGTAAAATCTGGTGACCCGAGAAAATCTGGAACCTTGAAATCTTTCAGTGCTGCCCAATCCGCCAGTGCTGCAGTTTTAATTTCGCCGCCGCTACAACCGTCTTTCAATCGCCACCAAAGATTACCCCACGCATCATCGTAATATTCGTATTCACCTTCGATCCAGCGTTTGATTTTGAAACCCTTCGGAAAGATTTTCACTTCCTTCAAAAAATCATCCATTCGTCCCCGATCAAATCGCATTCCGATTCGATCGGGCTTTTGAAATCGAATGTTTTTCTGAATCACTTCCCGTGGAGTCATTTTACTCATGTGTTTCGCTAGAGGTTTTTGCGGAAAAAATCAACCGACTTATGGCCGCCCCACATATGACCGCCTGTAAATAAATCCAGTTCGAGTCGGTCGCGCGCACCGGCAGTTTGATAAATCTTTTCGACTTCCCGGTAACAACTCAGCGCGGACTCAATCAAGAAGCAATTATCCTGTCTTCCGACTTCTACCAGCAACGGCCGGGGTGCAATCAAACCTTGTAAGTCCGGCACGTCCGCCAGTGCATACAAGCCGGGCGAGATTTGGCTACCACAAAAGTTTGCATCGCGGATGCCGAAATCGGCGAACTGGTCACTGTAACAAATAACATCCGCTGCCTTAATTCGTTGGTCGCAAATGGATATCCACGTTGTCATTGTGCCGCCAAAAGAAATACCCATTACACCGATGCGTTGCGGATCGACGAACTTTTGCCGGCACAAATAATCTAGCGCACACTGGCCATCGTGGATGTTTAAGCCGAGCAATGTCTGGCCAAAAATTACGGCGCGAATAAAATTTACATCGCAGAGGTCACGTCCCCAAGTGATGTCGTGGTTGTGTGGTTTACGCCGGTCATCTCGCTCACCGAAGCCGCGCCAATCGATTGCCATCGTCACAAAGCCCGCCTTCGCCATCTGTAAGCCGTAATCGTAATTCTGTTCAGCAATTTTCGCGCGGAGTTCTGCGGTCGAGCGATCGCCCATAATTAAATTCTTTCCGAATGGGCCGCCGTGACCGTGACAACATAAAATTGCCGGTAATCGGCCTGTGCTTTTCGCTGGTCGGAACACTAATCCAATCACCGATAAACCCGGTTCTACATCAAATACAATTCGTTGTTTAATTAGGCCGTCTTCCGTCCATTCACAGATTAATTCTGAGCGTAATGGCACCTTGGTTGGCATCGTGCCAAGTGTCTGCACTGCCGCCGGTAGTAATCCGGTGCGCCAGCGTTTCCAGTCTTGTTTTGTCTTACCGGCAAATCGGAAGCGTGGTCGGTGGCTCGCCGCTTTTGCGTTTAAATACTGGTCAATGGAAAGATTGCGTTTCATTAGTTTATCCTCGGATAGTTTAGGTAAAAGAATAACAGTTTATTCATAGGTATTGATGCGTAATCCGTCAAGTCAATTGCCAGCAAAAGGCGGTCGTTGCATCTGGCCAATTGGACAAATGCGCTCAGCCAGATTGCTAGCTAATTTTTGCATTTCGACATTCCACGGTGCAATACCGATCGTTGAAATCGTATCGACCCACGCCTGCATAGAATTTAACGTATGCATCGGTTTTATAAACACCGTTCGATTCAAACACGATGGCGTGAAGATTGGTCGCTCATCGTAAATCACCGTCCACGGATACGGCGGCTTGCCGGTCCAAATCTGCGCTCCGCGAAACTCGTGCGTTTCCCGGACACGCGCTGACAGCGCGGCTTCCTTGACTGAAAATTTTCCTCGCGGTACGCGCTGTTGAAACTCTTCCATTGCTATCGCCAACTTTTCGGCAAAAGCGTTCGCATCGCCTTCAACAAAAAAAGCGTGCGGCGACATGCAACCTTGCTGGTCATACACCGAAGCATCAAACGCGGCCAACGCCGGTAACTCGCGATCCGCTAGCGCTTCTTCACCGACGATTGCAAAACTGATTTTATGGCCGTAGCCGAAAAACTTCGTCGTGACCGGTGTGAGTGCTCGCAAACTTGCAATCGAATCATCGTCACCATAAGCAATCACGGCATTCGCACCGGTGAGCGCAGTTTTTGTTTGCTCAACGTCTTCGCGAGGCCACTGTTTCACTATCACACGTTCGGCTAACTCCGTGTTTACTTCCCGGAGCGATTCCACGAATAACGACGGGAAGACTGGATCTCGACTCGAACATTTCACCAAGTTTTCGGCTCCCAGTAATAATCCCCGGCAAATACTGCCGATGCCGGGGGCCGGTACGTTGCCAGATAAAATGTGCGTGATTTTTCGTGGTGCGTCAGCGGGAACGATAAATTTGCTCAACGCTTCATGC
>CAINDI010000021.1 GCA_903847335.1 uncultured Verrucomicrobiota bacterium | reverse complement strand
GGAATCGTTACCCCCATCCGGCGCCGGAAACAGCGCGCTAAATGATCTTGTGTGAGACCAACGGTTTCTGCCAACTGAGGAACTGTCCACAATTCAGTAAAGTGCTCGTCCAGCAATGCAATGAGTTGCACGACCTTAACATCCGACTGGCACACCGGCGGTTTTACACTTGTAATACCTGCGATCCAAAGCAGTAAATCCTGTAATAAGATTGCCGCCCGCGCCTGCGCCAGTTTTTGTCCCTGATTGTGCAGTCGTGTAATTTCGGCCATCCGGTCAGCGACGTAACCGTGATTCCTAGTTTTATGTAGATGCCAGGGTAGTTGAATGTAGCTCCGCACGTTCGATACTGGCTCAAAGTGAATGCACCAATGATGTCCCGGTGCTGGTAAATCGTATGCTGTGCGCCCCCCGAACCGCGACAATGTCAAGTCCCCCGGTTGTAAATCAAACTGATGAGCATCCATCCGGATACGACCAGAATATTCATACAGATGCAACGCATGCATGGTTTGCCGGTAAGTTGTAATGAACTGCTGTTCATCCAATGGAAATCGACCAGCGGTATGAATTACCGGTATGGCTTGGAGCGGCCAGCGCACGCTTGGAATTGTCATGCCGATTTTTTACCACAAGTGCGGAATCATTCCAATTGCAAGTTTTAATGATTATTATAACTTAACCGCATGATTACACCACAACAGGTTCAGCAGTATCAGACTAACGGCTTCATAGTCGTTAGTGGAATTTTTACCATACCAGAAATTAATGAACTAGAACAGGAACTTGACGCAATTATTGCGCGCCGGCTCGCCGGTAAAGTCCATTTGGATGCTACATGGGATGGCGACTGGAAAAACACGCTGCCCAAAACTGAAATCTTTCATACTCATGGCATACAGGCGTACTCCGCCACTTGGGCACGCGTCCTGACACACGACCGGTTTACCGCTGCGCTGGCGGCAGTGACAGGACCGAATGTGCAACTCCACCACACCAAGGCATTTATCAAACCACCGGAGAAGGGTTCGGCCTTCCCAATGCATCAGGATTATCCCTACTTCCCACACACCAAGCACACAATGGCCGCTGCCATCATCCATCTTTCGGATGCAACACCGGAAATGGGTTGCTTCTGTGTTTATCCCGGCACCCACAAGCTTGGACCGTTACCAACTGTCCACGAACGCGCCCACTATCTCGACCCGGCGCAATATCCCATCGACAAAGCCACGCCACTACCAGCGCAACGCGGCGATATTGTCATCTTCAACTACCTCTTAGTTCACGGCTCAGATATTAATCGCTCGACCCGACCACGCAAGACTGTGCTTTTTCAATTTCGTGATCCGACCGATTGTCCGACAAAAAATCTGCATACGTCCTCCCATGCGCAAGGGCTAATGTTACGCGGCATCAATCCCCTACCCGATCCCTATAATGTCACCGGAACACCTACCCCAAAAGAGACCGCATGAGTGCGAGAAGATGTCAGTGCGGACTTTTAGAGTCTGCTTTTAAACTTTGAACTTACAGACAATTGAGATTTTCTATTTACCCCCATCAATCAAGCTAAAAGGAGAACATAAAATGTCAGTTTCAAATGAGATCGGAATCCTCCGCAAATTGGCCGGGCGCTATGCAGAAATCGCAGCCTTACCCATCCAAGCAGAGAAACGCAAACTATGGACTGCCCATTTCAGTCTCCAGAAAACCCGTGTTCCGATTTTGGCGACATATGGCATGTGGAATGTCTGGTGCCGCGACGTTTTCGGCGATGAACGGATGGAATGTACTGACCCCCTCTTTCGTGAACACGAGCGTAATCTAAAAATGCAAATATTTCAGCATGAAGTGGTAGGTGACGATAAAATTCAGGAGCCATGGATAACGTTGAGAGCTAGCGTCGTGGGTGGCTGGGGAAGGCTTTGGGGTGTGGCCGAGACCATGCACGCAGCCGACGTGGAAGGTGGGGCAGCAGTCTATGATCCACCATTAAAAAGTTGGGATGATGTCGCAAAGCTACGGATGACCCATCATGAAGTAGATGAAGTAACTACTACCCGGAATCTCAACCGGTTGACTAGTGCGATTGGCGATTTACTACCGATTGATGTCGACCGCACACCCGCTCACATTGGCGGGATGGCGGATATCTCGACGAGTATCTCCAAATTGCGTGGACTGGAAACACTCATGACCGATATGTATGAGTATCCGTCGGAATTGCATCATCTACTCGCCCTCATGCGGGATGGCATTCTGCAAAACAACCAGGAAGCCGAGGAAGCTGGGGATTTTTCGTTAACCTCCAGTCAAAACCAAGCCATGCCCTATGCCGCTACACTGGAACCACTCCGTCCGAACAGCGGTGCGCGCCGGCGGAAGGACATTTGGGGCTTTTGCGCTGCTCAAGAGTTCACCCTGATTTCACCGGAATTTCACGATGAGTTCATGTTCCAGTATCAAAAACCGATTTACGAGCAGTTTGGATTGGTGCATTATGGCTGTTGCGAAGATTTAGGGCGCAAGATTAACATGCTCCGGCAACTCAAGAACCTGCGGAGCATTGCCGTCACTCCTGTGGCGAATGTCGCCTCCTGTGCGGCGCAAATTGGTACCGACTACGCCATCTCTTGGCGGCCAAACCCGACCGACATGGTATGTTATGGTTATAATGAAGATCGGGTGCGCCGCATCATTACCGACGGCTTGGCGGCATGCAAAGACGGCTATCCGCACATTCATCTCAAAGACATTGAAACCGTCGAAGGCGATCTGACTCGTTTAACTCGCTGGGTAAAGCTGGTCCGAGAAATTACGGAAAAAGTTTAATCCTGACCAAGCCAACGCTTCGCTCGCTCACAGACGCAGTCGTTAAACGCGTGCCCCCTATGCTAAATTAGTGCCTAATGTTAAGCGCTCGAGAAATCACAGTAAAATTACTGCAGAACTGGTCCAACTCGCGCCAGTTTGCCGACGAACTGCTCGCGGAACAAAACGCCATCCCGGCTCGCGACCGCGCTTTCGTCCAAGAACTTTTCTACGGCTGCCTCCGGCACCATCTCGCGCTCGACTTTATGCTCCGGCAACTCGCCAGCAAACCGCCGCGGCCGATTGTCGCCGACATTTTACATCTCGGCCTCTACCAACTTTTCTTCCTCGAAAAAATCCCAGCCCACGCCGCCGTCAACGAATCCGTTGCGCTCGCCAAACAATTCGCCAGTCCAGCCGAAGCCAAATTTGTGAACGCCATCCTCCGACGCGCCGACCGCCGGTCACTCGACGCTGCGCCGGCGTGGATTCGCCATTCCCACCCCGAATGGCTCTGGCGCCGGTGGCTGACTCGCTACGGCGAAGCTGACGCCACCGCGCTTTGCCGGTGGAACAACGAACCGCCACCGCTTTATATCCGCACATTGACCGAAGAATTACCGGCGGGAGTTCCCGCTGAACCCTCCGGTTTGCATCCACTGAGCTGGCATGTGACTGACGCCGCCGGACTGTTTGAGTTACCGGCGAAATTTTACGCGCAAGACCCATCCACACTCATCGCCGTGGATATTCTCGACCCGCAACCGGGGGAAGACATTCTCGATATGTGCGCCGCCCCCGGTGGCAAGACGACCTACATCGCTCAGAAAATGCGCGACACCGGAAAAATTATCGCCGCCGATTCTTCCAATGTCCGGCTCGGAAAAGTTTCTGAAAATTGCAACCGCCTCGGCGTCAATATCGTCGCGACGCTGGCCTGCGAAGGCACACGGCTCGACCGGTGTTTACGCGGAACACTGTTTGACCGGGTGCTCCTCGACGCGCCCTGCTCGAATACCGGCGTGATGCGCCGGCGCGTAGATTTGCGCTGGCGACTTCAAGCCGAAGAAATCACGCGACTGGCGACGGTGCAATCGCAATTGCTGACAGCCGCCAGTGAATTCGTGAAACCCGGCGGAGTTCTCGTCTACAGCACCTGTAGTTTGGAACCGGAAGAAAACGAACGCGTCGTGGAGCGATTTCAGGAATCACACCCGAAGTTTACGCTCGACACAACACGTTCAATCTTTCCGCCGCGCGACAAAATGGACGGCGCTTTCGTCGCGCGCTTTCGCCGGAACCAAATCTAATTTGCCGGCGGCGTTACCGGAGTTGGCTTTGGTTGGGCTTGGTGATTTCGTCCGGCGCCAATCACCCTATCGAAGGTCGCCTGTTGCTCAGCAGTCAACGCGGCACGAAACTTCTCAATGTAGCTCTTCCGAATGTCCATCAAACCTTGCTGCTTCTGCCGGAGCTGACGAATCGCTTCGCCGTCTTGTGTTTCCCGCGCTTTCTGAACGGCGGCTTCATCCACTGGATTTTCCGCGCGCCATTTCGCCGCATCTTTTTTGAATGCCGCGTCGAGGCTAGCTAGCGCCGTTTGCTGATCGGCGGTGAGCACCAAGCTTTCGATAATTTTTACTGGCAAGATGTGTTCAAACATCGCGCCTTTGTTGTGATGCGCTGCCGGTGGCGGAGTAGTTTCGTCGGCAAAGGCGAAGCCAGACACGGCAATGACGGAGGTGGCGGTAAGGATTTTTACTAATTTCATTTGGTCTCCTGCGGTTGGGTTACAGTGGGTTGATTGGTAGTCTGCGTTGAAAATGACGGCGGAATTTCACCGGGATGCTCTTTCCGCCATTGCCGGTACTGTTCACGAGCGCGTTCGCGTTCCTCGGTGGACATCGCGTGCCAACGCTCATTGTTCTTCTTGATACGCTCTCGCTCTTCCGTCGACATATTCAAATATCGTTCAATCCGCTCATGGATAAAATGTCGCTCTTCCGAAGGCATTCCGGCCAACGCTTTGTGTAAATTCATCAAATGGATTTTGGCTTCCGGTGACAACTTCCCCCACATTTCGTCCGCCTTCTGGACAAGCGCCGCCTTTTGCTCGACGCTCAATGCCGCACGTTGCGCCGGCGCATTCGTATTGGGTTCCGCCTGCAAAGAAATCGCCGTCAAGAGTGCTAAACCAGTTAAGAATCCAAATTTCATAATTGCGTTTCTCCTCCCAGTGAATCTAACGAAACAATCACATCAAAATCTTCCAGTCGGTCGTGTTGTACCGCCGCATACGTCGCCACGCGCCGGGAGGTTTCTGCCTGCCGGCAAACCATCACCCCGGTCACACCAACGATAATCAATAAACTCATCGCCGTCGCCCACCGGAACACCGGCAACTGCCAGAACCGCCGTTCCGCTTGCTCGTGCAACCGCCGCAAAGTCCGTTGTGCAAAACCAAAGGACGGCACCACGCTCGGCTGCCGGCTCACCACTTCCCACATCCCACGGTACGCCTGCCACGCCGGCCAGCAAGCCGGACAACCGGCGGTGTGCGCATCAAACTCCAGTGCTCGCGCCGGGTCGAGCCGGCCATCGAGCCGGTCATCAAATTCATTTTGGAACTTCGCGCAATTCATCTTGTTCACACCTTCATCCAACACTGGCTTCCCGGAAAAGTTGCGGTCAGTAGCAGCCATACAATTTCTCCTTCAACGTTTCGCGCGCCCGGTGCAACAGCGACTTCACCGCCGATACCGTGCAGTCCAACACTTCTGCGATTTCCTCATACGGCAAACCTTCAAACCGGCACAAAATCACCGCCGTCCGCTGTGCCTCCGGTAAAAGTTGAATGGCCGTTTGAATTTTCGCCTGCAACTCGCGTTCGACCACTTGCTGACTCGGATCCATCACTCGCGAATCCGCTAATTGCGCACCCGGCTCACCGGTCTCGCTCGGCTGCGTCAACGCCTCGAACGATTCCGCCGCATGCCGTGACCGCCGCCGGTATTCATTGCGAATCGCGTTGTGAGTAATCGTGTAAAGCCACGTCGTAAATTTCGCCGTCGGTTTGTACCGGCGCGCCGACCGGAAGACTTGGATGAACACCCGTTGCGCGATGTCTTCCGCTTCCCAAGCGTCACCAATGGCGCGGTAGATGACGCCGATGACGGCGCGTTGGTGACGTTCAATTAACTCCCGCAACGCCTCCTCGTCACCGGCTTTCACCCGCAGCATCAGGGCGACATCAATTTCGTTGTCAGGTGTCACAGCAAGAAATTACCATTTTACTTTGACGGTACGCTTCTGACCAAACCGGTCGTTGTAGAAAACTTCGCCGTGCGCGTGGCCGTATTCGTGGAGTTCTTTCGTGATCTTCACATCGAAGCAGCAGTATTCGGCAATCTCAAGAATTTTGCCTTCTTTCCACCACTTCAACGCCGTCAACCCGTCGGCAACTTTCGGCGCGCCGAGTGTTGGCACCGCCAATGATTCGAGTGAGAGCCGGTGCCCGAGCGTTGTTTCCAAATCTTTCATCAAGTCGAGTGTCGGCACTTCGTGAAAATCAAACACCGTGTAATGCGACAGCACATCGTAGTCGAAATTAATCAAGTTAAACCCCACCACCAAATCGGCCCGGCGCAGTTGCTTAATCAGATCCTGAACCTGCGCCTCGTCGTAAATCCGGTATTCTCCCTCGCCGGTGCTGAACGTCACACCGACCGACATCAGCATGTCCGGCTTATGATTCCAACCGCCGACATCCGTCGCACTCTTCTGTGTTTCCAAATCAAAATAAACAATGTTTTTCATCGTGCAATCCGCGGCAACGGCAACGTCGCCATCGTGTGCAACCCCGGTCCAGCGGCCAGCAACGCCGGCACCATGTTCACCAAAATCGCCGGCGTCGCCAAGTCACCGGGCGTTCCGCCGGCCACCGTGACCTTCAACGGCGGCACACCGGCAATTTCAATTTCGTCGCGCGGTTGCTCCGCGCCGACGTACATCTGCAATTCCAAGCGCGCCACTTCCTTACCGGCCAACTCGGCCCGCGCGACTTGCCGGACGCCGGCCACTTGCCCCGGCAACAACGACACATATTTCGTGCGAATCGCCCGCGTCGTCAAGACCGGCTCAACTTTTTCGTCGAGCTTCGCACCGGCCCAACCCATCGCCGCTACCACAAACGCTAGCGATTCCAGCAGTCCGGCATGTCCCATCTTGCCGGCGGCAACGAGCTTTTCAAATTCTTCCTTCACCATACCGGCGCCGACTTTTCGCTGCAATGCTTCCCGGCGCGTGCCGGCATCCACCACGCGCAAAATCTTCACACTGTCGACGCGCTGACAAATCGCCGTCGCCACCGTCGCCAGCGTATCCATCACATAACCGGGATTAACGCCGGTCCCGAGCACGCCGACACCATGCGCCACGCACAACGTATTGAATTCCTCCGCCAATTCCGGATACCGGTAACGCGGAAACAACGCCTCCTCGCACGACGTGACGCAGCACAACTCCGCCGCCACGATTTCCTGCAATTGCGGCAGCACGCCGGCAAACGACGAACCGGTGCAGTGAATCACCGCATCGGCTTCCGCCTCCGCTAAAGTTTCCGCCAGCGTGTCGGTGACATTAAATCCGAGTTGCCGACCCAATTCCAAAACCTCACCGGCATCGCGCCCAACAAAAGTCGGACTGCAATCCACCGCGCCGACCAATTCCATCCCGGCGCGTTCCGTCACCAGCTTGGCTGCCGAGCGTCCAATCACCCCCAGCCCGTAAATAATTACTCGAATTTTATCGCTCATAATTTTTGGGAGTATGTGCCTAACGTCAGCCGAGCGTCAAGCAAGCGGTGGTGCATTCGTAACGGCAGACAATCGCAAGCTTGCTCTGACCGGCAAGCCGGTTATTGGTTTTCAGATTGAAACGCAGCATCCGGCATTCTAGACTGCTCTGCATCTGAACTGGAACGAGGAGGAGGCAATTATGGACATTTCGTTTTTCTGTGAGAAGTGCGGACAGCATGTTGTAATCGATGCAGTAGCGGCGGGACAACTCGTTGACTGTCCAAAATGCGGGACGCCGCTGGCAGTACCATACAAATCCAAACCTCTGAACAAGCCTGCCACGTTTGACACAACCGCACTGCCTACGCCAGCCTCCCCTAGCGCTCCATCTCCCGTACAAGCTACAAGCAGCCGTTCCGTCTCAAACCGGCCACGGATTCTAGTGGTTCTGGCGTTGGTTATAATTTTTTCCGTAGCAGTCATCTTCGCCGCACGAAAGCTATTCGCTCCGCCAACGCTAGACGGTGAGGCGTTTCTGGTGATGAAATCACTGGACGTGAAAAAGCTCGCCGACCTAAAGGTGTACCTCCTCCATGATCCATATCCCGCGATAGCCGAAGTCAAGAAAGCAATCACAGACCAATACGAGCAGATACAAAAAAATGTGGCGCAGTCCGATCCGACGGCTCGAAACTTGGTGAGCCGTGTTGCCAGCCTGAAGGCAGAGTTGATCAGCTTGGACGCCGAGAAGCAAAAGGAACTGGAGAAGACAAACAAAAATATCAATGAAACGCTACGACAGGTAGCGGCAGACGTGACAAACCTCAAATCGCAAAAAGCGGGTTTGGAGAATCAAATCGATGTCCTTTCCCAACAGATTGAGCCGACGCAGAAAGAATTGAAAACTTTGAAAGGTTCACGGTCTGACATCGAAGCGCGATATGCCCCCGGCATCCAGCAGGCCGAAGCCGAATCGTTTTATGCCCAGCGTGCTCTTCAGGATTACGTTGATAGAGCACTTACTGCCGCAGCTAAACTCATAAACGACCACATTCTAGCGCGAAACCTCACGGTTGACCTCGTGCCAAAGGATGGAAGGTTCAAGGAGGAGTACTCTTTTGCGGACAGTTATAAGAGCGAGATCTTTGAGGCGAAGAAGGAGCACGGTTTCAGTCTCAAAGACATGCCCGGTTGGCTTGGCGTCCGAGTCAAAGCAGACGAGGACGCAGAGTTATCGGAGTACGCGATATTCACGAAATTCCCCACCAGCCTAACTGATCAGAATCTACGGCAGACCTTCATTACCTATTATCAGGCATACGCGAAGCAACGTTCCGCGCTGGAAGCCGCAAGGGATGCCGCTGCAAAAAGACTTACTGCCACAACCGAGCAGCGTAGACTTACCCTGCAAAAGTTCGAGTTTCAGAATGGTGCACGGATGGAAACTTTGGAAACTCAGGTGCAGAAAAGCGAATCCCAACTGGGATTGCTCAAGACGAAGCTCGACTCCATGACTGTCGAGATCAACGGAAAAGAAGCAGTTCTGAGCAAGCCGCCAGCAGAACAAGTTGCCAGCCTTCGTGCTGAGATTGAGAGGGTCTTTGCCGAGCGCCGGGCGACGATTGAACGACAAGTTTCGTCTAATGAATCTGAGCTTAAACCGCTAATCGCGGAGGCGATGTCGCGACAATGGAGTCGGATCATGGACAGCGCGGAGGATAAGATGGCCGCCGCCATTGCGACAAAAATCGCCGCAAGTGCGACAACTGACAGCGAAGGCAAGTTTGTAATCCGATCTCCAACTGGCGGACAGTTTGTTGTTTACGCCGAAACAAAAACCGGCGGAGAAGAGCATATCTTCTGGTTTGAAAAAGTGAAGGTTGCCGGTAGCGGCAAGACGGCGATCAAGCTAAGCAACTCGAACGCACAACGTGCGCCGAACCTCGCAGGCTTAGTTTTTGGCGACTTCTCGCAACCGAAGTAGGAGTTAATTGCTAATGAGCAGCACGGGCTTGTGGGAGGGTGAGTATCGCAAACTGGCGCAGGAAGTCATTACCGCGCTCATTGCCGCACGAAACGACACCGGATGGGTAAGCTGTTATGAAAACACTTTCAGGATGCGGGCACTGCAAGCTTGGTCCAATAATAGTATAGAATGCAGGAAAGATCGATGATGTGGTCGGCGCGTGGACGAAGCTCGCCCCGACCAAGTCGTTTGTCGGAATGACGTTGGAGCAGTTCAATGCGGCGATCCAACCTTCGTTGGACGCCCGGAAGCACATCGCGGACTTAACGAACGAAATGACGCAAGCCCTCGATGATCGGGATGACGCGGACAAGAACTCACTGCCGTTGCCCTTACCGCCACTTCCACACCAGCCACGCGCCGGCGATGAACAGCACCAGACTATACGCAAACGCCACCGGTGTTCCAGCCACCGTCCACAACACGCCGACCACGATGCTCGACAGAAAATCGCCGACGCCGTTGACCGTCGCCAACATTCCAAACCCCATGCCGTGATGTTCCTTGTCCACTAACTCCGCTGCGAGCGCGTCTTCCACCGCTTCCTCGGTCGCCACGAAAATCCCGGCCATCACGAACACCAGTACGAGTACCGGCAAATTCATCGGCGCGAATACCAGCACCGCCATCGTCGCCGCGCCGAGCGCATAGCCACCGGCCAGCACCACGCGTTTATTAAAATGATCCGCCAGCCAGCCGGCCACAAACGCGAACCCGGCATACAAAACATTGTGCAGCACGTACAACGTCACCGCCACACCGGCCGCTTTCGCCTGACCAAGCTGCGGTGTAAGTTTCTGCGTCGCCAGTAAAATCAACATGGTGTGCGCAAAGTCCCCGGCTCCAAACAATCCGACCGCCACCAGAAAATGCCGGAACGACACCGGCAATGCCGCCAGCCGCGCCCGGAACGAAATCCATTTCACCTTGACGCGTTCCTGCTCTTTCACCAACACCGCAATCGCCACCGCCGCCAGCAATCCCGGCACGAGCGTCACCAGCAAAACTCGGCTGAAATTATTCTTAAACGCCACCAGCAACAGCATCGCCGTAATCGGTCCGACAATCGCGCCGCACGTATCCATCATCCGCTCGAATCCGAACGCCCGGCCGTAAGTCTCCGGCGTGACCGCGCCGGCCAGCAACGCTTTTCGCACCGGCGTCCGCACACCGCGTCCGAGCCACGCCCCGGCCCGGCACAACAAAATATGCCACGCCTGCGTCGCCAACCCGATGCACGCCGTGCCGGTGGCCGTTAGCAGATAACCAATCACCGCAATCGGTTTGCGCCGGCGCAACTGGTCAGTGAAATAGCCGGAGCCCATTTTGGCGAAGCTGGATAATCCGTCGGAAATACCTTCGATCAAACCGAGCCAGACCGCCGCCGCGCCGAGTGTCGCTAGAAATGCCGGCATGATGGCCGTGGCGATTTCGTGCGACCAATCGCTCAACAACGACGCCAGCCCAATGCCGAGCACCGTCCGGTTGAGCCAACGGTTGCGACCAGAAGTTTCCATACCGGCTTGGTAACAGAACCGGTTCCCGATGTCACGGTTGTTTACGGCGACTGGTTGGAGTAAGTTACCGGCATGAGCAAATGCACTGCTAAACCAAAAAAATCCGGTAACCTTATCGGCAAAGCCATCAAGCTCGCCGAATTAACCAAGTACCAAGCCGGCGCCATCGTCAGCCGCGAAGTCTTGCGCAAACCCACCGGCACGGTGACGGCGTTTGCGTTTGATGCTGGTCAAGCATTGAGCGAACACACCGCGCCATTTGACGCGTTGATTTGCGTGCTCGACGGTGAAGCGGAAATGCAGATTGCCGGCAAAAAACATCAAGTCGAATCCGGGCAAATGATTATTCTCCCAGCGAACAAACCCCACGCCGTCAAAGCCGTGACCCGTTTCAAAATGCTGCTGGTAATGATTCGTTCGTGAAGCACCGGCACTGCGACGCTCCATGCTTGCCATTCGCCTGCCACCGGCGTAACAGATATTTATGAATGTCACTTTCGTGATGACGATTATCGGATCCGACCGGCCGGGATTAGTGGGACAATTATCGGCAGTCATTGCCGACCATGGCGGTAATTGGTTGGAAAGTCGCATGGCCCATCTCGGCGGGCAATTCGCCGGTATTTTACGAGTGCAAGTCCCGGCGGTGGCGGAGCAAAAATTTCTCACCGCACTGCAATCACTCGAATCGCACGGCTTGTCCGTGCGCGTTCAAAAAGGTCAGGCCGTTGCGACTCCGAATCGCCAACTGGCCACCATCGAAGTCGTTGGCCATCACCGGCCCGGCATCGTCCGTCAAATCTCGCAAGTCCTCGCCCAGCAGCAAGTGAACATCGAAGAGTTAACCACCACCTGTGAAAGCGCGCCAATGTCCGGCGAGGAACTGTTTCACGCGACTGCGCAAGTTCAGTTGCCAGCCGCCAGTGAACTCCGGCAACTTCAGCAGGCGCTCGAACAAATCGCGTCCGACCTGATGGTGGATATTCAAATCCGTTCCAACTAACCGGCTGATGAGCGTCACTCTCAATCTTGCCTATGGGCGCAACGGCTTGCCGGTTACATTGCCAGCGCAGAGCCAGGTAATACAGGCGCCATTCGTACCGGGTATTGCCGACGAACCGACTGCGATCCGG
>CAINDI010000020.1 GCA_903847335.1 uncultured Verrucomicrobiota bacterium | reverse complement strand
TTGGCTGGCGCACAATAACCTCGGAATCGCGCTGATGGAGCACGGTCAGGAGGCGGAAGCGATGGCGGAATACCACGCGGCGTTGCGAATCAAACCCGACTACGCCGAAGCGCACAACAATCTCGGCGTCATTTTACTGAGACGCGGTCAGGAGATGGAAGCGATGGCGGAATACCAAACGGCGTTGAAAATCAAACCGGATTACGCAGTGGCTCACAACAACCTTGGCCTCATTTTGGTGGATCGTGGGCAGATCGCTGAGGCGATTGAACAATATCAAACCGCTCTGAAAATTAAGCCGGACTATATCGAAGCTCGTTGGAATCTCAAAATCGCCGAAATCATTCGCAGCAAACAGCCGTCAAATTAACTGAGCCGGTAGACGATGCGGGCTTTGCCGAGATCGTAGTGAGTCATTTCCATTTTGACGCGGTCGCCAACGTTGATGCGAATCCAGCGTTTGCGCATCTTGCCGGAAATGTGTGCGAGGACTTGGTGCTTCTTTTCGCCCATCTCCACGTGAAACATGGTGCCGGGCAGAACTTTGGTGACAACTCCTTCGACGTTGACGATTTCATCCATCGGCGATCCTTTCGGTTGCGTACCTGCCGGGTTAACTTCAGGCGACAAAGGACAGGCTTTGACGCTGGACAAGAAGCGCAGACCTAAAGATTGCGACGGCGCGGAAACCACTCTGACAGCTTTGCTTGGGAATGCAAGGACTACCACCGGAGATTCCAAGCCAAGCCAACGAATTTGCGCTATAGTGGCGGCATGTTTTTGCCAACGACACTCGCTGAAGTGAAACGCCGTGGCTGGGATGCGCTCGACATCATCCTCGTCAGCGGCGACAGCTACATCGACAGCCCGTACATCGGCGTGGCGGTGATTGGAAAGATTCTGGCGAACGCCGGGTTTCGCGTTGGCGTAATCGCGCAACCGGAGGCCGCCGACATCGGGCGACTAGGCGAACCGCGATTGTTCTGGGGCGTGACGGCCGGATGCGTGGACTCGATGGTGGCGAATTACACCGCGCTAAAAAAACGCCGCAAGAGCGATGATTATACTCCCGGTGGTATCAACAACCGGCGGCCGGACCGCGCGAGCATCGTGTACACGAATTTCATCCGCCGGTTCGCGAAGCCGGCTAAACCGATTGTGCTAGGTGGAATCGAGGCGAGTTTGCGGCGCGTGCCGCATTACGATTACTGGGACGACAAACTGCGCCGGTCACTGTTGTTTGACGCGAAAGCGGATTTCATCTTGTACGGCATGGCGGAAAAATCGACATTGGAATTCGCCAACGCATTGTGTGCCGGTGGCGATCCGCGAACAGTTCGTGGCTTATGTTACATCGCGAAAGAAAAACACACCGGTTACCTCGAGTTGCCGAGTTACGAAACAGTCGCGACGGACAAGAATGCGTTCATCGACATGTTTCACACGTTCTACAACAATAACGATCCGGTGAGCGCAAACGGCTTATGCCAGCAACACGGCGACCGGTGGTATGTGCAAAATCCGCCGCCGGTATCGGAGACAGAAGCAGAATTGGACGCCGTCTATGCGCTCGACTTCGAACGAGCACAGCATCCGTTTTATGAGAAGCAAGGAGCGGTCAAAGCACTGGAAACGATTCGCTTTTCAATTGCGACGCACCGGGGCTGTTACGGCGAATGCAATTTCTGCGCAATCGGCGTTCACGAAGGGCGCACCATCCGGTCACGAAGTCCGCAGTCGATTGTGCGTGAGGCGGAACAACTCACCCAGCATCCGCAATTCAAAGGCAATATCCACGACCTCGGCGGCCCGACGGCGAACATGTACGGCTTCGAGTGCGACCACAAACTCCAGCACGGAAGTTGTGTGAAAAAACGCTGCATTTTCCCAACCATCTGCTCGCAGATGCCGGTGAATCACCGGCCGATTGTGAACATCATGCGCCAAGTGCGCGCATTGCCGGGAGTAAAAAAAGTTTTCGTCGCCTCTGGAATCCGCTACGACATGGTGTTGAACGACCGGCAGCATGGTGACGAATATTTACGCGAGCTGGTGACGCATCATGTCAGCGGTCAGTTGAAAGTTGCGCCGGAACACACCAACGATGCCGTCCTCGACCGGCTCGGCAAGCCCGGTACCGGCGCGCTTCTGGAATTCCGCGAGAAATTTAACGCGTTGTCGCGCGAAGCCGGTAAGCCGCAATTTCTGACGTACTACATGATTGCGGCGCATCCCGGTTGTACCGACGAAGACATGGCGGAACTGAAGCGGTTCACGAGCGAGAAGTTGAAGATTAATCCCGAACAGGTTCAGATTTTCACGCCGACGCCGTCCACGTATTCGACGCTGATGTATTACACCGAACTCGATCCCTTCACGCGCGAGCCGATAAAAGTGGAGAAAGACCTCCGGCGCAAAGAACGACAGAAAGAAATCGTCACATGCAAGCGGACGGCCTAGAACCGGTCAAGTCACACAAGCGGCGGCCCCGGTATTCCGGTAAAAATCCGCGCCGGTACGAAGACAAATACAAAGAGCACCAACTCCATCCGGACACCATTGCCAAAGTGCTCGCCTCCGGTAAAACGCCCGCCGGCACGCATCGGCCGATTATGGTGGCGGAAATTTTTGAAGTGCTCAATCCGCAACCGGGCGAAATCGCGGCGGATTGCACGCTCGGTTACGGCGGTCATGCGCGGGAAATTCTCAAACGTGTGTTGCCAGGTGGCCGGCTCATCGGTTTGGACGTTGACCCGATTGAATTTCCGAAGACGGAAGCGCGATTAGCCGGCACGGGTTTTACCGCGCACCGGAGCAATTTTGCCGGGCTGCCAAAAGTTTTGCTCGCCGAACAACTCACCGGTGCCGATGTAATTCTCGCTGATCTCGGCGTTTCCTCAATGCAACTCGATGATCCGGGGCGCGGCTTCTCAGTGAAACTGACCGGTCCGCTCGACATGCGGATGAATCCGCAGCGCGGCCAACCGGCAGCGGCGTTGTTGGAACGCAGCGACGCCGGCAAGTTGGCGGAGTTATTGGTGGAAAACGCCGACGAGCCACGCGCGGAGTTGCTCGCCGGCGCGCTCGCCGGAAAGCGATTTGCCACGACGCGAGCTTTGGCGGAAGCGATTCGCCGGGCGTTACCGGGTTCGGTACTCGACGAGGAACGCGAAAACACGATTCGCCGTGTTTTTCAGGCATTGCGGATTGCGGTGAACGAGGAGCTGACGGCGTTGGATATGTTTCTGCGCAACTTACCGGCGTGTCTCAACACCGGTGGCCGAGTGGCGATTCTGACATTTCATTCCGGTGAAGATCGCCGGGTGAAGAAAGCGTTTGAAGCTGGATTAGCTGCCGGGATTTACAGTGAGATTGCCGGTGAAGTGATTCGCCCTTCGCCGGCAGAACGATATGATAATCCGCGCTCCAGTTCCGCCAAGCTCCGGTGGGCGCGTAAATAATTATTTCGTCTTATTTCGAAAAAAGTTTACTCCCGTTGCTCAAGTAAATTTGTGGAAAGTTTCCGGCTCCAATTCCCACGACACAATTTTCTTTCGCCATGGGAGGTAACGGACTAATAAAATAAATCGATAACAGACACGCAGTTTAGCAGAGTAATAGCTATAGAGACCATTGTGCGGCTAATCTTCGGAGGTTGTCATAACGGATTAATTTATGATAAGGAATCTTCATGAAAAATCGCTTTGCTACCACCATAATTTTAAGCTGTCTGACCATTGGAATGCTGTTTTTTACTAGTGCCGCGAGTAAGGGGGAAACTATTGTATCAGATCAAATTAAATTAATGGCAGGAACGTGGACGCTAAGCACAAAGGGTACTCATGTACCCAAAGGCGGAGATGTGGCGGCGTTCACCCAAACAATCGCATTAAATTTTCTTAAAGATGCAGGGGATGGATCTAACTTTATTACAGGTAAAACTTTTGGGAATGAAATTGTAAAATCTTCGATTCCTACTGCCCAGAGGAATGGCAAGGTATCCTTCAAGACTAGCCACAAATTCAAAGGCAAGTATTATGAGATTAGCTGGGAAGGAACTCTTGACGCAACAGCCACACAAATCACTGATGGTAAGTTTTCTACTCCTTATGCTTTCGGGAGTTTTACTGCTGTTAAAAATTAAAAGCGCAACCGGTATTCTGGTCCGGTGGCTTGCTGGGTCGTTTGTGTCGAAGTTGACTTTTCTCAAGGAATGGACGTGTAGTTATAACGCTGCCGCCTGCTTATTTGTAGCGGCACAGTACTTGAGGAGTGTAACGACCGCCATCAATGGAGTGCGTTTAACAAATACTGTGTCATGCAAATAACCATCACAGGCGATGTATTCACTGAACTCCTATTGGTTGGTTACGACAAACGCATTTCGAATACGTTTTCCGTTAACCGTACAAGCCACTTGCCAAGAGGTTACCTCGTTGGTATAAGTCATTTACGAGTTGGCGTTGTAGGTTTGCAAGTGTCAATTGCTACGAATTAATTCCAAGCTAGTTTTCTATAACTTATTGATGGAGAGGTACCGAAGTGGCCAAACGGGGCAGACTGTAAATCTGCTGGCTTATGCCTTCAATGGTTCGAATCCATTCCTCTCCACCATTCCCCCCGTTTTTGATTCTAAACAGCGAGCAGAACTTTCGCCACCTGCGCTGCCACCACCGGTAAGTCATAACTTTGCGCGACTACTTCTCGACCGGCGTTGCCGAGACGTTGCCGGAGCGCAGCATCGGCGAGAAGTTGTTGGAGCCGGTCGCGCCATTCGGCGGGTGTTGTTGCGTGAAAGCCGGTGATGCCATCGCGCACCAGTTCGCGTTGCACGTCGACTGGCGTGGCAACCACCGGTAAGCCGCACGCCATGTATTGCAAAATTTTCACGGCGCATTTGCCGCGTTCCCACGGATTGTCCGGTAACGGCGCGACGCCGATACCGAGTTGCGCTAGCTCGTCGACTTCTGTTTCCATTTGCCACGGGCGGAAATCGGCTGGGAAGTCAGGCGTGCCGGCGGCGATGACGCGCGGCGTGATGCCGAGTTGTTGGAACACCGGTGCGAGCGAGCGGAGGTACGGCAATGTCGAGCGACTGCCAATCCAACCGACGGCGGTCCCGGTGCCGCGCCGGTAACGCGCGAGTTCCACCGCGCTCGGAATGACAGTGACGTTGCCGGAAAATTGTCGGGCGTAGTCGGCGAGAAAATTGTTACCGGCTATGACGGCGGCGGCGCGGCGGAGGATTTTCTGGACGGTGCTTTCCCGGTGGAGGAAGCGCAAGATTGGATTGCCGCCGTGCCGGGGGAGCCAGATGGCGTCGTCGAAATCGAAGATGATCGGTCGGCGCGCGGCGATTTGGCATTCGAGGCTGGCGGTTAAGCCGGGGAAAATCCCTTTTTGAATCCAGACGAGATCGAAATCCGACAGGCGTTGTAAATCTTGCTGACGTTGCCGGCGGATGGCGTTGAAGGCGGCGAGGCGTGAGCCACCGGTGGTTTGGTAGAGCCGCCGGTAAGTGTCGTCGTCCAAAGCGGGAGAGACGACGCAGTCGAGGCCGTGCGTTTTGAGGTGTGGCAGGAGTTGATAGACGCGGTACCGGCTGGAGGGCGCGGCAAGCGGGCCTTGGGTGAGGCAAAGGACTTTGACGGACATGCCGGCAGGATGGCACAGGCGCGCGGTGCTGCCAAGCGGAAGCTTGACCTGTTGTCCGGTGGTTGGTTATGCTGAGAGCGCATGAAGCAGCGGATTCTGTTTCTTTATCTCACTAAACATTCGGGGCATTACGCGGCGGCTGTCGCTGTGGAAAATGCGGCCCGGCAGTTGAATGGCAAGGTGGAGTCGATGTTGCTGGATTCGTTCAGCCACGCGAATCCGTTTTTGTCGAAGATGACGCTGAAGGCGTATCTCGCGGCGTTGAAGACGGCGCCGGAAATCTGGGAATGGATGTATGACAATCCCAAATTTCAGCAGCGTACGGCGATTATCCGGGATTTGTTGAATCGCGGAAATTCGCGGAAGATGGAAAAGATTTTGCGAGAGTTTAATCCCGATGTCGTCGTCTGCACGCAAGCGTTTGCGTGTGGCGTTTTGGCGGCGTGGAAGCAGAAGACGGGGAATCGGCGGCCGGCGTTGGTGGGCGTGTTGACCGATTACGTGGCGCACCGGTACTGGGCGCATCCGCAGGTGGATATGTACGTGGTGCCGAACGACGCAACGCGCGGCACGCTCATCGCGCAAGGCGTCGCGCCGGAACGGATTCGCGTTCATGGCATTCCAGTCAGCGACCGATTTTCGACGAAAGCTGATAAAGATGCCGTTTACCAATCGCTGGATTTGAAACCTGGTCTGCCGATGATTTTACTGATGGGCGGCAGTCTTGGGCTTGGCCCGATGAAGTCGGTAATTAAGAAGCTCGACCAATTGCCACAACCGTTTTACATCGTCGTGGTCACCGGTAAGAATGAAGAACTCCGGGAACGCCTCGAACGGCGCGGTGCGAAGCTCCGGCATCAGATGCGTATTTTTAGTTTTGTCGAAAACGTCAACGAGCTGATGGACGCCGCCGAATTAGTCGTGACCAAACCCGGTGGCATCACCACCGCTGAATGTCTCGTCAAACGCCTGCCGATGATTATCATCAATCCGATTCCCGGTCAGGAAGCCAAGAACACCGATTTGTTGCTCGCCCAAAATGTCGCCGTCGAAGCTGAAAAGGCGATTGACGTGGCGAATTTAGTAGATGGATTTTTACGGAACCCCGAACTGCTCCGGGCGATGCGCGAATCGGCGCGGTCGTTGGGTCGGCCGCAAGCGGCGCGCGATGCGGCGACGGACATCTTGAGTTTGTGTGCGAACCGGCCATGAGCCTGAAATACCGCCAACTGAAACTCGGCGAAGCCATCGCCCGGTATTTACCTCGCAAAGTCGGTTACGGCATCGCGCGCCGGTTTGCCGATGCGTATGTCTTGCTCGACCGGCGCGGTCGCGAAGCGGTCATTCATAATCTCCAGCGTATCCACCGGCACAACGGCACGGTGTTGTCGCAACGCGCGCTCCGGGCGTTGGCGCGCGAAAATTTCCTCAACTTCGCCAAGTACCTCGTCGATTTTTTCCATTTCCTCCATCTCGACCGGGAGCGGGCTGACCGGCTCATCAACTTTGGCATCGTTCCAAATGTGTTTGATGATTTGCTCGCGAAAGGAAAGGGCGTCATCGCTCTCAGCGCGCACCTCGGCAATTGGGAGCTTGGCGCCGGTGCGCTGGCACAACGTGGTTATCCGTTTAATGTCGTTGCGCTCTGGCAGCCGGATCCGCAACTGAATGAACTTTACCAAAGTTACCGGACCAATCGCGGTGTTCGGCCGATTCCCTTTGGTCGCGCGGCGCGTGAATGTATCGCGGCGTTGCGGCGCGGCGAAATTGTGGCGGTGCTCGGCGACCGGGATTATACCGGTGGCCGGCAGACGGTCGATTTTTTCGGTGAACCGGCCCGGTTGCCGGATGGCCCAGCGAAATTAGCGCTGACCACCGGTGCGCCGATCTTACCGGTGTTCATGGTGCGGGTGGAAGGCGATACGTTTTCGTATGTGCTCGGCGAACCGATTTGGGCGGACCGGCAACGCGATTCGATTGCGGACATTTCGCGGAAGATTGCCGGCGCGTTGGAAAAAGTTATCAGCGCGCACAGCGAACAATGGTATTTGTTCCACGACCTCTGGAATGTCGAGGACGACCGGCGCATGGCGACGGCGGCGGCGTTTGGTGAACCAGCCCGGCAAGCGAATGAATGACCGGGCACTGGCATTTATTCCGGCTTTCAATGAAGCCGGCTCCATTGCGGATGTGATTCGGCGGGCGCAACTGCACGTTCACGAAGTGGTGGTTATCGATGATGGTTCGACGGACGAAACTTCTGCCATTGCCCGCGCCACCGGCGCGACCGTGCTCCGGCATGAGGTAAATCTTGGCAAAGGCGCGGCGATTATTACCGGCCTAAATTATCTCCGCCAATCGCCGGCAAGCTACGGAGTTTTTCTCGACGCCGACGGGCAACACGATCCGGCGGCGATTCCAGAATTTATCGCGCTCGCCGAGCAGACCGGTGCCGGAATTGTGATTGGTTCGCGGATGACGGATACGCATGGAATGCCGGCGTTGCGATTGTGGACAAATCAATTTATGTCGTGGGTGACCGGTCAGTTGGCCCGGCAACTGATTCCGGATAGTCAATGCGGGTACCGGCTGTTAGCGCAGAAAGTATTGCCGGATTTGAAGTTGGCGACGGCGCGGTTTGAAACAGAAACGGAAATGCTCATTCAAGCCGGGCGCGCCGGTCACAAGATTGTGAGTCTGCCGGTGTGTACAATTTATTTTCCAAACCGGGTCAGTCGGATTCAGCCTTACCGGGACGGAATTCGCTTTTTCAAGCTTGTCGGAAAATACTGGCCTACACGTAACGCTTGATGATGAGCGTGGCGTTGTGACCGCCGAAGCCGAGGCTGTTATTCACGCAGGTATTGACCGTCATTTCGCGCGGTTTGTTTGGCACGTAATCCAGATCGCAATCGGGGTCCGGTGTTTCGTAATTGATGGTCGCCGGAACAATTCCATTTTGAATTGCCAGTGCGCAAACAGCCGTTTCGACAGCACCGGCGGCACCGAGTAAATGGCCGGTCATGGATTTGGTGGAGCTGATTGCCAACTTGCGAGCGTGCGCTCCGAAAACGGTTTTGATGGCTTGGGTTTCGCACTTATCACCGACTGGCGTAGAAGTGCCGTGGGCGTTGATGTAATCAATTTGATCGGGATTTAATTTTGCGTGCCGGAGCGCCATCGCCATTGCGCGAGCGGCGCCATCGCCATCGGGCGCCGGAGCACTCATGTGATAGGCGTCACCGGTCAAACCGTAACCGGCGACTTCGGCGTAAATTCTTGCGCCGCGTTTTTTGGCGTGTTCGAGAGATTCGAGAATAACTACGCCGGCACCTTCGGCCATGACGAAACCATCGCGACCGGAATCAAATGGCCGGCTCGCGTGCGTCGGGTCGTCATTGCGAGTGCTCATGGCGCGCATCGAGCAGAAACCGGCATAGCCGAGACCGGTAATGGCCGCTTCGCTGCCACCGGCAATCATAACATCGGCGTCGTCATGAATAATGGCGCGCGCCGCTTCGCCGATGCTGTGAGTCGCAGTCGCGCAAGCGGAAACAACGGAAAGATTCGGACCTTTGACACCGAACAACATCGAGATGTAACCGCTCGCCATATTCACGATGAGCATCGGAATCATGAACGGTGAAACACGGCCGGGACCTTTGGTGAACAGGATGTTGGCTTGTTCTTCGATGGTTTCCATGCCGCCGATACCGGAGCCGACAAGGACGCCGATGCGGTTCAGGTCTGATTTGGCGAGGTCGATTTGGGAATCGGTGATTGCCATGCGCGCGGCGGCGACGGCGTATTGCGTGTAGCGATCGGTGCGGCGCGTTTCTTTGGCCGGCATGAATTGCTCCGGCTTGAAATCTTTAACTTCGCCGCCGATTTTGCAGTCGAACTTGCTGGTATCAAACCGCGTCACCAGCCCAATGCCGCTTTTGCCGGCAAGTAGATTTTGCCAGAAAGTCTGGAGATCGTTTCCAATCGGCGTAACTACGCCGATCCCGGTTATGACGACGCGTCGTTCACTCATGATAGTTCCTAAAGTTGGTCAACAAAATGGGGCATAAAGCGATAGATTGCAACTCACTTCATGCCCCAAATTTGGCTGGCCAAACGGCCGCCGGCCGGGATTACTTCTCGCCGCGCTCCTCGATGTACTTGATGACATCGCCAACGGACTGCAGCTTTTCCGCATCCTCGTCCGGGATTTCCGCGCCGAATTCTTCTTCAAACGCCATGACCAACTCGACGGTGTCGAGCGAATCCGCGCCCAAGTCTTCAATGAATTTGGCTTCCGGTTTGACTTGCTCCTGATTCACGCCGAGTTGTTCGACGATGATTTCCTTCACGCGATCTTCTACTGATTTTTCTGCCATGGTTTTTTCCTCCGTAAATTAGTTTATTTCCAACAGCGCCCAGCTCTCACATCACCAAGCCGCCATCCACCGTCAGCACTTGTCCCGTTACATATCCCGCCAAATTGCTGGCCAAGAACAACACCGCATTCGCAATGTCCTCCGGCTCCCCTAAGCGACCCAACGCGATCCGCGCCTTCAACTGCTCCTGAACATCTATGCCCAACACCGCCGTCATATCCGTCACGATAAATCCCGGCGCCACCGCATTCACCGTGATGCCGCGCGACGCTAACTCTTTCGCCGCCGACTTCGTGAACCCAATCAGGCCCGCTTTCGAGGCGGCATAGTTAGATTGCCCAGCGTTGCCAGTCAAGCCCGAAATCGAAGAAATGTTCACAATCCGTCCGCTTCGCTGCTTCAACATCGCCCGGCTGATGGCTTTCGTGAAGAGAAACGCGCCCTTCAAATTCGTGTCCAACACCGCGTCCCAATCCGCCTCGCTGATGCGCAGCAACAACTGATCCCGCGTCACCCCGGCATTATTCACCAACACATCCACCCGCGAAAAATCCTGAAACACCTGCTCGCAAGTCGCCGTCACCTGCGCCGCGTCGGCCACATCCACCGCATACGCCTTGGCCTGACCACCGGCGGCCGCAATCGCTGCCACCGTCGTCTCCACGTTCGCCAGTGTCCGGCCGCAACACGCTACCCGCGCACCTTCCCCAGCCAGCCGCAACGCAATCGCCTTTCCGATTCCGCGTCCCGCCCCGGTCACTAACGCCACCTGATTTTCCAATAACAGTTTCACGCGGTTGTTAGTACCTGTTTCCCGGCCGGTCTGTCAAACCTTCGTTTCCGCTGCCGCGCCGGTAGCCGAGTAAATCCAAAGTGACGTAGGCATAACCGATTTTCTGCAACGCCTGCGTCACCTTCGTCCGCAAGTCTGCGTCCAAAAACCGGTTCAACTCCTCCGGTCCGACTTCAATCCGTGCGACGTTCCGGTGGTGACGGACGCGCACTTCGTGAAACCCGGCATCGCGCAAGAAGTTTTCCGCTGCCTCAATCATTACCAAGGTCTCCGGCGTGACCGGCTCGCCGTATGGAATCCGCGACGACAAACAGGCCATCGCCGGTTTGTCTGCCGTCGGTAAACCGAGTTGACCGGAAAGTTGGCGGATTTCCGCTTTCGTCAGTCCCGCTTCCTTCAACGGCGCGCGCACCTTAAATTCTTGCGCGGCCGTCGAGCCGGGCCGGAAATCACCGGTATCGCTGGCGTTCTCGCCATACACAATCGTCTGCCAGCCTTCTGCGACGGCAATTATCGTCAGTTTCGTGAATAATTCTGATTTGCAAAAGTAACACCGGTTCGTCGGATTACTGGCGTACTCACCATCCGCCATTTCGTCCGTCTGAATCACGTGCACCGGAAATCCGAATTGCTGGCCGATTTCTAGCGCCTCCGCTAATTCCCGGCGCGGCAAGCTCGGCGAATCCGCAATCACTGCGAGCGCATTACCGGCGAGCGTGTCGTGCGCGACTTTCGCGAGGAAAACGCTGTCCACGCCACCGGAATACGCCACGAGCGTGCGCCCACCGGTGCGGAGAATTGCCTGCAACTGAGAAAGTTTTTCGGCACTCATTCAAACGTCAGCAAGTTTCGGATGGCGCGTTCATCTTGGCTCGGCGTGATGACGGCGGCGTTGAGCCGGTGGTTCTGGAAAATATCCGCCGCGACTTCCTGAATCTGCGCCGGCGTGACCGCTTCAATCTTGAGTTCGATTTCCGCCGGCGCTTGCACCACTCCGTAGGCCAGCAAATGTTCGCCGCACCACATCATCTGATTGCTAGTGCTTTCCATTCCCATTCGCATCTGGCCGATGGCGTAATCTTTCGCGCGGCGCAATTCTTCCGCCGGTGGTTGCCGCTGCGCGAGTTTGCCGAGTTCTTTTAAAATTAACTGCAACGCTTTCGGCAACCGCTTCGTGTCGAGTCCGGCGGAAATCAGAAACGCACCGGTATCCGCAAAATAGCTCGTGGCAGATTGAATCGAATACGCCAAACCATATTTTTCCCGAATCGTCTGAAACAGCCGGGAACTCATATTCTCGCCGAGAATCACACTCAACAATTTCAGCGCATACCGGCGCGAGTCGTGGCGAGAATAACTGCGCGCCGCAATCGCCAAATGCGTTTGCTCGACGGCTTTGGTGAGAAACCGCAGCTGCGCTCCGCGTTGCTTGACGGTTACCGGTTGAAACCGCGCCGTTTTACCGGAAGTGTCTGCCGGTAGCTGTCCGGCCACTCGCGCCACGATGTCGGAATGTTCGCAGTGACCGGCCACGGCGACAACGGTGTTGACCGGGACATAATGTCGGATTTTGAAATTCAGCAAAGTGTCGCGTTCCATCCGGTCTAGAGTTTCCGGTGTGCCGGTGAGCGACCGGCCAAGCGGATGATTGGGCCAAAGCGTTTCGGTGAGCAATTCTTGGACGTAATGATCGGGCTGGTCCCGGTACATCAGGAGTTCTTCCTTGATGACTTGGCGTTCTTTTTTGATGTCGGTGACGGAAAGTTTCGGATGCTGGTACATGTCGGCGAGTACATCGAGCAAGATGTCGAGGTGCCGGTGGCTGGCTTTGGCGTAGTAACAGGTATTTTCTTCGCCGGTAAAGGCGTTGAGATAACCGCCGACACCTTCGACGGTTTGGCTGATTTGTTTGGCGGAGCGCCGGTGCGTGCCTTTGAAAAGGAGGTGTTCGAGAAAATGCGAAATGCCAGCGAGCGGCCGGGATTCGTACCGGCCGCCAATGCCAATCCAAACGCCGACGGAGACACTTTCCATGTGCGGCATCGGTGCGGTGATAATGCGAAGACCGCCGGGCAGCGTGGTGATGTCGTACATAATTAAGGTTTCTTGGTTTGCCGGGTCGGGTCGTGCGCTTGGAGGAAGGCGATGGCTTCTTCCGGTTCATCGCAGACGGTGAAAAGTTGCATATCGCCATTGCCGATGAGCCGGGTGGCACGGAGTTGTTTGTCCAGCCAATCAATCAACCCGCCCCAGTGATTTCGTCCCATTAACACGACCGGAAATCGGGCGATGCGTTCGGTCTGAATCAGAGTGATGGCCTCGAAAAATTCGTCCAGTGTTCCAACTCCACCGGGGAACATGATGAAGCCAGTCGCATATTTTACAAAACAGACTTTGCGAATGAAGAAGTAACGGAAGAACAGTTGGCGATTTTGATACCGGTTCGGATTTTGCTCGTGCGGAAGCTCGATATTTAACCCGACTGAAACGCCACCAGTTTCAAACGCGCCTTTGTTGACAGCTTCCATGATGCCGGGGCCGCCACCGGAGATTGTCGCATAACCGTTTTGCGCCAGTAATTGGCCGACGCGCTCCGCTTTGGCATACCACGGATCGGAAGACGGCATTCGTGCGCTGCCAAACACGGTGATCGCCGGACCGATTTTGCTGAGTTGTTCAAAGCTTTCGACGAATTCCGCCATGATACGGAACATGCGCCAGGGTTCCTGCGCGGTGAAATCAACGATATTCTGATTCGGCGGAAGGAAGGTCGGATTCATTACCGGTAAGTATTAACCGCAGTTTGGTGTAAAAGCAAAAAAAGATTCAGGAGTTGCACGCCATGGTGGTGGGGGTGGGGAACCCCTCTGAAGAACGTGCAAGCTCCTGAACCTTTAATTAAAAAACAATTAATGCGGGTTCTAAAGTTTTGCAAGTACTATTTTAGAACCAAACTATCCACCGGCGACAGGTAAAATCACTTCCAGTCGGTCGCCTTCGCAAAGCTCCACATTGCTAAATTGGCTTCTTGGAATTACTTCTCCATTTAATTCAACTACCACTTGTGTCGGTTTCCAGCCAGTTTGTTGCAACCAGTCTGATAACCGGTAAGGTTGACGAATCTCAATTTCATTTCCATTAGCAATAATCTTAGCCATTTAGAGAAATGTCCCAATCTTTCCAAACTGGCTCATAACCCATCGTATCCAGCTTCGCGGCGACTTGCGCCGGTGAGCGATTGTCAGCAATTTCAAATTGCACGGTGGCGTGTTCGCCTTCCGAATCAATTCGCCGACCACCTTTGGTTAAATGTAAATCAGCGCGACCTTGTCCGGTGTAACCGCCTGGCTCCGTATGGCTGCCTGCGCTAATCATTGTCACGCCTAGCGGAATCAAGCCATCCCGGAGCTTCGCTGTCTCACGAGTGCTGAGCGAAATTCCAACCTCTGGAAATGTCAACCGCAACGCACATACAAACTTAACTAATTCTCGTTCAGTTACTTGTGATAATGGCTGAAATTCTCCAGCCGCCGGTCGAATTCTCGGTACGCTGACATTGATTTGCGCTTTCCAGCAATGTTTCAAAAGATATTGAATATGTGCCGCGACAGCAATGGCTTCTGAACGCCAATCCGATAAACCGAGCAATGCACCAATACCGATTCGCTTGAAACCAGCCTGATAAGCACGCTCCGGTGTCTCCAATCGCCAATCGAAATTCATTTTTGGTCCGCTGGTGTGCATCGAAGTATAAACTTCCCGGTCATAAGTTTCTTGGTAAATCACCAGACCTTCGGCCCCAGCCTCAACAATCGGCCGGTATTCTTCCGTCTCCAACGGCCCAACTTCTAGCGCGATGCTCGGCCATTCCGGCCGCAACTTAGCCACGCAGTCGCGCAGAAAATTGTTCGAGACAAAATGCGGATGTTCACCAGCTACCAGCAAAATATGACGGAACCCTTCAGTTTGCAGATACCGGGCTTCGGCGGCGACTTGCTCCGGCGTCAACGTGACGCGCAAAATCGGATTGTCGCGGGAAAATCCACAGTACCGGCAGATGTTGATACATTCGTTGCTCAAATAAAGTGGTGCGTATAGCCGAATCACTTTTCCAAAATGCCGGAGAGTAGTTTTTTGGGCAAGTGCAGCGAGTTTTTCCAAATCCGCCGCCGGTGAAATCAACACCGCAAAGCTTTCTAAATTCGGATGTTGGAGCGCTGTTTCGAATTCTGATAAAGTCGCATTTTGAGAATGCCGGCGCAGTTCAACCGCCGGTAAAGAATTAAACGTCGCGACGAAGCTCATTGGTTCAGAAAGCCGGTCAACGGACTGGTGGCGTCTGCTTCCTGGCGTTGCGGTGCAAGACCGATTTCATAGGCAGATCGACCTGCTATGACGGCAGTTTTGAAAGCGTCGGCCATTCGGACCGGATCGGAAGCGACCGCTACGGCAGTATTCACAAGCACGGCATCCGCGCCCATTTCCATCGCGGCCGCCGCATGCGACGGCGCGCCGAGACCGGCATCCACCACCACCGGTACGGTGGCTTGTTCGATGATAATGGCTAAACTGGCGCGAGTTTCTAAACCGCGCGCGCTGCCGATAGGCGAACCGAGTGGCATGACGGTCGCGCAACCGGCATCGGCCAATCGCTTTGCCAAAACTGGGTCGGCGTTGATATACGGCAAAACGGTGAAGCCATCTTTAATGAGAATTTCAGCGGCTTTCATGGTTTCAATCGGATCCGGCAGAAGATAGCGCGGGTCGGGATGAATTTCCAATTTCAGCCATGTGGAACCGGTCGCTTCCCGGCCAAGACGCGCGAGCCGGCAAGCTTCTTCGGCTGTGCGCGCGCCGCTGGTGTTCGGCAAGAGTTGATATTTCTTGGGATCGAGAAAAGTCAGGATGTTGGCAAATTTATCTTTGCCACCGGTCAGGTCGGCGCGGCGCAAAGCAACGGTGACCAGTTCAGCGCCACTGGCGACAAGCGCGGCGGCCATGAGTTCACCGGAGGCAAACTTACCGGTTCCCATAATGAGACGTGACCGGAATTCACGCCCGGCAATGCGAAGTGAAGCAGGCGGATTGACTAATGCTGCCACTGGCCGTCTTTCAGCAGCACGCCGTGATTGCCATTGGTAACGATGTCACTTTTCTTCCAGTCGGCGACGTGTTGCTCCCACAGGCGATGCTTCACCACACGGATTTGGGCGCGCAATTCGTCGAGATTATTCAGGCGGCGTTCCAGCGAATCCCGTTCGGATTCCAGCGCCGTTTCTTTCGCGCGCAAGGCGGCTAATTCCGCTTCGGTACCGGCGTGAGTCTTTTGCAAATCAGCGAGCTGACCACGAACGGTCGTCAGTTGATTGGAAACCGTCGTCAGCTTACCGGTGACCTGCAACCGCTCGTCTTCGATTACTTTGACGCGAGCTTTTTCATCGGCCAACTCTTTTTCGACGGTTTCAATTTGCCCTTGTAAATTTTTGGCGCGTTCCTCGACTTTGGCTTTGTCGTTACCGATGGCAGTCAGTGATTGCTCTAAGTCGGCTACCTGTTTTTTAGTCGTTGCCAGTTCCACCTCGACGGTGACTTCTTGGTTGCTGATGGTGGTGAGCTGTTCTTGAGTCTCTTGTAAAACGAGAGATTGGCGAATCCGTGCTCGATCACTTTGGAGATACAAAACGCCAAACACCACCACTGCCGCCGCTAACACAATTACCAGAATTTTCATTGTTCGATTTCCTTGAAGTTATCCAATTGAATGATAGCGCGATACTACCGCGAAACTCCGGTGGTGTCAAAGAGTGCCGGAAGCACCGGCAGACGACAAGAATATGTGACAAACGCCGGGAACTAGGCTTGTGGCTTGAACAACCGGCGTTTTCCGCCCCACAAAAGTGCCAATCCACCTAGCGACCACATCACGATTGAGGTGGGTTCTGG
>CAINDI010000019.1 GCA_903847335.1 uncultured Verrucomicrobiota bacterium | reverse complement strand
CTGAAAAAGTTGGGGCACGAGGTTACGGTTGCCGCGAACGGCACCGAGGCCTGGAACATATTTGAAACGGGTCACGTCTCATTGCTGATTTCTGATATCGTGATGCCGGATATCAATGGCTTGGATTTGTGCCGGCGGATTCGGGCTGCCAATCGACCCAAATACACGTACATCGTTTTGCTGACGGTCGTGGGTGGTAAGAGTGGTTATCTGGCCGGTATGCGTGCCGGTGCAGATGATTTCATCACCAAGCCGTTCGACGAGGAACAGTTGGCCGCGCGGATTATTGTTGCCGAGCGAATTCTTAGTTTGCAGTCACAAATCAATCAGCTCTCAGGATTGCTGCCGATTTGTTGTGTTTGTAAAAAAGTTCGCGATGACCAAAACTACTGGCAGCAGGTCGAGTCGTATATCTCGGAGCGCACCGATGCCAAGTTTTCTCACGGCCTGTGTCCGGAATGTTACAAGCAGGCCAGCGGATAACTATCTTGCAACTTTTGACCTGTTGGCGTATACGATTTCGCTGCGACGGGTGGCTAGGTAGCTCAGTTGGTAGAGCACTGCACTGAAAATGCAGGTGTCGTCAGTTCAATTCTGACCCTAGCCACCATTTTATTTTGCGACGAACCGTCAATGGCTGATGCGTACTCGATCCTCAAAACCCAATCTACCTGATCGCCCAGACTCTGCGGTTTACCAGCCTAACAACTGGCTTGACCCGCTGGACTGGCGTGCAATATTTTCTGACGCCACTCGACCGCTGGAGATTGATGTCGGTTGTGGGAAGGGCGGTTTTCTGCTTTGGGTAGCCGGCTCGCAACCGACAAGGAATTTTCTCGGCGTCGAACGCCAGCTCATCCGGTTGCGCAAAGTGGATAAGAAGATTCACGACCGGCAACTGACGAATGCCCGGTTGCTCCGCGTCGAAGCCGGTTATCTGGTAGAAAAATTGATTCCGACACATTCGGTAAGTGCTTATCATATTTTCTTTCCGGATCCGTGGCCAAAACGCCGGCATCATTTCCGGCGGTTATTCCAACTGGCATTTGTTCAGGCACTTTACCGGACGTTGAAGCCAGATGGTGCGGTGAATGTCGCGACTGATGATTTGGAATATTTTGCACATATGCAAAAAGTTATGCGTGAATCTGGGAGGTTTTGTGAAAAACCAGCCACCGCGTTACCGGTGGAAGCGCAGACGGAATTTGAGAAAATTTTTCTCGCGCAAGGTAAAATAATTGGTCGGGCGAAGTTTTTAGTTGAAAGCTGAGGGGCTTTCTTGGCATCTTGTCGCGGTCGCAGTTTTGTCGATGAACAGCAACAGCAGAATTATGTCCTGAAAGGTTAATGGCTATGCAAGAGACGAATGTTCCGATTCCGAATCAAGACGCCGAAGTTTTTCATCCCGCACCCGAAATCGTTGCCAGTGCCAACGTTCAGAATGTTGACCAAGTTCGCCGGGAAGCGGCGATTGACCTCGAGGGTTATTGGGCGCGGCGGGCCGGTGAATTAGAATGGTACCGGAAGTGGGACAAGGTTCTCGACGAATCGGCGAAGCCATTTTTCAAATGGTTTGTCGGCGGCAAAACCAACATCGTTCTTAATGCACTCGACCGGCACGTCAAGACGTGGCGGCGGAATAAGTTGGCGTTGATTTGGGAAGGTGAGACCGGTGAGGTGCGGACCTATTCCTATCATGCGCTCAACCGGGAAGTTTGCAAATTTGCGAATGTGCTCAAGTCGATGGGCGTGGCTAAAGGCGACCGGGTAACAATTTATATGCCACGCATTCCGGAGACGGTGATTGCGATGTTGGCGACGGCGAAGCTGGGCGCGATTCACTCAGTGGTGTATGGCGGTTTCTCAGTTGAAGCGTTGCACGGGCGCATTGAGGATAGCGAGTCGAAAGTAATCGTTACCGCTGACGGCGGTCGGATGAACGGCAAGACGGTGCAGCTGAAGAAAATTGTGGACGAGGCGTTAACGCGCACGGCAGCGCCGGAGAATGTGGTGGTGGTTCGGCATTTGGGAATTGATGTGTCGATGGAGCAGGGGCGTGATTTTTGGTATCACGAATTGATGACGTTGCCGCTGGCGAAGAATTCGATGCGGTGTGAAACCGAAGTGATGGACGCCGAAGACCCGCTGTTTATTCTTTATACCTCCGGTACGACCGGTAAGCCGAAAGCGATCTTGCACACACACGGTGGTTACCAAGTCGGAGTTTATTCGACTATTAAAGACGTATTTGATTTGAAGGAAGAAGACCGGTGGTGGTGTACCGCTGATCCGGGTTGGATTACCGGTCACTCATATATTGTTTACGGTCCGCTGTTATGCGGTGCGACATCGTTTATGTACGAAGGCGCGCCGACATATCCGTATCCCGACCGGTGGTGGGCGATGATTGAAAAATATGGCGTCACAGTTTTCTATTCGACACCGACGGCAATTCGTGGGTTGATGCGTTTCGGTCAAGCGTGGCCGGGACGGCATGACCTCTCAACGTTGCGCTTACTTGGTTCGGTGGGCGAACCGATTAATCCAGAGGCATGGCGCTGGTTCCATAAATACATCGGACGCGAAAAATGTCCGATTATGGATACTTGGTGGCAAACTGAGACCGGCATGTTCCTCCTGACGCCGTTACCGGCAACGCCACTCAAACCCGGTTCGGCAACACTGCCGTATCCCGGTATTGATGCGGATATTTTCGGCGAAGATGGCAAACCGGTGAAGGTGGGTGAGGAAGGTTTCTTGGTGATGCGGAAACCGTGGCCGGCCATGATGCGCACGATTTACAAAGACCCGGACCGGTATGTGCAAACGTATTGGACAAAATTCCCCGGCGTTTATTTTGCCGGTGATTCAGCGCGGCGCGACAAAGATGGTTATTTCTGGGTGATTGGACGGGTGGACGACGTCATCAAAGTCAGCGGCTACCGGCTCGGTACGGCTGAACTGGAATCGGCCTTTATCACACATCCGGCGGTTGCAGAAGCAGCAGTGATTGGTCTGCCGCACGAAATTAAAGGCACAGCCATTCACGCCTACGTGATTCTCAAGCCCGGCCAAGACGGTTCAGATGCATTGATTGAAGAGCTTCGTCAATACATCGGCCACGAAGTTGGCCCGATTGCCAAACCGGAAAAAATTACCATCGTCCAGTCGCTACCGAAAACACGCAGTGGGAAAATCATGCGGCGTGTTCTCAAGGCTCGCGCTCGCGGGATGGACGAAGGCGATCTCTCGACGCTCGAAGAGTAATTACTTCCGAGCGATTTTGGTAATCGCCTCGACAAGTACCAAATGCGCGTCGAGTTGGGTGGACACGAGTTGCCGGTTGGCTTCGAGGAGAAGATCGAGCGCACGAATGAGTTCGGTGCTGGAGAAATTCTTCGCTGCCACCGCGCACCGGTAAAACCGCCAAGCATTCGGCAGTGCGCCGTCTTTACTTCGAGGAAAATGCGCCGTCGCCTCTGCCGGAAGAGAACCGAAAGCTTTTACAAACTCGAAGTTGCCGCCGTGTGCATCGCGGACGGTGATTAGTTTGCGCTCAATCAAATCGCGCGCCAGTAACATGAGTCGGAGTTGGTTCACAAGCATTGCAACGATTCCGAGCGGCGCTTCACCATCATCAAACAGACGGTCGAGCGCCGCGATGGCTTGAGATAACTGGCGTACGCCGAGTGTGTCAGTCAGCTCCCAAATCACAGCTTGCCGGGAGGCGGAACAGATGGCACGCACATCGGCGTCGGTTAGCTCGGTGCGTTGACCGGCGTAGAGGCAAAGCTTTTCAAGTTCGTTTGCGATTTCGCGGAGGTTCGGCGCGACCAAGTCCCGGAAGGTGGCGATGGCACCGCCGGTCATCGTTTTGCCTTCAGTGCGCATTTTCTTATCAATGAAATCCGCGATGTCTTCATCGCCGGCTTGTTTGGATTCGTCGGGCGCGTCAAAAAGTTTTACTTCGGCGAGTTTTTCTAATGTCTTGGCGAGTGACCGGCGTTTGTCGAAGCCGATGGCGCTAATCAGTAATGTCACACCCTCTGGTAAACCGCGTTTGAGAGTTTCGCTAAGTTCAGTCAGTCCTTCTTTGACGGCTTCGGCGGTGACGGCTTTGTCATCGGCGAGGAGGTTGGTGCTTTTCAGCCAAACCAACTTGGCCGCGCCAAAAAAACCGACCGTGTTTAACGCTTCGTGGAGGCGCGCAAAAATTTTTAATGCCTCATCTTGATTGCCGGCAATGCCGTCAATGATTTCGACGCCGAATTCGCCGGCGGATTTCGGTGCGAGTTTTTCCGCCAACTTGGCCGCCGCCTCTTTGACTGAAAATTCGTCCGTGCCGGCTAGTAGGTAAATTGATTTGGATACCGCCATGCCGTCAGAGTACCGGGACTGGCGGAGAAATTCACGGAATTTCTGCCGGTAAGATTGACCTACAGGGCAGGGGACGCGTATCATGTCGGCATGGAACACTTATGGGCTCCGTGGCGGATTGGTTATATTTTACGAGCGAAAGAACCCGGCTGTTTCCTCTGTCGGAAGCCGCAGGAAGCGGATGACGCGAAGAATCACATCCTCATCCGTGACCGGACTTGTTTCGCCTTGTTGAACGCCTATCCTTACAACGCCGGGCATTTGATGGTGGTTCCTTACAAACACACCGCCGAACTCGATGACTTAACAGAATCCGAAATGGCGGATTTGATGACGTTGACGCGCCGGTGTAAACAAATCTTGGCGCGAGCGCTGAAGCCGGACGGTTTTAACATCGGCTTGAATTTGGGACGCGCCGCCGGTGCTGGCGTGGATGATCACATGCACTTTCACATCGTACCGCGCTGGAGTGGGGACACGAACTTTATGACTGTCACCGGAGGAGATATTCGCGTCGTGCCGCAAGCGCTTGACGACATGTACGCGGCGCTGCTGAAGCACGTTTAGCGGCTTAAATTTTCTATGAAAATCCGAAGTATTCTAGCCTTCACAATTCTTATCTACTGGTTTAG
>CAINDI010000018.1 GCA_903847335.1 uncultured Verrucomicrobiota bacterium | reverse complement strand
GATCTAGTGGCTTGCCCTACCCTACCTGAGTATCACTTCCACACCCCCGCATATCTGCAAACATGGGAGAATCTTTTAGCAGTATTTTTAGCAGTTTGAGAATAAAACCGCGCTTTTATGCGGTTTTATTGGTGTTTTGAAGATGGCGACCCCGACGGGATTCGAACCCGTGTTACCGCCGTGAAAGGGCGATGTCCTGGACCGGGCTAGACGACGGGGTCGCAAAAATACTGCCGGAAACAGAATCGCGTGACTATAACGAAGCCGCGCAGTTTGGCAACTACAAAGACATTAGCGCAATCTTATTACCGGGGGAGATTCCGAAGTGGCGGATTAGAAAACGACACCCCACGACCACCGGTGGGACTGATTAAATCAAGGAACTCGCGATCCTGACTCAGCGAAGCGAAGTCTAGATCTTGAACGGCATCGTTCAGCAGCGCGCCAGTCAAATCCATTCGTTTCAGCTCGCGAAGCGTTTGAATGGCCATGATGCTATTGCCAAGAATCGCATACGTTCGTGCCAATCCATAATAAACTGTGCCATCTTTAGGGTTGAGCGAAATCGCCGTGTTCAAACGATCCAGCGCATCTCGAAAATCGCTTCGCAATCGGGACAACTTACCACGTTCCACTAGCGCATTTCCCCAGTTAGAATACGTGCTCGCATAGTTTGGCAGCGCCCGTGCCGAGGCTTCAAACTTAGTAATCGCTTCTGTGAGCAACTTCGTCTTTTCTTCCGAAGTAATTGCGAGTCGCGCCGCCCGCACCAACGCACTTCCCCAATTTGAATACAATGGCCCGACCTCGCTACTGAATCGCGCATTTTGTGCCGCATCCGCAAATCGCTGGGCCGCTTCCTTGTACAATTGCACACGCGCATTATCGTCCACCGCAAAGTCCGGTAACTTCGTCGAAAGAATCACGCCCCACTTATTCAAAGTCTCCCAATCCGCCGGATCAATCTGTGCCGCGCGCCGGCACTTTTCAATGGCACCTTGATAACATCCCAACCGCACCCGACCATCCACCGGCATATCGCCGATCATCACCAACACTTGGCACCACAAAAGTTGCGTCAATTTATTAGTCGGATTTTGTTCCGCCGACCGACTGAACTTTCCGGCCGCCTGTTCATACAATTGCAATCGTTGCTCCGGAGCCAACGCTTGCCGCCCCAATTCCACCAACGAGATTCCCCAATTATTGTACGCCTCCGGAAAAACCGACTGCGCTTGGGTTGCTCGCTGGAAATATTCTACGGCAACAACGTACTTCTGCTCTCGCATCAATTGAGTACCAGCATCAAACTGCGAGCTGGCACTGACAACCACATTCGTCGCGTCCTCGCCGACCGCGACGCTCGCCAGTCCAACCACAAAACAAAAAATGAAGCGTCTCATCTCTACTCGCCAACATATCGGCTCAACGGGCTTCCGGCAAGCGCACTTTGACCACCGCCTTCACTACTTCCATCGCTCCGTCCGCTTCAACGCCGGGCGCATGACCATCTTCCGGAAAAAGAATTGCGAATTGCTGAACGCCGAGTTGCACCGGCGTCGCACCGGTCACCGGCGCACCGGTCACCGGCGCAAAAAATCCAATGTCGCGACTGGAATCATAGGGTTGCGTCACCGTCGTCAACGCCGCTAGCGGGGCCCACAGAATTGTTTCGCGACCAGCCAACATGAATTGCACATCCACATATTTCCGATGCGCCTCAAACGCCGCTTGCTCGCGTGGTTTAGTCCGGTAACGCTGTACGAGACAATACATCCGGTCGCCGTCCAACTCATACCGGCCATTCGGACAACCGGCATCCAGCGTTTGCAAATACTCAAACGCTTTGGCGAGTCCCGGCAACGTCGTGGCGTACCGGCGCCATTGCGGTAAACAGTCGAGAATCATTTTTTCTTTTTACCGAGTACACTCGCCCGAGTTCGCAACCGGAGCGCGTTGAGCCGGATGAAACCGGTGGCGTCAGTCTGATTGTACGCACCTCGGTCGGCTTCCATTGTGGCAACGTGCGGATTGTACAACGACACCGGCGATTTGCGACCGGCGGTAATGATGTTGCCTTTGTAAAGTTTTAAGCGAACAGTGCCGGTCACATGCTGCTGGCTTTCGGTGACGAGCGCCTGTAATGCTTCGCGTTCCGGTGCAAACCAGAATCCGTAATACACCAACTCCGCATACCGAGGAATCAACGAATCCCGCAGGTGCATGACTTCCCGATCCATCGTGAGTGTTTCCACCTGCCGGTGCGCAAAATGCAAAATTGTCCCACCCGGTGTTTCGTAAACACCGCGCGATTTCATACCGACAAACCGGTTTTCCACCAAATCCACACGACCAATCCCGTGTTTACCGCCGAGCTTATTGAGCGTTCGCAAAACATTCGCCGGACTCAACCGTCGTCCATTGATGGCAACACAGTTACCGGCAACAAAATCGAGTTCGACATATTCCGCTTTGTCCGGTGCTTTCTCCGGCGCAACGCTTAGCTTGAACATATCCGCCGGTGGCTCAATCCACGGGTCTTCGAGAATACCGGACTCGAAACTAATGTGCAAAAGATTCCGGTCCATTGAATATGGCTTCTTCGCCGAGGCTTCGACTTTAATTCCTTTATCTTGGCAATACGCCAACATCTCTGACCGGCCTTTGAACTGATTGTGATATTCCGGCAAGCGCCACGGCGCGATGATTTTCAGATCCGGCGCAAGCGCCGCATAGGTCAACTCAAACCGACATTGGTCATTTCCCTTACCGGTGGCCCCATGCGCAACCGTGTCCGCCTTTTCCTTCTTCGCAATCTCAACCTGCGCTTTCGCAATCAGTGGCCGCGCAATGCTAGTCCCGAGATAATACTGATTTTCATAAATCGCACTAGCCTGAACCATCGGAAAGATAAAATCCCGTGCAAACTCTTCAACGAGATTCACCTCGTAGAACTTGCTCGCACCGGTCGCTTTCGCTTTCCGGTCTAGCCCCTTCAGCTCCTCCTCCTGCCCAATATCCGCGCAGAACGCGATAATTTCACACCGGTAAGTTTCTTTCAGCCATTTAAGAATGACCGAAGTATCCAACCCGCCTGAATAAGCGACAACGATTTTCATAGAGTAATATTTTTAAATGTGTCACCAGTAAAAAGCACGTAAAATCTAGTTATTGTTAGTTTTCTAACTGAACCGTCGTAACCGCTTCAACCACCGGGCTCGAGTTTGAGGAAATTTTTCAGCGTGCCGAGGACCGCCACGAAACAACGGCCTTTGGGCGCGAGCTGATAGGCTCCCCCATCACGGCGAACGTACTGGTTGGCAATGAGATCAGCCAATCGCTGCTCCAGCATGGCGTCATAGGGGAACCGTTGTTTCAGGTCGTCACGGGTCATCGATCCGCGGGCGTCAAATTCGATGGCGAACGCGACAGTCAGCGAATGATCAGTGAAGTAGAAGCAGCAATAGACCAAGAAAAGTAGAAGGTACAGGGTTGCGCCATTGAGAAAGCTGACAATGGTTTCGATTCGTGTTGAGGCTAACCAATTAACTGGCAGCCGGTGTTGGAAAATTGCGAACAGAAAACCATAAAGCACCGACAGACAGAACCACATACCGACCAGTGCTTGGAACCGGCGCTTGATGGTAAAAAGGTTGAACAGCACCACTTGAACCACGAAAAACGAAAAAAAACTAATCGCAACAGCCAATAATCCCGGCATCATGGCATCATTTGCTCCAAGCGGAGAATTTTACGGACAAGCCGGTTGGCAGCGGCAAGCTTGCGGCCTTTGTCGGTGTTACGAATGTGTGGCCCGTCCTGTGTTGCGTAGCCCATTTTAAACATTTGCCCCAGGCGTTTATCAAGAATGTAGTCGTAGGTATAGACTTGCTGGATTTCCGGAATTGTCAGCTTCCCGCACGGCGAACGCCTCATCTCAATCATAACTCGCAAAGATAACCCCCGTTCAATCAGGAAGAAAAAATAAGTGTATCCGATCAGCAGCAGAATATTTAAGAGCAATCCGTTTAAGATATTAAAAATTCCACCCAAACTTGTAGACTCAACCCGCAAGATCGCGCAGTGTGCACTGAGTAGATAGAATATAAACCCATAGACCGGGAGAAAACAAAGCCAGAGAAGATTGATGGCACTCACATGCGGCCGCCAGTTGCCATATCGGCAAACGGTCCAATGAGTCAGGACATACAGTGTGAATGTAATCAGGACAGCAATAATCCCAGTCATAACGTAAACTTACTCTTATCCCCTTTTAGCGAAAGGAACAATGAAAAAGTATTGCCTCAAAACATCAGATACGCCACAGTCCGCGCCATGCAAGTTTTTCGCATACGTTGGCTAGCCGCCGGTCTGTTAGTGCTCATGGCCGGACTGATGATCGGTGCTTCACGACAGGACAGCGCGACCGTAGATGAATCGACACATCTGGCCGCTGGGTACTCGTACTGGCTTGGTTACCAATACCGTATTGCCGCAAACCATCCCGCGCTTTCGCAGTTACTTGAGGCGACGCCTTTGCTGGCAATGGACATTAAAATGACGGAAATCGCGGATGCCATCCTGAAGGGAAGACTTGGCTATCCATGGATGCTCCCGTGGACTGGTTCGCCCTGTTCAATTCAACCAATGTTGTCAGCTGGTTGCTCGGGCAAACAAATCCAATTACCACCTTTAGGCGACGTAATGGTGCTGTGGCAATCTCCGGACTCAAAGTATCCCATCGATAACTGGTATTACTGGGCAGTGCCGGAGTGCCAGATGTTCAGCAAATATCTGTTATACGGTGGCGGCAACGACGGTGATGCCATGCTCTTTGCTGGTCGGTTAATACAAATCGGACTCACCTTGTTAACCGGCCTAGTGGTTTTTATCTGGACGCGGCGCGCCACTGGTAACGACTGGGTGGCACTGCTGGGGCTGGCACTCTGGACGTTCAACCCTATGGCGATTGCTTACGGACATCTGACCAACACCGACATCGGTGTGACTTTTGGAATGACATTGGCGCTCTATGGCTGGTCCCGGTTTCTCGAAGAACCGTCACAACGCTTGGCGATTTTCTGTGGCGCAGCCACAGGTCTGGCGCTGACGTTGAAATTCACAGCCATCATTCTGGCGCCAATCTATGCAATCACTCTCGCGCTCTTCTGGCAGCGCTTGATACTGTCCCCGATCCGGTTGGCCAAACTGACCGGGATTTCCTTGCTGGCGATGTGGGCGGTGATCATGGTGGTGTATTTCCCCCGTTGGACACCGGTGCGCGCACCGACGGCTTTAGAGATCGCGACGCTCAACATCCCGGCTTGGTTTCGAAACTGGCGGTTACTACTGATTCCGCCGGACTTTTTCAAGGTGATTGCCATTGCACTCGCCCAATCAAAAAGCGGTTACGACACCTATCTACTCGGAGAATGGTCACATTACGGCTGGTGGTACTATTTCCCACTGGCATTCTTTTTCAAATCACCATTAGCGTTCATCGTCCTGATATTGGGCGGTGCGTGGGTTTTCCTCCGGAAGGCGCGATCAGCGCGCAGCTTGGAAGCTACTGCTTGGCTCGCAACTGTGGTGTATTTAGGGATGGCCATGAGCAGTAACTTCAACCTTGGAGTTCGGCATTTGTTACCAATTGTGCCGCTGCTGGCTGTGGGAGTTGGATGTGCGGTGCATCGACTAGCGAACCATAGACTCCAAATTGCGGCAACCGGCCTGCTTATCTGGCAGGTGGTCGTGGTGGTGCTCGCATATCCGTTGTACATCCAGTTTTTCAGTGAAGCAGTTGGCGGCGCACGCAACGGTTATAAGTACCTCTGCGATTCCAACTACGACTGGGGGCAGGACGCCCACCGTCTAAAGACCTATCTCGAGACCAAAGGAATTCAGCACATCTACCTCAACTACCACGGCACACAGTTCTCAACCGAATATCTGAAGATCCCCAACACGCGAGTCGGTTCCGAACAAGCCCAAGAAATCCACCAAGGCTATTTGGTGGTTTCCGTCTCCGAATTGTTGCGTCCCGAGTGGGGCTGGCTGCGAACGGCTCATCAACCGGTGGACCGTGTGGCCTATACGCTATTTGTCTATCGGCTTGATTAGCACTCCCATCGCGGGAGTGTTTAGAGTTCCCAATGGGTCAACTGGCAGTGGCCAACACAGCAATATTTCCCAGCCGCAGACCCAACACCAAGTCGTTAAATGGATGCTGTTGAACCAGTCGAATCAAGATGCTTCGCAATCCCACCGGCAGGAACGGAGCAAAGCGAATTAGGTGGCTCAGGGGAAAATAGTTCTTCGTCCGATGGACCGCCAGAACCCGGTAGCCTTCCACCTCAAAGAGTCGGCGCAACGTGGTGGGTGTGAAATAGTCGAAGTGGACAAGATTGATCACAGGCCAGTTCTCACCGGTAATTTGCGCGATCAGCGACTGGCTGTTATGGACAACGGCCAGCACCAAGCCCGCCGGTGCCATCCGTGACCTAACTTCCCGGACGAGACGACGGGGATCCACTAAGTGATCCAAGACATGAACCATGCTCAGGAAATCCACGGGTTGAGCGGCAAAATCGGCGGGGTCAAAAATTTTCTGGCGTACCTCGACACCTGGGATTTGACTGGCGCGCTGAGCAGACTCAACACCCGGTTCGATTCCCACCACCCGCTGGAACCCGAACTCGCGCGTAGCACGAAGAAACAGACCGGTATCACACCCCAAATCGACTTGGAGCTTGCGATGTTCCATTGCCGGCAAATATGGGCGGATCAATGCCGCATAGCCTCGCTGAGTGCGGAGCAGCAACTGATCATCTAGACCAAACTGATTGTCGTGATCCTGCTGTAGGTAGGAACTCTCCACAACTTCAGGCGCGAAGATCGGGTTGGAGTACAAATGACCACAGCCACAACAGTGGACAACCCGGTAATGCCAGACATTCTTGACCGCTGCCGTTTGCTTGTATTGGTAATGCAGAACAGCCGGACCTGGGGTAGCCGGTAACTTCGCCGCATAGACGACCGCAGCATCGGTCTTATCACAAAAAATACAACTACGTACCCGAGTGGGCAGTAATTCGCCTTGGTCTGACTGGGAAGTTGCCATCAGGTTCTAACCATTGGCCGGCGGCTGCACAGTTTCGGCAGACACTTGATACGAGGCTGCTTTGGGATGGTGATTGTAAATCTTGTGGTTGACCAAATTGACGTCCCAAAACAACGCACTCACGGTCTTCAAGACGCTTATCACGTTCTTGGGGCGAAAGGCTTTACTGCTGCCATGCTTGCGCTCGCGGATGGGTGTACCAATCTGGACATACGAGCGGCCGGAGCGGATCAATCGGACCATGATTTCAGAAAGAAAAGCAAAACCATCGGTGGTAATCTTCACGTTCTGGATGATGTCGCGCCGTTGGATTGTCGGACCGTTAAAATAAGTCAGGTGCAGGCCGAAGAGCGTGTTCATAATTGCAGTGTAGAGGCGCGAGATAATGCGCCGAGACGGCAACCGCACTTCGAGATTGCTGGTGTAATGCGAGATGATGTCGGTTTTCCCGACTTGGTCAAAGAGCGCGGCCATGAAGTTTGCGGGGATACAATCGTCACCCGGAAAAAACCCGACATAGTCCCCTACCGCTGCCATCATTCCGCGACGATAACTGGCGCCAAATCCAATGTTGCTTGCATTATGCAGCACCTTGATCTTGGGGTTGCCGGCGGTCAATGTGTCGGCGACTTTACCGGTATTATCCTTCGAACCATCGTTAACGATCAGAATCTCGTAATCCCGAAAACGGTCAGCCAAAGCAATCAACACTTCATTCACAGCGCCTTGCAAATTACCTTCCTCATTGTATGCAGGGATGACGACAGAAATGGTTGGTTTAGGATCCATCGTCATTCACCAGATTGTATAGCCGCCGTCCACAACAAGGTTCTGGCCAGTCATGTAGGCGGACGCGTTAGATACTAGAAAAATAGCTGCACCAACCAAGTCAGGCGGCTGGCCAATTCGCCCCATAGGGATGCGACTGGTCACCTCGCGCATGAAATCAGGGCGTTCCGGTCCGCGTTTCTGAGGGAACCAGCCCGGAGTGATAGCATTCACGCGAAGGCCTTGGGCTGCCCACATCGTAGCGAGATATTTTGTCAATTGGAGCACACCCGCTTTGGCAACTGCGTGGTGTGCGGCCGGGCCGCGGATACCTTCGGGATACATTCCAAACTGTGGCGCCAGCATCCCAAATAGCGACGCGATATTCACGATACTGCCATGGTCTGCTTTGAGTAGGTATTCACCGGCAATCTTGGCGCAAGTGAACTGATGAGTTAGGGTTCCGTCGAGACCAGCCCGCCAACCCGCCTTGTCAAGCTCGGCCCAAGATTCTCGTCGTGAGTTATTGGCGTTGTTGATCAACGCATCGATGTGCCTGTATTTGCGCGCAACATCCGCCATTATCGTAGCAAAGGCGGCCTCATCCTGGACATCGCAGCGGCGGCATTCAATCTGGCCGGGAGCGTCGGCTTGATTGGCATGGAGCAGATCTAGAAAGCGATCTTCGTTGCGACCAAGGGCGACTACCTGCGCGCCGAACGCTGCCAGTCCTTTGCACAACTCGCGACCGAGGTGCCCACAGCCGCCGGTGACAATGACAACCCGTTCCCGGAGGCTAAAAATATCTTGGCACACGCGCTTACTCTACTCCAAATGCAACGCGGCAGGCTTGTTGCACGCTCACGCCATGGGCGGCCAATAATTCGGTGTGCGAACCAAATAAATGAATAAACTCATCTTTTAAGCTGAACGTATGCAACCGGCAACTAGCGCGGGTATCCCAAGCGATCTGCTTGACCTGTGCCGCCAACCCGCCGCGTTCGGAATGTTCTTCCAGCACGACGACGGTCTCATAGCGAGCGAGTAGGCGACCGATTCCATCCACGTCAAGTGGTTTCAGCGTGTGAGCATTCACGACCGCCACCGACCGTCCTTGCGTCTGTTCAACTTTGGCGGCAACATCAAATGCCATTTTCATAATCGGCCCATAGGAAATCACGCACGCATCCTTGCCAGGTTTGAGCAAACGCAGTTTTCCATAGACAAATGGCTCCGGTGCGTTCGCAGTCAGGTTTGGCTCGCCGGCTTTGCCTAGCCGTAGATAAGTCGGGCCAGTCCGCTGTCCACAAATCCGCGTACTCGCTTCTGTTTCTAACGGATCGCACGGCGCCAAGATACTCATATTTGGCAAAGCACCCATCACCGCGATATCTTCTTGTGCATGATGCGTGCCGCCAAGCGTCGAGTAAATGATGCCGCCGCCGATTCCGACCACTGTTACCGGTAGATTTTGGTAACAGAGATCATCGCGCACTTGTTCAAATGGCCGATAAATCGTAAAGGTGGCGATGGTATACGCAAACGGTTGGCAACCGCGTAAGGCGAGACCACCACAGATGCCAATCATACTTTGTTCGGCCACGCCAACGTTTATGAATCGGCCGGGAAATTCATCGCGGAATTTCGACATGCTGCCGGCAGGGGAAATATCGGCCACGACGATGACAATCCGTGGGTCTTGCCGGCCGATTTGATAGAGTGTTTCGGCAAACGCGTTTCTCATTGCCCGCCTCCGGCTGCTTCCTGCTGGGCCAATTCCGCCAGTGCTTGTTGGTATTCGGACGGTGAGGGCGACCGATAATGCCAGATCGGCACGTTTTCCATGTAGCTGACGCCTTTGCCCTTTGTGGTCTTCGCAATCACCATTAGCGGCGCGCGGCCAGTTCGCGCTGTCACCGCGTTGTAAATCATCTGCGGGTTGTGGCCATCCACCTCGACGGCTTCCCATCCGAATGCCCGCACCTTATCCACGACCGGATAGAAATTCGGATGGGTCTGGCTTGTCCGTCCGAGCGATTGAAAATCATTTAGGTCAACAAACGCAACGATGTTGGTGACCTTGAATGTTGGGGCGAGCATCATCACTTCCCACACGGAACCTTCCTGCAACTCCCCGTCGCTCATTACGACATACACGACGCGATCGTCACCGTTAATCTTGTCAGCCAGCGCCATTCCGACCGACAGACCCAGCCCATGTCCCAACGAACCAGTTGAAGCTTCGATCCCAGGTGTGCCGTAATCCGGATGCGTCCCCAGCTTGCCCCCCGGCTTGCAGTACTTGTCCATTTCCGCATGCGAGAGGATGCCAAGTTCCTCCAGCGCTGTGTACTGGGCCAGCGATCCGTGGCCTTTTGACAGCACGAAAGTGTCTGGTTTATGACCAGCCCGGCTCGGTCGCATCAGGCTGAAATAGATCGTTTCAACAATCTCCAAGCAGGAAAACGCGCCGGCAATGTGCAACGCACTAACGGTTTGCGACATGGCGAGAATCCGCCGTCGAAGTTTCAAGCACCGGTGCCGTGACGCCACCGGATCAAATATTCGATTTTCATAATCCATGTGGCTACCATCTTAGCGTACTCGACTACTAGAGGTCAAGGCGGCGATAGCCTGATCCCAGATTTTCACCAAGTGAACGGGAACTTGAAACGCTTGGGCCATATCACGGCTCATGAATTCCAGAGCTTGACCTTCCAAGCAGTGGACAGGCTGCACTCCATCATAGCGCGTCCAGAAGAGTGCCAGTCGATATGCCGACCAATTACCCTGTTGCGGAAGCTCCAATGTGGTGAGCCAAGCCAGTTCATCGCAGATATAGCCGGTTTCTTCCAGCAATTCCCGTCGAGCCCCCTGCTCTGCTGTCTCGCCGTTATCCAAATGACCGCCGGGCGGCACCCAGCGACCAGCGTCGCGCAAACCGGGCTTGTCGTCGCGGTGCTGCATCAACGCCGCGCCATCGTCACGCAGGACGAACACGGCTGCCACTTGATTCATCGCAGCGCCCGTAGCCCGTCCTCCAACGGCGTGAATTGAAACAACGGAAAGGCCTTGATCATCTCGGTGATGTCGAAATGACGGTGGGTGACCGGACCGGAGCGTGGCTGACCTTTCACTTCGACACCGCCAACAATCGCGGCCACCATTTGCGCGACTTCCATAAACGATACCGCCTTACCGGTCGCGGCATTCAAGACGCCGATAAACCGTTCTTTCAGGCAGAGTTCGATTAATCGTGCACAATCGTTAACGTGAAGATGGTCACGTTGCTCCTCACCTTGCCCGAATAGCTGAATCACACGGTCTTTCACTGCCGTCCGCATAAACCGGTTCGGGCCGTAACTGTTGTGTGTGTCACCAGTGCCATACATCGCACACAGTCGCACAATCATGACCGGCGTCTTCCCGGCAGAGACTAAAATCATTCGTTCGCGCATCAGGTGCATCAGCCCGTATAACGTCGTCGGACTCGCGCACGAAGTTTCCCGAACCGGATTGGCATCGTCGGCATACACCGCGTCGGAACTAATGTAGACAATGTGCGAAAATTTTACAGACTCCACGACGGCGGAAACATGTTCGCCCATTGCGAGGTTCTTCATCGCGGTGCGGGCGTCCTTGCCCTTGTCCGGCGTCAATGCGGACGCGAACACCAATGCGTCACCTTCGCGAATGAGACTGCGCAATTTCTCCACTGCGGTCGGCTGGATGAGGTCAACCTCGGCCGAGCCCAGCAGCAACACATCCGGCAATCGTTTCGCCAACGTGCTACCCAAAAAACCGCGACCACCCAAAATAACTGTTCTCATTCTCCTCCCACTCGATGATACATGAACCCGTCCGCCGTGAGTTGCTGGCCATCCAACATCGCAAACGGATCAATCACTACGCGCCCCTTCATCTTGCCAGCAAGCTGCGCAGCCGAGTACGACGAAAATTCTTTCCACGGCGTCATCACGACGAGTACGGCCGCATCTGCGCAAGCTTCGAGCGCGCTGGTCGCCGTGCCTTTGACGGCCGGGTCGTAAGTCTGGACACGAAAGCCTTTCAACAATTCCAACAACGCCAGTGCCGGTGAGTTCTTTGTCGAGGCGGTGTCTTGTTTGTACGCCAATCCCCAGACGGCAATCGGTTCGCCAATATGCTCGTGCAACTTTCGCAACACCCAATCCCGCCGATACCGGCTGTTTGCTAGCCAAGCAGTAACGATGCTGGCATCAGTGCCGTGTTGCTCAGCCAACGTGCGGACGGTGATGAGATCGCGTTCAAGGTTACCACCGGCAATACCCAATCCGGGACTCAGGTAGGCGTGTTGTCCGATGCGCTTGTCGAGTCGCAATGCCGGCGCGATCTCGTTCCAGTCCGCGCCAATGGCCTCGCAGACTTCGGCAAGCGTGTTGGTCGTAGCGACGCTGGAGACGAGAAACATGTTGATGGAAATTTTTGCCAATTCTGCGCTCTCGTACCGCATCGGCAAAATCGGGCAGTCGAAGGCTTGCAACCACTTCGCATACGAGTCCGGCAATGGTGCGGACGGATTGGCACAGCCGATCATGTAGCGCTCAGGGTGCAGTGCGCGCTCGACCGCACGCCCGAAGATGAGTGTCTCGACTTGGTAATAAACGTTCGGCAATTTGAGCGAACGCGTAAACCCTGGAGGGACCTGACTGAGGATGACCAGCGTTGCGACTGGCGGAAGCTGCGCAATCAGTTGCCGCAACCCGGTTAGATCGCTGTGGTTGCCAATATCGGTGGAAACATCGAGCGACACCACCACCAGATCGCAGTCTTTTAGCGCGCCGGGATTAGTAATGGGTTTGATACGCGACTGGTTTACCGCCAGCAACTCCGGCAACCCCGGCTCTGAAATCATTGCCGGCGTGCCGTAGATAACGACGTCAAATCCTTTTGCTGCCGTTGCAGCGCTGGTCACGATTCCGAGATGCGACATACCGGCAAAGCCGATCTTCATAGCAACTCCTTGCCGCCGGCCAATTTCCTTAGGCGAGCGTTAATCCAAATGTCAGTTTCAATGTTCGAAGCGCCAGTTGTACACAGTTTTTGGAAATGACTGTATTCCAAACCCCACGTAGGATCTTTTATTTCGATAGTATCGGTCTGTTCTAACGGTCGACCACTCGGCAGGACGCGTTTGCGTAACGTGAATATACTCGGCCCCCATTTGCAGAGGCAGAACACATGAAGGCTACCGTGTTCGCCAAAGACGTCGAGTGTAAAAGTGTTACGCCATGAGACCATTGTCCCCTCGAATTCAAGCATCGGGCAACCGTGGCTACCCATGAGAAAATGGTCGTAGACTCGATTCTCGAATGTGTTGCCGGCCCACAACTGGAAAAATTGGTCGTTATTCCCGAAGAAAAACTGCGTGAGATCGAGCATGTGCGAACCGAGATCGGTCAGCGCTCCGAGGCCACGGTCCCGCCATGGCGAACGTTTCACATCCATTGCGGTGCCATTGCCATAAAACATTCGGCAAAGATAAACCTTTCCAATTGTGCCAACGGTTAGTTCCTGCTGCACCCGCACGAGGTGAGGTTCGAACCGATGGTTGTAAGCGGTGTAACAAGTGACATGGTTCTGTTGTGCCAAAGCACGTAATCGCTCCAAGTCAGCTGGATGATTGGTAAGGAGCGGTTTTTCGACAAGCACGTGTTTGCGATGCTGGAGTAGGTATTCAATTGTGTCGAATTTCGCGCGGTCAGGTATGCAGAGTAATGCGGCCTCGTAAATATTGAGCGGAACATCAAGGATGGATTTGTAGTGTGCAGTAGGAATCACTGGATCCACCGTTGCAACCACGTCATCACCGGCGATTGCGAGGCGCTTATTACCCTGCACGCCGAGCCCAACAACAAGCACTTTCATACGTACTTGACTTGCTTCTCGACTGTGTTGAGGCGCTTTAGAACTTCTTCGGGCGAAACAGGGTTATTCCCTTCCCGCTCGCAAGTACAAGCAGCCGCAATGGAGCCAAGGATTGAGGCGATAATCGAATTCCCCGTCGTGACCATTGAAAGTGTCGCATAGGCCAGTAAGGCGTCCCCCGCCCCAACGGCATCAACGACGTTGTGCGCGAACGAGTCCACTGTAAAGAACGCGCGCACGTCATGACTCGGGGCGCGGTATGTGATTATGCCGCGATCGCCAAGTTTCAAAATCAAGAGTTTGCATTGCGCGCGCTTGTAGAGCTCGAGCGCCAATGGCCGAACGACCGAGTCTTGATCGCCGAGAGCAAAACGGGCCTCACGTTCATTAGGCGTGATAAGATCAAAGTTTTGAAACTCAAGAATGTTACCCCACCGACTAGCGACCTGACTATCGGCCACACGGAAGGATCTCGACGGAATACCATCCACTAATGCGGGAATGGTTTGCTTGCTGAAAACGCCGTGCCGAAAATCACTAAAGATAACGGCATCGCACTTATCTTTGACCAACGAAGCCCGGAAGTGCGCGACGGCTTTGTCGGAGATAGCCCGGTTGTCGAGTTTATCCACCTTCAGAAGCCGATATGTGTTGGCTATATAAGCATTCTTCTGCGTCGTCGACCGTGTGTGGTCAACAAAGGCGTCACATTCCACGTCAAAATCAGCAAGGTCTTTGAGCACGAAGTCCTTGAGGGCGTCGTTGCCGAGCACCGTTGAAAACTTGACCTTAGCCCCAGCTGATCGAACGTGTTTAGAAACGATGCCGGCCCCGCCGACGAAGTCCACCTGGTGATCGTATTTCACACTGAAGGTTGGAGTTTTTGTCATACCACCGATCATTGTGCAATAGGTGTACGAGTCCACAATCGTGTCGCCTACGACATGAACCCGCACATCCTTGAACGATTCAAGCGCCTTGCGCAGCGCATCAAATGTGACACCTTCCTGCTCCATCAACGTCATGAGTTTGTCGGCAGCAATGTTGGGGGGCGCCTGCTCTATGAACGCCGAAGAGGAGAACACAACGTCACCAGGAGTGAAGATGAGTTCTCCGCCATAGGCTTCGAGTACGTTGAGTTCTTCCTGTGTGCGTGGATGCAAGCCACCGCCTTCAAAATATTCGTAGCCTTTGGCAAAATAATCTGGCTGAAGATACTTGATGCTCTCCAATGGTGTAACGTTGTCGTCAATGATAACGTAATCCACGACTTCGAGTGCGGCTAGATTCATCGCACGAAGTTGCTGTGGCACGAAGGGACGGAAGGCCGCTTTGCTGATATGCGCATCGCAGGTCAAACTAGCAACGAGCAGATTGGCCTTCGACTTGGCATACATCAGGTGACGAACGTGTCCGGGATGGACTAAATCAAATGTGCCATGGCACAAAATGACCGATTGCTTTCGTGGCCGTATGCCAATAATTTGACGGAGTTCTTCGCGGGTCTTGATCTTGCGTTTGTAGTTGTCGTGATCAGCCATAGTAGCCGGTTACTTATTTAGTGCGGCAAACCAACTTTTGGTCGCTACCGCAATGGATGTCGGATCCCAAACCGGCGCATTCCGCCAGTAATCGATATTCTTTAGCATAGTGGCCACACCTTCGGGAAAAGAAATTTTCGGTTCCCACCGCAACTCATCGCAAATTTTTGTGATGTCAGCCCAAGTGCAATCCGGTTCGCCCGGCCGTTTAGGAATGTGCACAACCGGACCGCCGAGGAGTTCAACTAGTTGGTTGACGGACTGCGGGTTGCCGGCACCGACGTTGTAAATCTCCTGCGTCTTTGGCGACGTGGCCGCCGCATAGAATGCTCGCGCTAAGTCGGTCACGAACACGAAATCGCGTCGCTGTATACCATCGCCAACGACGGTGAACGGCTTGCCGGCTAGCTTCTGTGCAAGGAACACGCCAAACACTGCACCATACGCGCCGGTGGTTTTCGAGCGCGGGCCGTAGGCGTTGAAGATACGAATCGAGACGACCGGCAACTTGTAGCATTGCCCCCAATGCAAGACAGCTTCTTCACCCATGAACTTACTGAGAGCGTACGGATACTGCGGTTGAATCGGCGCAGCCTCAGTAGTTGGCACCGCCGCAAGGCCGTAGCAGGACGACGACGCGGCGTAAACGAACTTCTTCACCTTGGCTGCTCGCGCTGCTTCGAGTGCTCCGACCGTGCCCATGACATTCGCGGACAAATAATCAACCGGTCGTTCAATCGAAGGCACGATATCACCAATGCCGGCAAAGTGGATAACGAACTCCGCGCCTTGGAACAACGGATCACCGGGCTTGAGATCCCGGCAGTCCTGTTTGGTAAAAACGAGGTTCGAGTTGCCTTTGTGGTGGGCGAGATTGTCGAGCCTTCCACCAACAAGATTGTCAATGACGTTAACCCGGTAACCCTCGGCGAGAAGTAAATCTACCATGTGGCTACCAATAAACCCAGCCCCGCCTGTAACGACTGCAATCTTCATTTCAGGCCAATCTTCTTGACCGTTTTGACGTTGAAATACCGGTCATCGGTGAGGCTGTTCGGGAGCCTGCCGGCTTTAAAAGCCCGACAGAGATCGCGCACTGCATCCTCAATGCTCCTCTTCGGGATAAAGCCAATCTTCATGGCAATCTTCCTCGATGAAACGTGGTAAGACCGCAGGTCATTGGACGGCGTGGTCTCAACGCGGATTGGCGCTTTCTCTGGGAATTGTTCTTCAACGACTTTGCGAACCATCTCGGAGATTTGTGCGATAGTGAAGTTCTCGTAGCCGGCATTAAACACTTCGCCGTCAATCTTCTCCTTCGGAAACTCCAGCAACATCACATACAACTCGGCGATGTCGTCGATGTGGATGTTCGGGCGCTTCTGCGAACCACCAAACACCGTGATGACGCCCTTATTTATTGCCAAGTTGGTGAGAATGTTGACCGAAAGATCAAGCCGCATCCGTGGTGAGTATCCGCAAACCGTTGCCGGCCGAATGATGACCGTCGTAAAGTCTGGTGACTGATGCTTCAACAGCAGCGGCTCGCTCAAGCCTTTGTACTTGTTGTAGTCGGTCAAAGGGACGAGCGGATGCTCCTCGGTGACTTCCGGCGCGTCGCTGACGCCGTATACGGAACTAGTCGAGGCGTAGATGAACCGTTTCACGCCGACTTTCTTACAGGTGATGACGGCCGGCTCAAAACAGTCGAAGTTGATGGCCTTACTGAGCGCAGAATCCAACTCAAAGCTCGGATCGTTGGAAATGCAGGCGAGATGAATGACGCTGTGGACACCCTGTAGGGCTTGAGTGAACGCCGGTATGTCGCGCAAGTCGCCTTCGATGACTTCGAGGTTAGGGTGTTTCGGAAGGCCATCCGCACCGAACAACATCAGGTCATAGACGACCACTTGGTAACCAGCTGTGAGGAGTTTTGGCACAAGGATACAGCCGACATATCCAGCGCCACCGGCAACGAGAATTTTTTTCATTTGATTGTAAATCCTGCTTTCACGGCATCTTGCCGGAACATCTGTACAGTTTCCAAAGAATATTGGTCCAAATCCTTGCCGATATTTGACAGTTTCGATAAGACATCGTTGGTTGCGGTGATGATGTGGCAACCAATTGAATCGGCTTGGATAATGTTAAGCAACTCGCGAGGGCTAGCCCAAATGAGTTCCGCTTTGGGGTTGGGTTTTAAAAGTTTCACACACTCGGCCATGATTGGTACCGGGTCGCGCCCTGAATCAGCGATGCGTCCAGCAAAGACTGAGACGAAGCTGGAGACCTTCGGGTTTAAGCACGCCAGAACTTTTGTAACCTGCGATGGCGTCATCATCGCTGTGATGTTCAACTGTATACCGGCCGCAGCGAGACATTTGATTAGCGGGCCGGAGAACTCCGCCTTCGTGTTAGTGACCGGGATCTTGACGTAAACGTTCTCACCCCACGACGCGATTTGGTTCGCTTGGGCTTCCATCTCTGCGAAGTCGTCTGAGAACACTTCAAAGGAAACCGGCTTATCGGGCACAATCTTCAGCATATCGAGTGAGAATGTCTTGTAGTCCGCGATGCCGGCCTTACACATCAACGTTGGGTTGGTCGTGAACCCTTTGATCAATGGATTCCGATTCAATTCGGATATGACCTTTAACTCCGCACCATCCGCAAAAAGTTTTATCGTTAAGTCATGGATTGCCGTCATATTTTATCTCCGTGAGAATTTTTTGAACCGCTTCCGGTAACGATTTTACTACGATGTCTGAGTTCTCCGCTTGTTTTTCTGCATAATTACAATCAACGAGCACTGTTCGACATCCGGCCTGCTGGCCAGCGCCAATGTCTCGCCACCGGTCACCCACCATATACGAAAACTGCAAATCCACTGCCCAATCGCAAGCGGCCTCAATCAACAACCCCGGCTTGGGTTTCCGGCAATCACACTGATCCGCCTCTGTGTGATAACATACGCGCACATCGTTCACACCACATTCTGCCCAGAGCCGGGCATTCATCGCCTCCACTGTCGCCCGCGCCACCTTGCCGGCGCCAACGTCGGGCTGATTGGTAACTACGATTACCCGAAAACCGGCTTTTTTCAAGGCCGCAATCGCGACCACGACCCCCGGCAGTAGTTCAAACTCTTCGAGAGTAGTCGGGGCGTAGGGCTTACCGTCGCGCACGAATGTTCGACTAATCACCCCATCGCGGTCAAGGAAGACCGCACGGTTCAACGCGCTACACTCTCCCACTTATTCTCCTGCACCATCACCTTAGGATGACAGACAAGACAATGCCAGACCACTGCATGAAACGCTTCTGTGTGCGGTGTCACGCGAGCACTATTCACTGTTGGTACAATTACGACCTCATCTCCAATTTTTTTGGTATAACCGCCATCGCGACCGACTACGCCATAAATTTTTAGCCCTCGGCGTTTTGCCTCCTCCAGCGCCCGTACGAGATTCACACTGACATTTTTCTCGACATTGCCGCCACCAACCGACAGCACAAACACTGCGTCATTCTTGTTAGCGTGGCTGGTGCGCAACCATGCGGCGAATACTGTATCCCAACCTTCGTCGTTGGTGCGTGCGGTCAACTCAGCAACATTATCGGTTGGCGCATAGGCTTCGATTCCGGCGAGTTTTCGAAAATCATTGACCGCATGGCTGCAATTGGCTGCGCTTCCACCAACGCCGAGCAAAAACAAGCGACCACCACGCTCACGCAGCTCCGCTAAACCATATGCAATCCGCTCAATCACTGCATGGTCAATCTTCGATGTGACTTGCTCGGCTTCCTGTAAATAGATTTCCGAATGCGTCATATAAAATTTATACTCGCCCCGCGACACCGGTGACAAGTAAAATTAGTCAGCCATTAAACGTCCGCCAATAGGTATTAGCGCCGCTATTAAATACACAGCATTTTTGCGCAAATTACAGAAACTAATAGAACGCGCAGCCGACACATTGTTTTTCTATTGGTTTTCCCCAATTCGTAGTGCCTTCCAAAGGCACCACCATTCATTAATACACTTGCCAAACACCAACAGTATGGGCGGCATCATAATCAGAGTATAGCGCTCCCAACCGGCTTCGTTGGCTTCTAACGTCAACGAATCGGTAGTACAAATCCAAACTAGAGACACAGCAGACGCGTGCAAAATAAAAACAAGTACAAGACAGTTATACGGATAGAAACGAGGTGCCTTGGAAACAACTAAGAATAACACAATAATCGGCCAGAGAAAGTTCCATTTCGGAAGTCCAAAGCCATTATAAAGCCGCATGGCGTTTTGGAACACGGTGTGGCAGAGCGTCGGAATCTGGTCCCAGCGAATATTGCTAAATGTCACTGGACGAAATTGTTCTTCGCCGACCGGAATCGTTCGCTGGAAAATCAACCACGGGATAATCCAAAGGAACCCGATGATTAAATACAAACCGAGATGACCCAACAGCCGCTTGTGTTCGGAACGCGGCGCAGCAATAAAAATTGATAATCCTGCCACTAATGCGTGCGCTCCGAATAGAATCTTTCCTTCTTCCTTTGTAAAAAGCGCGCCGCCGATTAGGAATGCGGAAAGAACGATTGAACTCATGCGCCGGCTCTGGATCCAATCGAAGAGGCAAAATAATGCGGAACCGCTGATGAGCATCAACGGAACATCCGCCTGTCCACATTCTGCATAATGCATCAGTGCCGGTAGTGACGATAAGATCGCTGTGACCATGAGCGCTACTGGCCGGGCAGCAAACTTCCGGAGTGTGCAATATAGTAAGATCGCAAAGGCCACTAGATTAATTGGATTGAGGATGAAAATGCCCATGTCATCCCAGTGTCCTACGACCGTTGAAACCCACGCGTACATCAAGGGCACCAACAAGGGATACCGGGTGTGTGAGTAACTCAATTCATTACGTGTAAAGTAATCTGTGGTTCGGATTGTATCGAAATAAAGGATTTTTGCCTTGAAGCACCAGATTGCATGCCCGTCACCATCATTCAACGGAATTGCAAGCGAGGTCAGGGTGCGCACCACCAAACAGCCAACGATAATAAGAAGCAGAAACCACTCAAACTCGGTGAATGTCTCCATTGGCACCGCTTGGGGATTTCGCTTCCAAAGAGTGGCCGGAGAAATACGCCGAATCGCATAGGCGGTAACTGCGACGAATCCAATAAAGGTCAGCACTGGCAACACCCAAATATGAAATCCAGCCCATGACATCAGAAACATCGGCATCGCGAGCGCTGCAAGCCCCAGCGGATAGCAGTAGGCCAAACGCTCCAAACGAGTAAAACGCAACGGGTCTTGCACGATGGTGTAGAACATCACCGCCCCAGCAAACAAGATCACTAGGACGGCAAACAGTAGGGCTAAAAAATTATCAGGGGGTGGCATGGGGATAATAAGGCACGGATGGAGTTATAGCACGGACATGAATTCCATTTTTAAAGCTCACGACATAGGTAAATTTGTTACTAACCAACCACGCTTCATTTGGATACTCATTCCATTGTGAAAATTCCTTTGGATCTTCATAGCGATGATCCGTTAGCGAGATTGTTGCGTGCCGCGGGTATAAGTAATAAAATGCATGACGATAAACCCACTCATACGTGCCTTGTGGGTCTTCAATGTAAATTTTTGCGTCCGGTGGAAGTTGTTCGGCCAGTTGCAAGAACGCTCGCCCCACTGGCCACGTCAGCGACTGTCGTTCCTGATATGACTTTCCCCACAGTCTAATTAATCGCTGTAGTGGCACCTCAAGTCCGACGAAAAACATCCCTGCTTGTACCAAGACTAACAACAGGGGGACTGACGCGATCACATGGCGCGTTTTGCTGGCTGGCTGGGTTCTAGTGCGATTCATGGGCAGCGCAAATGTAGGCACTGGATTGCATTTGGACAACTACTTTCACTGAAGATCATAAAGACGTTACTCAAGGAGTAAGCAGAACGGATTCGCGCCGGCGAAACACAAAGACGTTATCTTCATTGAAGATTAGTACATAGTTTGAATTCGTATAAAATGACATAACTATGTCCCGAGTTATAACTTCCATAGAGAAACGGCGTTCATTGCCATCCAAGATAATGTAGTCCAATGTGTATAGCTTTTCGCGCGACCATAGATCACTCATCACATGGCGCGGGTCGAATTGCATCAGAGGCAGTACAATCGGTCGATCTGCGAAACGCGCCATCATGGTGATGGGCGACAAAATTGACTTGTGTGGTGGCACGAGGGACTCCGCTTTGCGGAGCGCATCCCCATCCGGTCGGGCTTGGTAATCATTTAGGTTGAACCACAGCATCCAACTGGAGATGCAGAGAGCGCAAACTGCAAAGGCTAGACCGAATGTTCCCGGCAACCAACCCCATCTACCGTCGCAGCGCTTCACCAATTGCCGAATCCCAAAGAGCGTAGCCACACATAGTAATGCCCCGACAGTCGGATTGTAGTGCCAGGCGATTACGCGAAAGCCAGGTTCATTGACGATTAGGTTGATACCTAAGCTCGGCAGGACTAGCACAAACTCCGGTGCGCATAACGGTAGAATCCACAAGAGCGGCTGCAACAGTTGGAGGAGGTAAATCGCACGATCAAGATTCCAGACTTGTCCGAGTGGTCGCCAGGGCTGCGTCAAACAGGTTTTAATGAACTCACCCGGTGTGTTACCGAGATCGCCAAAGTAATGCGCGACCACGTAACCTCGGTCACCGGCAAAATGCGGAATTGCCACCTTGAATACAAGCACACCGTAGACCAGTGCCATCAAGATTGGCGTTAGAATCCACTTAGCCGGCCTCCGGCAAATCGCGCCATAGATGCCGAAAGCCGCCACCGTAAGCGGTGAACTTTCCTGTCCAGTCATCGCTAGCACTGCGAAGAGAGCAAAAGGTCCGAACCGATGTTCGTTGTAAAAATATACGGCCGCCACCACGTATGGCAGCGCCCAGTACTCCCAATGGATTTGATTGACGTGATTGGTAACGATGGTTGGATAGAAAAGGAAGCCGATTGTCATCAGCCACGCAGCGCGCTCGTTTTCAAGAACTTTGCGAGCCAATAGAAAAAACGGAAGCCCGCCGAGGCAATCACAAGCGATTGAAGGAGTAGCAAGGTGTAGGGACTGGGCACAATCGCGTAGAATGGCAACGCAACCAAGATAGCAGGTGTGACATGGACGCCGAAATGGCTCATGCCAATGTAAATGCAATAGAAAAAACGCCCGTGTAGCGTATTCCAAAATGAGTTAACAATGGTCGCCATGTCACCGGTGTTGGAATTCATTACATTGAACTTCCGAACTGCCAACGCAAAAAAGACCAACGCGTAGAAGACAAGGAAAATCAACAACGGACGTACACTCCGGCTGCCCAATTTCTGTGGTTGTTTTTGGATCTGCGTCATCAGTTTAAAGACGTCAACTTAGTGTACCGGGCCCGCAAGCTGACAAACTGCCGCCCAGAAACCAATTTCCACCGAGAAAGCCGGTACCTCAGCATTAGCCACAAAATCTTCAGGCCGTAAATTGTACTCGCAGCAAAACTCGCAGAGGAAGCCTCCGCAAAATAGCGTGTCGGCACCGCAATCTCTGCAATGCAGAATCCTCCGGCGACAACTTGCGCCACGATTTCTTGGTCGAAGATAAAGCCGTCGTTGTTCATCGCGTAGTTCACAGACTCTAGCACCTCACGGCGAAATGCTCGGTAGCCCGTGTGAAACTCCGAGAGTTGCAGTCCAAACGTTACGTTCTCAGTCCATGTTAGAAACCGGTTAGAGCAGTACTTCCACCATGGCATACCTTCCTGCAATGCCGTACCTTTTTTGAGCCGCGAGCCAAACACCACGTCCGCCTCGCCTTTAATAATCGGCTCAATGATTTCTGGAACCAGCCGGGGATCGTACTGATAATCCGGATGAACCATGACCACGATATCAGCACCCGCCCGAAGGGCTTCAGTGTAACAGGTTTTCTGGTTGGCACCGTAACCGTAATTACGATTGTGCAAGAACACCTCCAAACCCAATTCACGCGCGATTGTGAGCGTCTCATCTCTCGATCCATCGTCAACAAGGATTACCGAACTAACGATGTCCTTCGGTAACTCTTCATACGTCATTCGTAATGTACGCTCGGCATTATACGCCGGCATAACAACGATAACCTTAGGTTTCATGGTTTCACCTTCTGTTGAGCCACAGCAACGAATTGGTAAGCGAACATTGTTTTCCAAGTACTCGATAAGGTAGCGTTGATATGATGAAGCACCTGCAACCACAACCGCTTTTTACAAGCTGGCCAAACCAAATAAAGCGGCACTGGTGTCGCACAGATTTCAACTGTAATCACATCAGCGGTCGATAAAAACTTCCGAAAACTGGCCAAAGTGAAGAAGCGCAAATGTGTACGATCCAAGATACCGCATTCCATGTATTCAAAGCGTCCAATTAGTAGGCTGAGCCTGACAAATAAATGCGCAATATTTGGCACTGACACGATGACTATTCCTGTCGGCGTAAGATATTGATTGAACGCACGGAAAAAATCTAACGGATTTTTCAAATGCTCCAAAATGTCCCCATAGACAATCACATCAAATCGACCTTCAAGCTGCGGGAGTGGACCTTCCAAATCTGCACAAATTACTTTGTGACACCTACTCTGCGCCATTGCCGCTAATTGTGAGTCACCTTCGATACACGTTACCTCAAACCCGCGTTGGGTAAATCGCTCAGCCAAGACTCCTTGCGCTGAACCCACATCAAGCAGTCGCCGTCCATATCCACCCCCAACTTTCGCCAAGATCAGGGAATGGCTTGAAAATGGATCTTTCTCTTTCGCAACGTAGCGCATGGAAATTGATGCAGTCTTACTAGACATTCGCATTACAAGGAAGGAAATACAGACTAAAGTCAAGACGGTAAAGCATTATGGTGTCTTGATAAGCTGGGTGAGATACGCGCCGTAGTCATTTGGAATTCTCTTCGCAAGCGCGAGCAATTGATCCACGTTAATCCAACCTCGACGAAATGCAATTTCTTCCGGTGACGCGATCATCAATCCTTGACGGTCTTGTACCGCCTGGACAAAGTTTGCTGCCTGTAATAATGACTCGTGCGTACCGGCCGTCAAGCCACGCGATGCCGCGCCCCAACATTTCGACTCGAAGTTCACCGCGCTTCATGTACAACCGGTTTAAATCGGTAATCTCTAATTCATCACGTGACGAAGGCCGCATTTTTGAGGCAAACTCCACCACCCGACCATCGTAAAAATAAACACCCGGTACCGCGAAATTTGACTTCGGATGCTCTGGTTTCTCCTCGATACTGAGCACCTTCCCATTCGCATCAAACTCCACCACACCGTAAGCGCGTGGATTACGTACCGGATAAGCGAAAACTGTCGCACCATCGCCGCGCTCGCCCGCGCCGCGCAAGATTTCTGGTAATCCGTGTCCGAAAAAAATGTTGTCACCAAGAATCAGACAGACCGGATCACGTTTTACAAAATCGCGACCGACAAGAAAAGCATCCGCTAAACCGCGCGGCTGGTCCTGCTCAGCGTAACTCAATTTCAAACCCCACTGCTGACCGTCGTCGAGTAGCCGCCGGAACAATGGTAAATCCTCCGGTGTGCTAATTACTTATCTCTCGAATGCCGGCGAGCATGAGTGTCGTCAACGGATAGTAAATCATCGGTTTGTCAAAAACCGGAAGCAATTGTTTACTGACAGCAAGTGTAATTGGGTGCAGGCGCGTGCCTTTATCGCTGGCTAGCGATGATGCCTTTCATGGGTCAGCTTCCTCGTTTTGCGTAGTTTTGATTCAGCCAGTCTTGATAACCCGCCTGGCGCCGGATGGCGGTGATCCAGGCGGGATAGTCCAAATACCATTGCACGGTCGCGCGCAGGCCGGTGGCCAATGAATGACGCGGCTTCCAGTCGAGTTCGGTCGCGAGCTTGGTGATGTTCATCGCATACCGCCGGTCGTGGCCGGGCCGGTCGGTGACGTACTTGATCAGCGCGGCGTGCGGCCGGTGGGGCGATTGCGGCAACAACTCGTCGAGCAGTGCGCAGATGCCGTGCACGATGTCGATGTTGTGGGCGGCTGGTTGTCGCCGCCGAGGTTGACGATGGTGACAGCCGGCTCGGTTTGGAGCAGATACCGGACGAAGTTCGACCCGATGAACCCGGCGCCGCCGGTGATGAGGATGGTTTTCATGAGGTGGTTTTCCAGCGGCGGAGTGCCTTCACAACGGCGTCGTGGATCTCAGTGAGCACGATACCGGTTTGCTGGAGCTTGGTGGTGTCGAGCACGCAGTTGGAGCGGGGCGTCTTGGCGGCGACACGCATGAATTCGGCCTCGTCGCTAAAAAAGTCGAATTGCTTATGACTGACGCCGCTTTGCTTGATGAGCTCGACAATTTCGCGGGTGGTGACGGAGCCCGGGTTGGTCACATTGTAGATACCGAACGGGACGCGCTTCTGCCAGCACGCGAAACAGGCGCGAACAAACTCATCGAGTTGCGAGAGCGAGTTGCGCGCTTCCAGCAGGCGCTGGTAGCGCATGACTTTGGTCAGGTAATTGCGCGGGTTTTCGCCTTCGTTGAACGGGATGCGCAGTCGCCAGATGTAGCACTGCGCCGCGCCGGCGAGCACTTCTTCGCCGAGCGCCTTGGTGCCGCTGTAGAAACTGCAGTTGTCCTGGCGGAATGTGAAATTGGGCGGGTCAGTCTCAGTGAACCCGGTGCCGTCGGGTTTGGCGCCGGTGTAGATGCAGCCTGAGGAGACGTGACCCCAAGGCACGCCGGCATGTTCGCAGGCGGTGCGGATGACGCCGGGGAGGACCGCGTTGCCGTGGAGACAGGCGGCCTTGTGCAGTTCGCAGGCATCGACGTTGGGTTTGCCGGTGTAGCCGGCGCAGTTGATGACGAATTCCGGTCGGTGCTGTTGAAGCCAGGCGGCCAGCACTGGCAGTTGCGTGTAGTCGGCTTCGGAGCGGGACAGCGTGTG